>DATBOZ010000203.1:0-7714 GCA_036561585.1 Candidatus Eremiobacteraceae bacterium | reverse complement strand
GGCGCCTAACCCAAGCGCGCCGAGCACGAGAAACGGGCCCATCATCCAGCCCATGTCGGTGAACCACAGCATGCGGTCGCCCGGTTTCACATCGAAGCACAGGTATTGGTCGATCTGCACTTTGACGGGGAACCCCGCGTGGCCGTGCACCGCGCCTTTGGGTTTGCCGGTCGAGCCGGACGTGTACAACAACAGATACGGATCGTCGGCGGCCGTGCGGTCGGCGTCGATGAAGTCCGGCTGACCGCGCGTGAGCGCGTTCCAGTCGACGACGCGCGAATTTTTCGCTTGGGGCGAACCACCGAGCACCACCACGTGTTCGATGCTCGGCACCGCATCTGCCGCGGCAAGCGCACTTGCAAGCATATCCACCGCCTTGCCACGGCGTGACGCCGAACGCACCGTCAACAAGACCTTTGCACCGGCGTCTTCCAGCCGGGCCACCAATGCGGGCGCTGCGTAACCGGAAAATGCCGGCACCGCGACGCCGCCGATCCGTCCGATCGCCAACAGCGCGATCGCCGTCTCGGGCACGAGCGGCATGAAGATGCCGACGCGATCCCCCTTACCAACGCCGAGCGAACGCAGGCCCGACGCGAGGCGGCATACTTCTGCCTGCAGCGCGTCGAAGGTCAGCGAGCGGATCTGTCCGCCGTCGCCTTCCCACGCGAGCGCTTCGGCACTGCCCCGACCGGCGAGGACATGCTTATCCAGGCAATTGTACGACGCGTTGTAGCTCCCGCCCGCGAACCAGCGCGCGAACTCCGGACCGCGCGAGAGATCGAGCGTCGTGGTGTACGGCTCGAACCACGCGAGGCCGATATGCGCGAGCAGACGATGATAGAATCCGGCGATATCCGAGCGCGCCATCGCCCACAGGCCTTCGAGGCTGTCTGCCCCGAGCGCGTTCATGGCTGCCGTGATGTTCGCCGATTCGATGGCGGCCTGCGACGGCACCCATAGCGGAGCCGTGCGAGCGAGCGCGTCTTTCGTCATTCGAAGACGTGTTTTAGTGCGCTGCGGCTTATTTGCCTGCGCCGGTCGATGTCGTCGCGATGGGGGCGGGTGACGCGGCCAACTGCGAGCGGACGATCTCCACGGCACGCCGCAGCTGACCATCGGTCTCAAGCTGTCCGACATTTTGTGGGTCGACGAACGGCACCGTCACATCCGGATCGATGCCGACAGCGTTGAGGTCGCGTCCGCTTGGCGTGAGGTAACGCGCCGTCGTGATCTTGATCGCGCTTCCGTCGGGCAGCGGATACACCGTCTGCACGACGCCTTTGCCGAACGTGCGGTTGCCGACGATCGTCCCCGCGCCGGCGTCCTGGATGGCGCCCGAGGTGATCTCCGACGCGCTGGCGGTGAATTGATTCACCAGCACGACGAGCGGCCGCGGCGCGATTGCCGTGTTCTCGGCGTCAAACGTGGTCAACGGCTTCGAGCGGCTGTCGATGGAGACGATCGGACCTTCGGGCACGAACTTCGACGAGACGTCGACGGCCGCGTTCAAGTAGCCGCCGCCGTTGTTGCGAAGGTCGAGGATGTAGCCGGCCGCGCCTTGTTTGTCGAGCCGCGTCAGCGCTTCATCCACTTCCTGGCCGGTGGACGAGCCGAACACGATGACCTGCAGGTAGCCGATATTGCCGGGCAGCATCCGCGCGAGCACGCTCGGCGTGCGCACGAAATCGCGCTTCAGCGAGACCGAGATGGTGGCCGGCGCGCCCGGCCGCTGCACGACGAGTGTGACCGGCGTGCCCACCTTGCCGCGCAAGAGCGTGCTGGCTTGTAAAATCGTGAGGCCCGTCGTGTCGTGGCCGTTGATCGAGATCATCACGTCGCCTGCGGTCAGGCCAGCCTTCGCCGCCGGACCGCCGTCCATCGTCTGCTGCACGCCGATTCGCTTGGTCGCAGGATCGATCTGGATGACGATGCCGACTCCGGCGTAGTTCGCGCCGTCGAGCGCGGTATTGAAGTTCTTGTATTCCTTCGGATCGAGGAAGACCGTCCAGCGGTCGCGCAGGGCTTGCAACATGCCCTTGATAGCGGCGTACGCAAGTTCGCGCTCGCCGACTTTCTTCGCAAAGGTCCTCGTGGCCAGATCGAGCTCACGGCCCAGCTTTGCGGTGTCGGCGTCCGAGCTGCCGCCATCGCGCAGCGACGGCACGAGCGACGGATTCCCCCCGTGCTCCTTGACGGCGAGCCGCATACCGCCGACGGCGCCGTCGAGCAGCACTTGCCCGCCGGTCTCCTTGTAGAATTCATTGGACGCACGCGCAAACGTATACGAGAGCATCGCGCGGTCGAGACTCGCGTCGGTATGCGATGTCGCGGCGGCCGCGCGCGCGGGCGCGACGGCGGCGAATGCCTGCAGCGCGAGTGCGACGGCGAGCGCGGATGCGGCGGCCCGGCCGCGAAGCAGTGGCAGCATGATGCGCGTGATCCTTTCGGCTATCTCGTGCCGGTCGCGTTCAGCGCGATCTGCTGTTTGATGAACTGCACCGCGGCGTTGAACTGGACGTCTTTGCCCGGGAAGCCGACGAGTTGCGGATTCATCGGCACCACGACGTTCGGCACGATGCCCTTCTTATTGATATCCCGGCCGAGCGGCGTGACGTAGCGCGCGGTCGTGATCTTGAACTCGCTCGAATCGGAGAACGGGTAGAGTGTTTGGACCACGCCTTTGCCGTACGTCTTCACACCGATCAGCGTGCCGATCTTCGTGTCCTGCAGCGCGCCCGCGGTGATCTCCGACGCGCTGGCGGAATACTGGTTGACGAGCACGACGAGCGGATGCGGCGGCATGGCGTCCTGGGTGGCGTTCTCGGATTCGACGTGACCGTAGCGGTCGATCGTGGAGACGATCGGCCCATCCGGAATGAACTTCGAAGCGATCTGCACGGCCGCGTACAGCAGCCCGCCGCCGTTGTTGCGCAGATCGAGGATATACGCCTTCGCGCCTTTGCTGTTGAGCACGTCGAGCGCATGCGCGATCTCGTCGGCAGAGGTCTCGCCGAAGATGAAGAGCTGCAGATAGCCGATGTTGTGATCGACCATCTTATAGGATACGGACGGAACGTGGATCTGTTCGCGCTGGACCGCGACTTGTTTGATGAGCGTGGCCTTGCCGCTGATGCGCGACAGAACCAGATGCACGGTCGTGCCCTGCTTGCCCCGAATGAATCCCATCACGGCATCGACCGGCACGCCCTTGGTAGCATGACCGTCGACCGAGACGATGAGATCGCCCGGTTGAAGTCCGGCCTTCGCGGCGGGCGTGTCTTGGATCGGCCCGATGACGAGCGTCTGCTTCGACTTCAAGTCTTGTTCGATATAGACGCCGATGCCGCCGAAATCGCCGCCGGCGATGGACTCATTGAATCGCTGGGTGTCCTTTTGCGACATGTACACGGTGTACGGATCGCCGAGCGCGCCGAGCATGCCGGAAATCGCTGCGTAGACCACATCGTCGCTGCCGAACTTCGCGGCATACTTGTCGTAGGCGGCTGAGAAGATGGCGTTGGCGGAATTTTCGTCGCTCGAGACGTCGTTGGGTTCGCCGGCCGTGGGTGCAGGCAACACCGCGTCGACTTTCTTGGTCTTCAAGTACGCGATCAGTCCATCGTGTTCGCCCTTGAGCAATGCGGTGTCGTCGACCGGCTTATAGTACTCGGCGTGGAGCTTTTCAAACGCCTTGTCGAGCATATCCATGCCCTGTGCGCGGTCGTCTCCGCCCGTCGCGTCGGTTGCCGACGCGGTCGAATACAGATTCGGATTGATCGAGTAGACCTGACCGCTTGCGGGGGCATGCGCATTCTTGGCGTCGGCGACGACGTGGATCGCGACGAATGTGGCGGCAGCCGCTGCCGCGATGGCCAACGCGGCGGAGCCGAAGATGGAAAGTCGGGACTTGAGCGACACGTGAACGGGCTTCCTTTCGACGGTGGATACGTGCGAAGCGGCCCTCGTGGCCGCCCCTAGCCTATACCCGGACCGGTGTCTTCTCCACCAGCATGCCGGGACCCTAATATCATTGTCGTCAAGTTTACGTTAAATACCGGCGTTTTGTCTCAATTTAAGGGGACTCACAGCTTCGTGAGCGGGTCGAAAGGGACACCGTTCTTCCGTATCTCAAAATGCAGGTGTGGTCCGGTGGCATACCCGGTGGCGCCCACGGCGCCGATCACCTGCCCGCGCTCGACGCGCTGGTTAATACTCACGTACATCGCCGAGCAATGGGCATAGAGGGTCGAGTAGCTGTCCCCATTGTCGATCGTGATCAGATTGCCGTAACCGCCGTACCAGCCCGCGTAGATGATGAGCCCATCGGCTGCCGCGCGGATGGGCGTTCCGTAGTCGACGCCGATGTCGATGCCCGAATGCAGCGCGTAGCGCCCGGTGACCGGGTCGGTGCGCATGCCGAACGGCGATGTTATCGGTCCGCGGACCGGCCATATGAATGAAACGGGTCCGCCGAGCGGCGATTCCGGCGGCGGCGGCAGGCCGGCGGCGATGGCGGCTGCGCGGCGAGCGGCTTGCGCGGCGCGGCGCGCTTCGAGCGTGGCCAAGTAGTCTTCGCGCTGTTTCTCCACGATCAGCGCTTGCAACCGGGCCTCTTCTTGCGCGGTGAGACCCTCGAGTTCAACGAGCTGCGACACAATGACGTTGCGTTGCTGCTGCGCGACGCCGAGCAGCTGACGCCGTTCTTCCGCGAGCGCAGAAAGCTGCTGTTCCTGACTCTGTTGCTCGGCTTGGGCGGCGGCGAGTTGCGCCTGCGTCTGCTCGAGGCCCGCGACCAAGTGCTCGTACTTCGACTGCTCGGTATTGATGCCTGAGATGAGGGCGGTATCCGACTTGAGGATCGCCCGCACGAAGTCCCAGCGCACGACGAAGTCAGAGAAGGACGTCGATGCGAGCAGTACGTCGACGTATGACACCGGGCCGTATTCGTAGACGTCCACGAGCCGGCGGTTCAGCGCGTCGCGGTGGCGGTAGAGGCTTGCTCGCGTTGCTTCCAATTGGTTGCGGCGGATGTTGAGCCGCAGCTCGATCTGGCGGATGGAGCGGTTCAATCCGCCGATCGTGTTGTCGACGCGCGTGATATTGCCGTTGGTCTCGTCGAGTTGCTGCGAGATCGTGAGCACTTTGAACTTCGCTTGCCGAACCTTCAAGCGCGTGTAGTGCACTTTCGTCTGGGTCGCGTTCAACACGTCCTGCGTGTGTTTGATCTGATCGGTGATGGGAATGGGCGTCGGCTTGGCGGCGCCGAGAACGGCGACTGCGAAGATGCCGGCGATCCACGCGGCGCGCGCGCGCGCCATCAACTGGACCGCAAGTACCGGCTCACCGACAGCATGCTCGCGAGCATGCCGACGAGCGCGCCCGTGCACAGCAGTTCGAATGCGATGACGCCCACCGGCACAACCGCAAAATTGAATGGCAGGAAGGGCAGATCGATCGCGATCCTCGGCGCGAACGTGCGGTACGCGAACTCAAGCAGCGCGATGCCGATGACGGCCCCCGCGACCCCGGTCAGGATGCCTTCGAAGACGAACGGCCAGCGCACGGTCCAGTGGGTCGCGCCGACCAACTGCATGATGTGGATCTCGCTTCGGCGCGCGAATACGGTCAAGCGGATGGTATTGTAGATCAGCAACGCGGTGGCAGCGAGCAGCAGGCTCACCACACCCAGACCGACGGCGCCGAGCACCGACTCCACCCGCAACAGTTTTTCCGTGATGTCGCTGCGATAGTTGACGCTCGCGACCGCCGGGAGACCTTGCAATCGCTTGGCGATGCTGCCTGAGTCGTTTGGATCGGCCGGATGGACCAAGATGGCGTCCGGCAGCGGATTGGAATTGATGAGATTGAGGTTCATCTGGCCGCGCAAGCGGTCGCGCAGGCCGTCCATCGCCTGTTTCTTGGACACGAAGGTGACGGTCTCGACCCGCGGGTCGGATTTCATGACGCGCAGGGTACCGTCCACTTGCGTTTTGGGCGTGTTATCCTTGAGATAGGCCGCGATCGTGACCTGCCCGACCACCTGCTTCATGAAGATGGCAAAAGACTCGTGGAGAAAGAGAATCGTTCCCAAGAGCACCACAGAAACCGCGACCGTTCCCACGGCGGTGACCGCCATCGTGAGATTGCGGGTGAAGTTCTGCGCGACTTCGGCCCAGAAAAACCGGACCTTACCCCAGTCCAATGTGGTAGTGTCCCCGCTCCTGGTCGTTGGCGATGCGGCCGTTGGTGAGCCGGACGACGCGCCGGCGCATGCGGTCGACGACCGCTTGGTTGTGGGTGGCGACGACGACGGTGGTGCCTTTGGCGTTGATGCGCGCGAGCAGCGCCATGATCTCGTTCGATGTCTCGGGATCGAGATTGCCGGTCGGCTCGTCGCAGAGCAGGATGAGCGGATTGTTGACGAGCGACCGCGCGATGGCGGTGCGCTGTTGCTCGCCGCCCGACAGCTCGTATGGGAACATCTTGCTCTTGTGCGCGATGCCGACGAGTTCGAGCATCCGCGGCACGCGGCGCATGACGTCGCGGGAACTCGCGCCCGTCACTTGCAGCGCGTAGGCGACATTCTCCCAGACCGTCTTCTGCTGGAGCAGCTTGAAGTCTTGAAAAACGACGCCGACCTTGCGGCGCAGGAAGGGTATCTGGCCGGCCGCGATACCGCGCAGCGGCACGCCGTCGATGTCGACTTCACCGGTCGTCGGCTCGACTTCGCGGTAGATGCACTTCAGAAGACTGGATTTGCCCTGCCCGGAACCGCCGACTAAGAAGACAAACTCGCCCCGCCCAAGCTCGAGATCGATGTTCGACAGCGCGTGCACGCCGTTCGGATAGACGAGCCCTACGTCTTTGAAGACGATCATTGGCTGTAGGAGTTCGCCGCCAGGCGGGACTGCCCTATCACGCCGAAAAGGGCTGACCACGAGCGCCCCACCGCGTTTTCTCAGAAAGGTTAGGCGATGGATTTCGATCTCACGCCCGAGCAGTTGGACGTGCAGAAACTGTGTCGCGAATTCGCCGAGGGCGAGATCGCGCCGCACGCACAAGAGTGGGACGCGACAGCGACATTTCCGCTCGACACGATCAAGCAGATGGGAAAACTCGGTCTGCTCGGCCTGCCGTTTCCGGAAGCGTACGGCGGCTCGGGTGCGGACACCGTTTCGTATGCGCTCGCGGTGATGGAGATCGGCCGCGCCGATGCGTCGGCGGGCATTACGATGGCCGCCCACGTCTCGCTCGGTGCATCGCCGATATTTCTCTTCGGCACCGAGGCGCAAAAGCAACGCTGGCTCGTGCCGCTCGCGCAGGGCGAGCAGCTGTGGGCGTTCGGGCTGACGGAACCGCAAGCGGGCTCGGACGCCGGCGCGACCGCCACAACCGCGGTGCTCGCGGACGGCAAGTGGACGATCAACGGAACCAAGTGTTTCATCACCAACGCGGGCACTGCGATCACGGGCGGCGTGACCATCACCGCCGTGACCGGAAAAACGGGCGACAACCGTCCGGAAATCTCCAATGTGATCGTGCCGCAAGATACCGCCGGATACACCCGCGCGAAACCGTACAAGAAAATGGGCTGGCGCGCATCGGACACGCGCGAGCTGTCGTTTCAGAACGCGCAAGTGCCTGAGGATCATCTGCTCGGGCCGCGCGGCCGCGGCTTCAAGCAATTCCTCGACATCCTCGACGGCGGCCG
>DATBOZ010000202.1:0-4143 GCA_036561585.1 Candidatus Eremiobacteraceae bacterium | reverse complement strand
CAATCAGAAGGACGGCAAGCGCATCGGATTCGCCAACCCGCGCATCTACAAAGCGTTCGCCAACAACGGCTACACCGTCTTCCACGACATCACCATGGGATCAAATGGTGGCTTCAATGCCCACGCCGGCTACGACAACACGACCGGCATCGGCTCGATCAAGGGCTTTAAATTCGCCGGCGTCGAGTAAGGTACGTCAAGGGGCGGGCTGTGCTCGCCCCACTCCATTTGTGATGAAACGTGACCGCGCTTACCTTAATGTAAACTACGCCGTCATTCTGACGATAATTGTGAATATGACTAACGCAAGATTGCTCGGAGGATTGCGAAGCGCTGTCGACGCCGTCGCACACGCGATGGATATCGTCTTCGGCCCTCATCCGCCGTTTGTCGAAGGACTGTTTCTGCGCTAGTTCGCGCGCTGCGAATCGATTCTTACGTGTGTCGTGTGCTGCAGAACAGCTCGAACCGATGGTTGCCTAGGATTCGTTGTGAGCTAACCAAATGGAAACAACTCGTCCGTCGTAGAATACGATCATCGCGATGTCCGCGAATTCGTGGCTTTGCCCCTTGATGTGTGCAGCTTTTTCAAGATAAAGAAACTGTCGGTGTGCTGACGTTCGAACGACGTCGGAGAGGGGCACGCGAAGTGCGGTCGCTACCTGTAGAGGTACCTCTCCTAAGTGTACTCCGCGCGCTGTGATCACGTGCGATAGGTCGCGGGCGGGCAACTTCTCCGGTGGATCGCCGAGGTAGAGAAGCGCCTCTGGTCCGCCGTCCTGGGCAGCCGCGATGTGATGCGCGTAGTCGTAGACCCATATCGACCCCGAACAGGCCGTTTCGGCCTTTACGCCGCCAGCCGCGAGGCGAATCGGAAACCGATCCTCGATCCGCATCATGAACGGTTTAGCGTTGGGCCCGAGATATTTAGCCTGCCCGGACTCCGCCCAAGCCAAGAGAGGGCCGTGCGCCTCTGCCGGCGTTGTCGCGAAGCCTAAGCCACTGCACAGGGCGCAGACAAATATTGCGAAGCGGATAGCGTTTCCGACAGAGCGTGCTTTCCGATATTGCGATATCAACTTGACATTATTCCGCCGGCTCCGGCTCTGCCTCCGCCTCGGGAATCGCTTCCGCTTCTTCTTCCTCGTCTTCACCGAGCGTCATCCGCTGCAGTTCCTGCAGTTTGCGGATCAGCTCTTCGTCTTGCGCGAGCATCTCGGCGGTGAGTTCGACGCCGCTCTCTTCGGCAGCAACCTCGGCCATCGCCGCAAGCTCTTCGCGCTCCTTATCCTCGTCGACGCGCTGCGAAACCACTTCCGCCCATTGCTCTTCGTTGTGGATGTCGATGCGCCAACCCGTGAGCCGCGCGGCAAGGCGAACGTTTTGGCCTTCTTTGCCGATCGCGAGCGACAGCTGATAGTCGGGCACGACGGCTTCCGCGAGATGCTCGCGCTCGTTCAAATGCACCTGGATGACTTTGGCGGGCGCCAATGCGTTGGCGACGTAGGTTGCGGGATCGGGCGCCCATTGGATGACGTCGATCTTCTCGCCGCGCAGCTCCTCGCTGATGTTGTTCACGCGCGATGAGCGCGGCCCGAGGCACGCGCCGACCGCGTCGATGTCTTCTTCATTCGTCCACACGGAGATCTTCGAACGCGCGCCGGGCTCGCGCGCGACGTCCTTCACCTCGACAATGCCTTGCGAGACTTCCGGAATTTCTTGCTCGAAGAGACGCCGCACGACGTTGGGGTGGATGCGTGAGAGAATGATCTGCGGGCCGCGATTGGTCTTACGCACTTCCATCACGTAGGCGCGGACCCGTTCGTTGATGCGAAAAGATTCGTGCGCCACTTGCTCGGAGACCGGCAGGATCGCCTCGGCCTTTCCGAGATCGACGAACATGTTACGCTGTTCGTAGCGCAGCACTTGCCCCCCGACGAGTTCGTCGAGCCGATCGTTATATTCGTCGAACACCATGTCGCGCTCGGCCTCGCGAATCCGCTGCACGATCACCTGCTTGGCGGTCTGCGCCGCGATGCGACCAAACTCTTTTGGCGTGATCTCGACGTCGAAATTCTCGCCCACCGCTTTGCCGCCGGCCTCGGCGACCGCGATCTCGACCGAAGGATCGACGACCTCCGCCGCGACCGTGCGCCGCGCGTACACGCGGTACGCGCCATTCTCGCGATCCACGATCACGACCGGATTGCCGACCGCCTCTGCTTCGCGGACGAAGTTGCGCTTATACGCCGAGACGAGCGCGGCTTCCAGCGCCTCCATCAGCACCTCGGCTGAAAGGTTGCGGTCGCGTTCGAGCTCTTTGAGCGCAGCGATGAGCTGCGGATTTGCAACCGCCGGAGTCGCGACGCCGGCCGGCGCCGAACCGTCGGCATTTTTCTTGGTCGTTTTTCTTACTGCCATAACGTCTCTCGTTAACGTGGAAAGGAGCGGGCGTCAACCCACTCCTCTCTGAGGAACACTGAGGAAATTTTATCACATCGAGGGTCTATGCGCAAGGGGGTCCACACGCGGATTGCGCGCGGATTGCGCGCGGTTTGAGCGCTTGCCTATGCGTTCACAGGGCAACGCGGCGCCCTCCCACAACTCCGCTTCCGATGGCCACCAAAACAGGAGAACACCTCGGTCGTACCGCTCGATTCATCAGGCTGCTCAAGGAGATCGATGAACAGCGTGCGATTTCAAAAGCGCGCCTGCACGAGATTCTCACCACCACGTCCGAAGCGACGTTTAAACGCGTGAAAGCAGAACTGCGCGACGCCGGCTACCCGCTCACCTACAGCAGCAAAGATAAGCTCTACCACATCCCCGCGCGCGCCGCACTTTCGCGCCCCAAACTCGATCCGCGCAGCCGCGCTCAACTCGCGCTCGTGCGCACCGCCATCGCGGGCCTCGGCGCGCCGTACGTCGGTGCGCTCGGCGATGTGCTCGACATCTTGGACGCGCGCATCGCGATCGAGGACCCGGAAGCCGCTGCGACGCTTTCGTCACGGCGACCGCAGCCGCGCGCCGATCGCGCATTCTACGAACGGCTCGACAATGTCGACACCGCAATTCGCGAAAGCCGCCTCATCCAGTTCGACTACACGCATACCGCGGGCGGCGCCACCGACCCGCGCTGGGCGAAACCGCTCGCGATGCATGACCACGACGGCCGGATCTACTGCTGGGCGATCGTGGAAGGCGAAGACCGCCCGAAACTTTTCGCGCTCGACCGCATGGGCGACGTCGAATTGCTCGAACCATTCGATCCCGACCCACAGTGGAAGCTCGACGACGATCTGCGCTCCAGCTTCGGCGTGATGATGGGCCGCGGCGTGCCGCAGACGATCGTGATCGAGTTCGATCCCAAGGCCGCGGCAAATGTGCGATCGCGGCGCTGGCCCGCCGAAGTGGGTTGCGAGACGCTACCGGATGGAACGCTGCGCATGACGTTCTCGGTCACGATGGCGGAAGAGTTGATCTCGTGGGTCTTAGGTTTTGGCGGTCTTGCGAAGGTCGTCGAGCCTACCGACGTTGCTGACGAGGTGCGCAAACGCGCCGCGGCGATCGCCTCACAATACGCGCAATAGATTCATGATGACAAGGACGCCGGTGATCACCGTGGCCGAGCCAACGGCGAGCGCGAGCCATGGCGCCGAATGATATTCATCACGCTTGAGTTCGGTATCGACGACCACGAAGCGCCATGACCCAATGGCGCCGAGCACCGCGCCGATCGCAGCAAACGCGATGCCCAACTTGTGACCGGACATGGCCGCTGCCGGTGAGACGCCGATCTGACCGCCCGGCATTGAGTGCGCGAGCACCGCGAATTTCGCGATGACAAATCCAAACGCCATGAGCGACAGCGACGTCCGCACGTAGGCGAGAAAGGTCCGCTCGTTGGCCAGGTGGTCGGTGACGCGCAAGTTCATATCGTTCGGGCGCATCATTCGGGTGGCTGCGGCAACGATTCCTCGAACGTAGGACGGCCGGCCTAATTTCGCGAGCCACAGGACTCCTGGAAACGGCCGAGAATCGGCGCGCGTATGAACGACCCGTTCGCACGCCGTAACCCGCGGCGATTCGCGTATTGGCTGCTCGTGCTTCCTTTTATCGCAACGTTGTGGCCGCAGCTCTATG
>DATBOZ010000201.1:0-16453 GCA_036561585.1 Candidatus Eremiobacteraceae bacterium | reverse complement strand
TATCGATGCGGATTCGGGATGGCACCTGACGTGCGCGCGCGGGATCAATAGCGCCGGCGTCATCGTCGGTCTTGGTACCTACGAAGGTCGGCCTCGACCGTTTCGCCTCGTTCCTGTGCACTAGCCGCAGAGTGAGGATTGGATTCCGATGATCGCGAGGATATGGCACGGGGTCGTGCCGATCGAAAAGGCAGATCAGTATCTCGCGCTCATGCGGACGGTCGCGATTCCCGACTACGAACGCATTCCCGGCAATAAGCGTGCGCTCGTCTTGCACCGCAACGAAGGCGATGTCGCACATTTCATGACGTTCACGTTGTGGGATTCCGAAGGATCGATCAGGGCGTTTGCCGGCGACGATATAAGCCGCGCGAAATACTACGACTTTGACGCATCGTTTCTGGTCGAGTTGACACCCGCCGTCCAACACTTCGAAGTGTACGAATCGTAGTTCACCCAGAAGTAATCGCGCGAAGCGGGACGCGAAAAGAGAATAATGATGGTTTACCCGCAATTTGGACGCGTTCTCGACGTCCGTATACTATTATGGGTGAGACAGGTGGTCACCGTACGCGCCCACCGCGAGAGGGTCGATTCATGCGCAGTTTCCCGACGGATATGCACGCCGTACTTCGGACTTCTCGCGCGCTCGCGACAGTTCTGGGATTCTTGCTCGCAAGCGTGGTCGCAGGATGCGGCCAAAAAAACGAAACTGCAGGCGGTCCGTCCGCGTCGCCGACCACGTCAGCGGCAACGGTCGAACCGGCTGCGCTCGCAAGCGACGCCGAACTGCAAGCGTCGCCCGCGCCCGTTCAGTCCGGAGCGATAGAGCCGGTCAACTTGCTGTCGGCGCAGCAGGGCACGATCTTACGTGCATGGCCCGCGAGCGGAACCGGACTGCAGTCGCTGCTCGGCGAGGGCGGCTGGAGCGCGAAAGAAGGATCCGCCGGTCCGTATGTGGTCGTCTACGAACTCGCCGCACCGGGCACGATCGATCAATTCGTCTTCGAGTCGGGCGGAGACGCTGCCAACGACGCGCAGACGCTGCACTTTGCGGCGTCGACCACGAGCGCCACGTCCGGCTTCAACGACATCGGCACCTATCAGCTCACCGAAAACGGCCGGCAGGAAGTGACGGTCGATCCGCCCGTCCAGGCTCGTTGGCTCAAATTGACCATCGATGCGCACGGTCAGACGAAGGTGGCGTCACTCGCGGCGATGGGATCATTGACGCCCCGCACTACAGCGCCTGCGGTCGGCGGCGTTTGGAGATATTTCCAAGGCGATCCCTATCAGAGTCTCGCATCGGCCGGCGGCGACGCGGGCGTCTTTCCGGACTCCTTTGACAGCAAGCAGCTTGGGCCCGACGACAGCATCGTGGACGTCCGTCAGACGGGCGGCGAGTTGAGTGCAGGGCTCTGTTCGCGCCAAGCCGAGACGCCACTGCACGGCAGCGAAGAGGGTCCGGTGGTCAGCTTCACCGGCGGCGACGCCGCCATGAGCCCTGCTGTGGTCAACACTGAAGGCACGTTGATGATCGGCTACGGCGGTGGCGCTGTGAACTGGTTCGCCGCCCGTCTCAACGGCGGCGCATCATGCGAATCAATATTTGCACAATCCGCGCCACAGGGAACGGGCGAGCCGGTCCTAGATCTCTTCGCTGCGAGCCCCGATACGTATCCGCCATTCTCCGCGCCGGCCACCTACCCGGGTTACCGGATCGTGCCGCTGCTTATGAGTCTCCTCGATCCGAAGACGCTCGGCGGTTATCGGATCGCCGCGCTCGCGAGCGTTTGCGACGCGGCGTCGATGTTGAGCAAGACCCAGTCGCAGGCGTTGATGGACTGGGTGTATAGTGGAAACAAGCTGATCATCCATGACGCGGACGACTGCAAGTCGACTGACTACAGCTTTTTGCCGTATGCATTCACGAGTTCGAACCCAGGTGCCCATGCTGCACGCGGCAACAACTTAGTCCTTGTCGATTCGAACACGCTGGGCAGCAACGCGGCCGACAAGACACACTTCGTCGACGTCGCCGCCTACGTGGCGGCGACCGGCCAACAGCTTGGCGACGCCAACGTCGTCACGACCCAAGACAGCCATTGGTGCGGCCATTACTACGGAACGAACGTGCTCGGGCAAAACGGATTCGTCCAGATGTTCGCGCCCTTCGGCCAGGGCCTCATCATCTACGATGGGTTTGACCGCGACGACAGTGATATCGCGCAGTACCAAAAGATCGCGCTCCTGGAACTTCGGCAGCCGCCGGGCGCTGCGCTTGCGTGCGATCAGCGCGTGTCGACCCCGTTCATCATCGCGCCCTCGAGCGTCGCTGCTTTCACACCGGGGAAGCCGCAGACGAAGACGTTCGCGGTCACGGTTTTTGCGAGCCATGGATACAAGGGCGTCGTGAATCTCGCGTTGCAACCGCCGGCGAACGCGCGGTGGCAAGCTTCGTTGTCGCCAACGCACGTCTCACTCAACGGAGATACAGCGAAATTCACGTTGACGGTGTCCATTCCGCAGAATGCCAGACTCGGCAGCTACCCCTTCGTCGTAAAAGGTGCGGATGATGCCGGCGAGTCGGCCAGCGCGACCGAGACGCTTGCAACCTCTGCAGGCGCCGCGTCCGCGCCGCCTCGAATCGCGCTCGTTCCAAATACGCCGAAGATCGCAAAGGCGCTTGCGACGACGAAGCGCGTCGCCGTCTACGGCATCCATTTCGACTTCGCCAGCGCGACGCTCAAGCCGGAGTCGGCCCCCGTGCTCAAGGAGATCGCCGCCGCCCTTACGGCAAATCCGTCGTGGAAACTGACCATTGAAGGCCACACCGACAACGTCGGCGGCGCGGCGTACAATCTCGATCTCTCGAAGCGTCGCGCCCTGGCGGTGAAAGACGCACTGGTAAAGCGATACGCCATCGCGGCCACCCGGCTACGCAGCATCGGATTCGGATTCTCGCGACCAAAGGCGTCGAACGACACGGCCGAAGGCAGAGCACTGAACCGCCGGGTCGAGCTCGTGCGCGAATAACGTCGCAGTGATAACGCGGAGGATCACCATGATCTCACCATCTCGCGCCGCCATCGGCACACTGATCATCGCGATGCTTCTTGCCGGCTGTTCGAAAGGAGTCTCGCAAGGTGGTTCGCCGCCCGGCCAGCCTCAGAGCACGTTTCCTGTGTACTCGCCAAGCACCGTGTTCACCGTCGGCAAGTACGACGATAGCATCGACGTCACAAAATTCGGCTCGTCATTTTTCGGCGAGGGGCCGGACACGTACAAGCCTTTTATCGGATCGCAAGAACTCATCAAGACCGGCGCCAGCATGGAGCAACTCGACACGTGGCTCGTCGCGTTACTAAAATCGCCGCCGCAAGATCTAGCGCCGGATCAAGCCGCCGTGCAGGCGCCCAGCAGCGCGGCCAAGGACAATCCATTTCGCGTGTCGCTCAAGATGTTCGGGCTCGTGCCGTCTGAATATTGGGCCAAAGACCGCAGCAGGGTGGTGACGTTGATCGTCTTTGACCCCAAGAAGGTCGCTGATCACATGGGGCCTGCGATCGAGGTGCTCGACCAATACGACAAGGTGCCCGCAATTTTTCGCGGCGCGCTCGACGCGACGCTGAAGAAGCAAGTCGGACTCTCCGTCTCCGACTTGACCGATCCGAGCACGCCGATGGGGATGATCGTCTATGCCGCACGCAATTGGCGGAGCGAAGACACGCGCGCGATCGTGCTCATCGATGCGGCTCGCCAGAACTACACGTTGCCGACGCCGCACGACACGTAGGCTCACGTCGTCGGTTTCGTGGGTCCCTCGATGGCAAGGAACGTGACGATATCCCATGCGTTGCGAATGCCGACGATGATGAGCAGCAGGACGCCGGCTGCGATCGCGAACATCGCGTCGATGGGAATGACGAGAAGAATTATCGCACCGGCGAGAATTGCGGCGTACGCGACGAGTGGAAGAATCGTGTACCAGACCAGGTCCTCGAGATCCGGGCGGTATTCGGTCAATCCACTCGTTCGAGTCCACACGCGCGTCACGTAGATGACGGCGTACAGACTGCCGAGCCCCAGCATCGCGGCAGGCGAGACGAACGATCCCCACGGCGCACTGAGAACGGCAGAGACGAGCAATGCCGACCCGAAGTGCGCCACCGTCGGCGTGCTGAATACCGAGAGTCCGTCTCTCGCATTTCGCGAGCGCTCGACGCCGGTGACCAGTGTGATCACGACGAACATCAGACCGGTGAGCGCGCCGGCCGATGAGCCGCTCAAGACATAGAAGCTCGACCACGAACCGAGGATGGACGAAACGCTTTCACTCATAGCGCGTGCCGTGCGCCGAGCGATGTCGCCGCGTCTCGGGCGGCGCGTTCACCGGTTTCAAGCGCTCCATTCACCGTGCCCCCCTGACCGTCCACCGACATGGCCTCGCCTGCGAAGAATAATGTCTCATCGACCGGCGTCCCAAGCGCCGCACGCGCATCTCCGCCTCCCACGGCGACGTAACTATACGCTCCTCGCGACAGAGGGTCGAGGTCCCAGTCGTGCGTGACGCCGCGTTCGAACTCCTTGCGCGCGAGCGCGAGCTCACCGAACATCGAACCGAACCCGTTGAGCGCGCGCTCGATGCGTTCCGTCTCGGAAACGCCGCGGAGCGCGATCGCCTTCGGACCGCCCGTCCACGCGATGATGAGCTTGCTACGCAGCGGAAACTGCGTCCAGTAAGTGGGGAACGGCTGACCGGCGCAGCGGAAAAACGCGCTGTTGCGGTAGCGCCCGTCCTCCACCTGCTCCCAGAACGCGATCCGAAACCAAAGCGCGACCTTCACCGCACTGCCCATCTCGATGCTTTGCAGCGCATCGCGTTTGATCGCGGGCAGATCCGGGTTGAAAACGACCTCGGCCTCGTCGCCCTTGTGCTTGAGGACGCCGACGGGCAGCGTTACGACGGCGGCTCTCGCATGCACCGTCACCGATTTTCCATCGGCACCGGAAGCATCGACGGCGACGAAACCCCGGCCCCACGAAATGCGACGGACGACGGTCGACAGCACGCTGCGAACGCCTGCGGCTAGACAAGCGTCGCGCAATCTGTCGAACATCGGGCGGTAGCCGCCAAGCGGCCGCGCGCTTGCGAAATCGACGCCCGATCGCCATTCATCCGCGATAGCCCGGGCACTCGCGATCACCGGATCGGCGGCATCGAATCCCTCGACAAATGCGCGCGCCGCGATCGCCATCGCTCGCATTCTATCGTCGTTCTCAAACCGCCGCAAGAATTGATCGACGCTCAAATCTCGCGGAAGGTCCCGCGACGCCTCGAAAATGTTGGCGGCCGATACGAAGTCGTCCGTATTGCGCTGCAGACCGCCACTGTCCGCGCAGGTCCACGATTCGTCGCCGGTGTCGAGCGCCGCAATTCCGGCATCGTGGAGTAGAGCCATCGTCTCTCGGGCAGGACCATGGATGAACTCTGCGCCGAGTTCGGTTGGAGCCGTTGCCGGCTTGGAATCCTGCGACCAGACGCGGCCACCAAAACGATCTCGTGCCTCAAGCAGCATCACGCGCAGTGAACTGCCGGCCAAGCTTCGCGCGGCCGCCAACCCAGCAGCACCGGCGCCGATCACGATCACGTCCGCGTCCATGCCTTGCCTTTGAGCGATAATCCGGCCGCGTCCTTTTCTGCGATCGTGCAATCCCGCACACTGCGCGCCACGCGGATAGACGGGCGAAGGATGCCGAATACTGGCGTGCAATGCCCGGCCGTATGGAACCGGTGACGACGCGCTGCTGCATCGCCGGCGGCGGCCCGGCGGGGATCATGCTCGGCTACCTGCTGGCACGCGCGGGCATCGACGTCGTCGTGCTTGAGAAGCACGCCGATTTCTTTCGCGATTTTCGCGGCGACACGATCCACCCGTCGACGCTGACCGTGATGCACGAGCTCGGACTGCTCGACGAATTCCTGAAGTTGCGGCATTCGGAGGTCCGCACGTTGTCCGTCAACATCTCGGGCGAGGTGGTGACGATCGCGGACCTCTCACGCGTACCGGGTCCCTGCAAATTCGTGATGTTCATCCCGCAGTGGGATTTCCTCAATTTTCTCGCCGAGCGCGCGCGGGCTTTTCCGGGATTCCGGCTGCTCATGGAAACCGAAGCGCGCGAGCTCCTCATCGAGGACGGACGCGTGACGGGCCTTCGCGCGCTCTCGCACGGCGAAGCATTGGTCATCCACGCCGGTCTGACGGTTGCCGCCGACGGACGCTCTTCGATCCTGCGAGAACAATCTGGATGCGAAGTGCTCGAAATCGGCGCGCCGATCGATGCCTTGTGGTTGCGTCTTTCGAAAAAACCCGACGATCCGCAAGAGACGTTCGGCAACGTCGTCGCGGGCGGCATCCTCGTGGCGATCGATCGCGTCGAATACTATCAGTGCGCGATCGTCATCAAGAAAGGCGCGTTTGACGAGATGCGGCGCGACGGACTGGAGGCGTTCCGGCAGAAAATCGCCACGATCGCGCCGTTCCTCGCCGATCGCGTCGGCGAATTGCAAAGCTGGGATGACGTCAAACTCTTGACCGTGGCGGTGAATCGCCTCAAGCAGTGGCATCGGCCGGGCCTTCTGTTCATCGGCGACGCCGCCCACGCCATGTCACCAGTGGGCGGCATCGGGATCAATCTCGCGATTCAAGATGCGGTGGCCGCCTCGAATCTCCTCACCGACGCACTGCGCGAAGGTGCCCCCAGCGATGCGGATCTCGAGCGCGTTCAGCGCCGCCGCGAACGCCCGACGCGTCAAACACAATCGATGCAAGTGTTCATCCAGGAGCGGATCTTGAATCGCGTGCTGAATACCGCCGAAAAGGTCCGGCTACCATGGTTTCTCCGGCTCTTCAGATTGTCTGCGGTACGCGGCATTCCCGCGCGCATCATCGGCGTCGGCTTCCTTCCCGAGCACGTCCAAACAAGCGCAGGACGCCATGCATAATCTAAGGACCGCCGCGCTGATCGCCGCCGTTGTGTTGCTCGGCGGACCGGCGTTGCCGGCGACCGCGAAGACGATCACGATCCATCACTTCAACGGACGTGACGGAAGAAATCCGGCCGGCCCGATGCTGTTCGACCGCATGGGCAATCTCTACGGCGTGGCCTATTACGGCGGCACATCGGGTTCCGGCATCGTGTTTGCATTATCGCCGCCGGCAACTCGAGGCGGCAAGTGGACCGAGACGGTGCTCCATGATTTTGCCGGCGGTACGGATGGACTAGCTCCAAGCAGAGGCCTGACCTTCGATCGCGCCGGCAACATCTACGGCTCGACGTTCGGCGGCGGCAATTGCTCGGACGCGTGCGGAACGATTTTTGCATTGAGACCGCCCGCCCATCGCGGTCGCGCATGGACCTATGCAGTGCTGCACCGCTTTCGCGGTCCTAACTTCGGAGACGGCGGAGCGCCGGCCGGCGATCTGATCGTCGACCGCTCCGGAAATATCTACGGCACGGCCACCTTCGGTGGGCTCGTTCCGTGCACTATAAGTCCGGGGCCATGCGGTGTCGCCTTTTCATTGTCGCCTCCATCGTCACCCGGCGGCCAATGGAACGAGACCGTGCTCTACACGTTCGCCGGAGTTCCCGACGGCGCGTTTCCGGGCGGCGGCTTTGCGGTCGATCCAAACGGCGATCTCTACGGCACGACCGAGCAAGGCGGGACCGGCAAGTGCACGGATGGTGAAGGACTCGTCATCGGTTGCGGCACCGCATATCGTTTGCGACTGACGAACGGCACGTGGAAGGAATCCATCATCTTCGATTTTCATGCCGCCGAATCGGGCCCTGGATCAGACATGGTCTTCGACGGCGCAGGCCGGCTCTACGGAGCTGCGGATTACGACGTCTTCAGCTTGCAGCCACCGGTTTCAGGCGGGTTGTGGAAAGAGCGTCTGCTTTACCGCTTCACGCCAGGCATCAGCGGATCGATCACAGCCTCCGACGTGATGTTCGACGGCAACGGCAACCTCTACGGCACGACTTCCGCGAGCGGGCTCACGGGCTTTGGCACCGTGTACGAACTCTCGCCGCCACTCGCAGACGTAGGTCCATGGCGGTTGACGACGTTGCAGATGTACAGCGGTGGATTCGATGCGCTCATGCCTTCCGGCGGCTTGGTCTTCGGACAAAACGGCGTGCTCTACGGCGCAACCGCGAAATTGGACCAGACAAATCCCGGCTACGCGATCGAGATCGTTCCGTGAGCTGACTAGTAGAAGAACTGCTGCAAGTTGCCGAAGCCCGGTCCGAACATCCATCCAACGCGTGTGTGCGGGTTCACGACCGCTCCCGGTTCTGCGATGAAGAATTTGAACCCGGATATGCTCTCGACCAGATTACCGGCCTCGTCATAGACGACGACAGCGCCGTCGCGGCCGCCGTCGCATGCGTATGAAGGATCGGACACAAGAAAAAGCTTGTTGACGGGATCAAATCCGATGCCCGCGCCGCTATTCGACTGATCCGCGTTACCGGTGCACGGCAGTTGCACTGCGGTTATTCCGGAGCGCGTACCAACGTTGTAGAACTCGACTTGCGCGTTGAGCTCGGTCGTCGTCACTTCAACGCCGGTGGCCGGGTCCATCGCCATGCCGTTCACATAGCCCGCATGGAACGGGCCATTGTTGAATCCGTTGAACTGGGCGATCTGGCCTGTCGTGAGGTCGACGACGTAATTGATCGGGGCACGACCGCCGACCGTGCCGCCATCTGGAGAAAGCGCGATGACTGCCTGGTTGGCGGCGAGAAACGCTCCGAGCTGTGGACCGAAGCATTCGCAGAACGTGTTCGCATCCAACCGGAAGACATTGCCGAATGTGTTGGCCGCGACATCGGAAGTGAACAGGTCTATGCCATTTCGCTGCGGGCCACGTTCGAATGCGAGGATGACGGTCTTTGCTTGCTGCTGACTGCCCGCGGCCTGGATGTCGATGTCGCGCACTGGCGGCGTCCACTCTCCGGTGAAGCCGCCGGCGGTGAGTGGGCTGACGACATCGTAGTGCCGGATCGCGTTGAAGCTGCCGCGAGCCTCGACGTAGCGCACGACGAGCCCGGCGTCCTTATTGAAGATTCCGTCGAAGCCATAGGTCGTGTTCTGTGGGGTCCTGGCGGGGAAAACCTTGACGATCGCGCCCGTCGTCTGGTCGAATTCCTGGATATTGTTCGCCGTCGCGAGCATGCCGAAATTGCCGCTCCGGTCTATATCATAGCCGAAGACCTGGCCGCCGCCGGAGGTCGTGAGAACCTTTCCGAGGCCGGCGTGACGGGACCACTGGAGGCCGGCCTGCGCCAGACGCCCACCGGTGAGGGTGAGTGCGATTGCCGCACAAACGGACAAGAAGATGGCGCCCCGGCGCCCCATTCGGCTGCTCATGACTGCTCCTTTTGAAGACAAAAGAAACAGTACACGAGGCGACTGAAATCACAATGAATTCCGGCGCGGACGACTATGGGCCGATGCTGCACCACCGCACCTTGGTCATCAGAGCACAAAGATTTTGCAATGCTTCATGCCGAAAAGCAAACAATGCGCGAACGAAGTCCTGTGGCTGCATGCGAAGAGGGGGATGTGCTTGGATACCGAGAGCTTGCGCGCCTTACAGGCGCCGATCAAGGATCGCTTTCGCACTGAGCCGGGCGCCGCGCTCGTCACCCTGACCGCCAGCGGCCGTGTCGACGATCCCGACGGGCTTAGTTGCAGCGTCCAAACCGGACGCGCGCTCGTGCGAGCAGGGCTGCATCCCGCAACGGGCGGCGACGGCACGTATGCGTGTTCCGGCGACATGCTGCTGCAGGCGCTCGTCGCCTGCGCGGGCGTCACGTTGCGCTCGGTCGCGACAGCGAAAAATATTCCACTCCGAAGCGGCACCGTCTCCGCTGAGGGAGACTTGGATTTTCGCGGCACGTTGGGCGTCGATCGCGAAGCGCCGGTCGGCTTCAAGACTATCCGGCTTCGCTTCGACCTCGACGGCGACATGACGCCGGAGGACATTGCAACGCTTCAAAAATTGACGGAGCGATATTGCGTGGTCTATCAGACGCTCGCCAGTGGCATAAAGCCAGCTGTCGATTTTCGCGTTGGCTAAAGCGCACGACTAATCTCGTCGGGGATTTCGCCGGCCCCACGCCATCCACGACGTCGGACTGAACATGCCGACGCTCGCGCTTGCCAGCCGGTCGATGACTTCTTCGATGTCGGCCGCTCCAGCGCCATGTTGGATCAGCGAATCGCGAAGGCGCCGATACGTCATCGCGACGAGCGTCGAGGCAGCGCCGCCGCGATCGTAGGATTGCCAGGACTCAGCCGCAACGTCGACGAGACCGGCATTCTCCAGCATCGAAGCGAGCGCCGGCCCCACTTGAATATTCCATCCGGCCGTTTGGGTCGCCACGGCGAAGGACGACGTCACGCGATCGAGCGCTGCATCCGGTTCACTGAAGCGCACGGTTCGAAAGTCGGTGGCGATGACGACGATCAATCCACCCGGGCGGAGCGCGCGGATCATCCGTTGCAGCACGGTCTCGCGTTCCGGCAGATGCTCAAGCAGCAGCCGGGAATAAACGAGATCCGCGTCTTTGGGCAACTCTTCTGCGCAGACGTCGAGGCGGTGCACCGTTAGGGTCGATGTCGCCAGCGGTTCGAGAAGTCTGAGGTCAAGGTCGATCGCGAAGACCGACCCGCTTGCGCCGACGCGCTGCGCCAGCCATTGCGCGATCGACCCGGCGCCTGCGCCGACGTCGAGACAGCGCCATCCGGCCGCGACGCCGAGCTTTTCGAGACGAGCGATCGTCCACGGATCGTAGTACTCTTGCAGCAGCGCCAATCGTTGCCGCTCCGCTTCAGGATTGGGGGACTGGGCCAGAAGGTAACGTGACATCGATACCTCGTACCGCCGGTCAGCGTGCGGTCATGAGTTTCTGCGTGAAATAGATCCATTCGAGCGCGTTCGTATGTGCGCGTTCGCTCAGGTTTGCGCCGGAACCGTGACCGCCCTCGGATACTTCGTAGAAGAGATACCTGACATCCATCGCCGCGAGCTTCGCCGCGAATTTGCGCGCGTGCTCCGGCCCGACCCGATCGTCTTTCGTCGTCGTCCAGATAAACGGTTCGGGATACGCGACGCCCGGCTTGATGTTCTGGTACGGGGAAATCGAGGCGAGGAATGCGCGCTCTTCCGGTACGGAAACGCTGCCGTACTCGCCGACCCACGACGCGCCGGCTTCGATCTTCTCGTAGCGCAGCATGTCGAGCAACGGGACCTGTATGTCGACCGCATTCCACATCTCGGGGTGTTGCGTGAACTCGACGCCCATCAACAACCCGCCGTTCGACCCGCCTTCAATGCCGAGGTGTCGCGGCGTCGTCACGTTGCGCGTGACGAGATCGGCCGCGACCGCGTAGAAGTCGTCGTAGATCCTCTGTCGATGGGTCTTCAGCCCGGCCTCATGCCAGGCGGGCCCAAACTCTCCGCCGCCGCGGATGTTCGCAAGGACGAAGACGCCGCCGCGCTCCAGCCAGAGCTTGCCGGTTTCGGCGTTGTAGAACGGGGTCTCGGAAACTTGGAAGCCGCCATACGCATTGAGCACGGTCGGATTCGAACCATCGTAAACCATCGACTTCGGATGCACGATGAAGTACGGGATTTGCGTTCCGTCCTTCGACGTCGCCTCATGTTGTTCGACGACGTCGTTTGTTGCGTCGAATTGCGCCGGCTGTGCTTTCACCGGGGAGACCGACCCCGCCGCCGCGTTGACGGCGTACAACGTGGTTGGTGCGAGGAAGCCGGTCGCGTGCACGTAGGCCATGTCGTTGTGAAGATTTGCATCGTCGAGACCGATCGACGAATTGTCCGGCAGATCCAGGGTCTGCTTCGTCCAGGCCCCGGTGGAAGTCGGTGTGAAGACGAGCGCGCGACCTCGAACGTTGAGGTAACTCGCGACGAGCAGCGTGTTTTTCGTCGGCTGGACCGCGTCCAGCGATTCCCGTTCGCCAGGCGTATAGATGAGCGTCGGCCGGAGATGGCTCGGATCGGCTGCTATGCCGGCGAGGTCGATCGCGACGAGCGAGCCTGCAGGGAAAACACTTCCGCCGGCATTCCAGCTCTCGTTAAGCGTCAAGACCAGCTGACCGGCCACAAGGCCGCCAAGATTGATCTTCTCGGGGAGATCGAGTTTGCGAACCCCGTCGCGCGTGACCACGTCGTACTCGGCCGTGAAGAACGTCACGTCGCGCTCGATGATCGTGATCTGGTGACCGGAGCCGTCGTGCAAGACGACCGGTGTCACGCCGACGTCCGTCTTCGATCCGCGAAAGAGTTCGGTCGCGCTTGCAAGCGGTTGCCCGCGCATCAGCCGCTTGACGATGAATGGATAACCCGAAGCCGTCAGGTCGCCTGGTTTCCACTCGCGAGCCAACAGCAACGTATCGGCGTTTTCCCACGTCACGTTCTGCTTGCCTCGCGACAAGACAAAGCCGTTTGCCACGAAGTGCCGCGTCGTCACGTCGAATTCGCGGACCGTTTGCGCGTCTTCGCCGCCGTCCGACAAGAATAGCAGACAGCGATGTTCGTCCGGCAAGACGCAGTCACTGCCTTCCCATACCCAATTCGCCCGCTCCGATTTCGCGAGCGCGTCGAGATCGAGCACGGTCGTCCAGACCGGCGTTGCGGTGGCGTAGCTTTGCGCCGACGTGCGGCGCCAAATCCCACGCACGTGCGTGCGATCCCGCCAGAAATTGTAGATCTCGCCGCCGATGGAGTTTGGGAATGGGATGCGGTCGTTCGATTCCACGATTGTCTGCGCTTCGGCATAGAACGACTGATAGCGGGGATCGCTTTCGAGCACTGCCGCGGTCTTTGCATTTTCCGCCTTCACCCACGCCGTCGCTCGCTCGCCGTGCACCTGTTCGAGCCAGAGAAAAGGATCGGTATCATCAGTTGCATTCGGAAGCGCCTTTGCGATGGTTGTTTGTGTTCCATCGGGCGCTTGCGCCTGCGCGCTCGGCTGCGCGACCGGTGAAATTGTACATAGAAGCACCAGCAATGCGGCGGCGGCGAAGCGGTGGATGGTATGCATAAAACCTCCTCAGAACCGTGCTCGCGCGGTCAGTCGTGAGGTGGAAATTGAAGACGGTTCTTCCGATTACCCGCCTGGAATGGCGCTATCGCTACACGCGAAGGAGGTCCGCGAGTTCGGTGTGGCCTTCGTGCGCAGCCCAATCGGCGGGCGTTCCGTCGAAGAGAATGTCGCGCACGTCGCGGCGTGCGCCACGGTCGAGCAGGAGCTGTACGATCGCTTTGTGGCCGTTTCCGGCAGCCTGGTGCAACGCGGTCGCATGCGCGTGTCCTTGGACGGGGGTGAAGCCGTTCGGGTCGACGTCCTCTTCCAGCAGCACGCGAACCGCGTCCGTCTGACCATGCTGCGCGGCGAGCGCGAGCGCAAGACGCCGCTCGTCGTCCGTCGTGCCGGCGAGAAGTCGGCGAACGTCGTCGGCGCGTCCGAGTGCCGCAGCAGAAAGTAGTGTTATCACCGCGCCGCGCGCGAAGAGCCGGTCCACTGCCGAGAATTCACCGTACATGAGGGCCGGTAAAATGCCGGCATTCGGGTCGCCACCATATTCGCAAAGGACATCGATGAGGGCATGCTGTACGCCGCGCTCGCGTGCGATGCTGCTCGAGGCGGCTAGGCCGAGCGTCGAATCGATACTCGATCGGTCCGCGCGTCCACCCGCATCGAGAATCACGCGCGCGATCTCGGCGATGTTGGGCGGCAAGGTACCGCGCCGGGTCGGATTCTCCGCGATAAATTCGAGCAGCGTCGGCGTCTGGAAATAGTTGCCGCCATAGAGCGCGACGCGCTGTCGGACCAGATCTGGGTGGAGAGCGAGATGCGCGCGCAGACGATCGGCGTCGCCTGCATCGATCAGCTCGATCGCTCGTCGAAATGCAGGATCTCCGATGCGCTCGTGCGCCGGCAGTGACAGCACTGCCGCATTCCCATGCTCGACAAATGCCTTGAGTTTCGGCCAGCTCGGGAAACCGTATTCGCGAGCAATGGCGAGATGCGCGTCGCTGAGCTTCAGGTTCGCGTCGGCGATCGTCGTGTCGCTGCGGCCGCGCATGCGCGGGTGAAACTCACGCAATCGTTGCAACGCCTGAGGAACGCGAGCGCGGTACGCCTCGAGAAGGTCCGAGGCTTGATGCTTCAAATGGACAAGGTTCGGCTGGGGCGGTAATCGCTTCGTCGGCATAACGAACTTCCTTACGTAATGCGCCTGGGTCCGCATCTGCAGGCTGAAAGTTCGTCTGCTGCAATCCATCGCTTCAGATGAGCGGCCTTCTGGCCTTTCCGCGGACCGGCGGCGCCTCACCGCGCCAGCAGCCATCATACCGCGAGCGACAGCTTAATGCCTGTTCATTTGATGAGCGGATTCGCGAATCAGCCACTACCGCCGCATTACCGCGTCAGACTGTACGCGGTGAGAGACCCCGCCTCGTCGGAGATGTAGAGCGATCCGTTCGCGACGATCGGACTTTGCCAGTGCACCTCTGCGATAGTGCCGCCCGCGGAAGCGAGCGCGGTCGACCACACGATCTTGCCGGACCGCGCGTCAAAAGCGTTCACCGCGCCGCTGGTCGCGACGAACACGATGCCATTTACCACGACGGGTGACGTACCGCCCTTATCGGAGGACCACGCTTTTTGCAACGTGCTTTTTCCGCCGGAATCTGTCGCTACCCGCAATGCGGTCGTGCCGGAGTCGGTGCCGACATAGATCCACGTCTGCCCGGCGCGGTCGCGCGCAACCGCAGGCGCGGAAAAAAGACCGGTCCCAAGATTGAACTGCGACACTTCGCCGCCGACACCGCCGAGGCGTTCTCGATTGAGGAGACGCAGCACGCCGTCTTTGCCTCCTTGAAGCGCGAGCAGCGGTGTGTGGCTCTTGGTTTGTCGTGGCAGCATGACCGGCGCCGTGCTGCCCAAGTCGACATCGCCGGATTCCAAATCGGAGAAGTTTGCGGGCGTGTAGTAGCCTTCCAGTTTCGCACCGTCCGCGCTGAGCGCAAGGACGGAATCGCCGTAATCGTGTCCGCCGCTATTGGCTGTGAAGGCGCCATTGCCGGTGGCCACATAGACGCGTCCGCGCATCGAAGGGTCTGGATCCACCACTGCCCCTCCTCGAGCCCAGATTCCGGATTTCGTTTGCGCGCAGCTCTGACCGCCGCTTGCACCGAGCAGCTCTGCGATGTCACTGCAGAGCGAATTGAAGACGCGAACTTCACCGGTGTTCAGCTGTACGGTGACGACGTGTCCATCGTAGTTTCCGAAGTCTCCATAATAGCCCGATGTCACCGCGTAGAGATATCCATCGGCCACGTTTAGCGCGGCTGCGTCCTTCTCGACTTCGGGCATCCACGTGATCCGCACGGGAAATCCGCCGCGGAGCGACTCGGTCCCGGTGGATGCCGAGAGCCGGTGCACGAATCCGTCGACACCGGGGGCGTAAATCCACTGCCTCGACGGATCGGCCGCTGGCGTCGAGGTGGTGATGTTCGGCCCGCTCGTGGAGTGACTCCAGACGATCGCGCCGCGATCGGCGTCGACCGCGTAGGTGGTGCCGTTCCGTGACGTCTGAAAAAGCAGATTCAACTTTTTGCCCGAGACTGCGACGTCTGCGATGAAGATCGGTGTCGAATCTGCCTTGACATCAAATTTGACGACCCACCGCCGGTGAAGCCGGTTGATGTTGGCGACCGATATCGCCGTTTCGTCCGCAGCATCGCTTGACCGAGCAGGGTCGTGGCCGAACATCGGCCAGTCCGCCAGTTTTCCGGCAGGCGCGTCGAACGGCGCGGAGGCCGAAGTCGACGACGTGAACGCCGTTGCCGGCGACGTTGTCGCGTTCTGAGAAGTGGCGCACGCGGCGCCGGCGAGCCCGACGGTCGTGATGAAAATCGCCGCGTTCACGCGGAACCACAGAGAGCCGTGCATCGCGCGCTACTCTTCGACCGTGCGACCGAAGGTCACGCTTGCAAGAACCGGCGCAGGTGCAGCCTGCGCAAGTTTTTGGTCGGGCGGCGTTCCGAGCGCGTCGTTGACGGTGCTGAACGCGAGGCGAAACGCGACCAACGCCGTCGCGTCAAAGATCTCAGCGTCCGTGAGGCCGGCTGCCCGCATCGCCGCAACATCTTCGCGCGTCGTGCTATTGGGATCGCTGACCACGCTTGAGGCCCACGCCTGCAAGGCACGCTCGCGTTCCGTCAGCGCAGGCGCATCGTTTCCCCGCAGCAGCGCGGCTGCCGTCGCGACGTCGGAGAGATCGGCGAGTTTTGTCCCCCACGCGATCGAGCACGACGAGTCGCCGAGGGTGGATGCAGTGGTCGCGTTC
>DATBOZ010000200.1:0-13584 GCA_036561585.1 Candidatus Eremiobacteraceae bacterium | reverse complement strand
TTTCTTGCGTCTTGAAGAGACGGATATCCGCGAAACTTGACGCGGTCAGCTGCCGCTTGAACTGCAGTTTGTCGATGACCGAGCTAAACGTCTGCGTGTCGGCGACGCCGATATTCTGAAAGGTCGTCTGCTGCCCAGGGTAGCGTGTGAAATAGCTGCTTAGCGGCAAGACGCCGAGGCTATTGCCGCCGTTGTCGACGAAATTCTCGGTACCAAATTGGACGTTGCCGTTATTGCTCGCGTACGGCGCAGTCGCCCCATTGACTTCGAATCCAAAATTAAACGTCTGGCTGCTGAGATTGCTCAGGAATTGGATTTCGTCTTTGTTGTCCCGGCCGAGATGATAGAAGAGGTTCATGACCTCGTCGTTGGTAGTCAGGTTATCCTGTAAGCCGACCTCATTTGGCAGCAGCGTGCGCTTGTCGCCGTACTCCGTACCGTCTCGCTGGCCATCGTACGAGAAATAATACGAGAATTTGTTGTCGGGACTGGCATTGCCCCAGTCCATCGACAATTCATGACCGAACGTGCTGAAAAACGCGCGGCCCGTCGATTGGCCCGATCCAGGATATGCGCCTCGATCAATCACTTCGTTGATGACGCCTGAGTTTGTGTTGCCGTTGGAGACATCGTATCCGCCGGTTGACAGTTGCACGCTCCGCGCACCGTTGAGCGTGACCGCGTTCAGAAACTGTCCGGTCACGGGATCGGTATTATCCACACCATCGAGTTGATAGCCGACATCGTTTTCGGCTCCGGCGCGGATCACTGGATACCCGGCATTGTCTGTCGTGACGCCGGGGAGCGAGTTGAACGCAGCGAATCCGTTCGGGTCTTGCGGCGTTCCGTTGAGGTTGGATAGTGTCGTCTGATTGACGACGTACGTATCCGCTGTCTGCGTCGGTTGAATCAACGACGTCGTTCCTCGGACCGTGACGCGAGCAAGGGTCTTGGCCTCGGTCAGCAGCACTGCGTTGACGCGCAGCGCCTGGTCTTGACCGATCGTCGCACCTGGAATCGTTTGCGGCTGAAAGCCGGTCTTGGAAAACGTGAGCGCGTACGTATCGAGCGGGAGCCCGTTCATCGCGTAGAATCCGTTTGGTCCGCTGATCGTATGTGTGGAATAAGAGGGCGCGGCTGCTGATACTTGAACGCCGGCGAGCGGTTTGCCCGACACGTCCGTGACGTAGCCCAGTATGCCGCCTGTGGTCCCGGCTGCCGCCGGCGCGAGTGCGATGCCTGCCGTTAGGACCATCGCGGAAAGCGTCAGCGACGCGACTCGGACGAGGGAGAACGTGCGCATGATCAATACCGCTCCATGAGGATTGAATCGAGATATCGGACGCCTTGCGTGGCGTCTCTGGTGGCTCTCTATCGGGTTCTTTTGGACCGGTGAAAAGCCTTGCGCCGTCGATAGGTACATGCGTACTGCGCGAAATCCGGTCGCCTTACAAGATGATGGGATGGTGTTGGCTAACTTCGTCTTCGCCTTATGATACGTGGGTATTGATATGCATCGATCGTTACGCGAAATGAAAAAGGGACTCAGCCACATTGACCAAGACCCTTTTTCGTTTCATCGACCGGCGATCATCGCGCCTCACGGGCCGTCGCATTACGACACGATTCGCAAGCGATATCGTCCGGCATCGTCGCCGCGGCCGTCGATGCGGCGACCCGCATCGACGACGACGAAACCAATCGCGATGATGAGTTTCGCCACCCGACGGCGAGCCGGAGCGCGCTCGAGTCGCGCCGACGAGGCAAGCCGGTGGGCCGACGCCTCCGCGCGAAATGCGGCCTGGCGCCGTTTTGCCGCGTCAAGTTCGGCATGGACGTGCATAGCGTTTCCTCCTTTCTTGATGAATGACGCTACACGGGAAATTGAAAAGGCCTCCGCGATGCGGAGGCCTCGAATCGATCGCGCTGAGCGCGGATACCGCGCGTCATCGACGAAGGAAACGATGTACTCCGCTGGACGCACCCGCACGGCCGAGGCCTGCGTGGCACGTGACGACCGACGGAATCACGGCAGCGCCGTCAATTCCGTTGCGGTCAAGCCGCTTCGTCGTCAGCAACATTATTTTCATGTCTCCTTACGGGGCGATTTCAACTTGAGCTATCCTATCATGCCACGCAAGTGGAAGTCAACTGGGGTGATCGTTTCGTGATCACGCTGCGGCGTATCGTCGATCGGCTCCGGACGGCCTACGGCGCACCGCCGCCGCCGCTCGCGCTGGATCCGTTTTCCATCGTGCTCCACGAGAACATCGCGTATTTGAGTTTGGATGAGCGCCGTGCATCGGCATTTCGAGAGCTGCAGCGGCGCATCGGAATCACTCCGCAGGCGATTGCGCGCGCATCGATGACGACGTTGCGAGCGGTTGCGGCGCTGGGGGGCGTGTATCCGGACATTCGCGCATCGCGGATGCGCGAAGCGGCGCGGATCGTCATCGAGGAATTCGGCGGCGACGTCAAGAGCGTCTTGAACGAACCCGCCGCCCGGCGCCGCCGCTTGCTGAAGAAGTTTCCTGCGATCGGCGATCCGGGCGTCGACAAGATCCTTCTTTTCAGCCGCACGGAACCGGTGATGGCGCTCGAGTCGAACGGACTTCGCGTGCTCTTGCGTCTTGGCTTTGGGAGCGAATCGAAGAGTTACGCGGCGTCGTACAAGTCCGCGCAGCGCGCGCTCGGCGCCTTTCACGATCGCGATTTCGACTTGCTGATCGACGCGCACGTCTTGCTTGCGCGGCACGGGCGCGAGATCTGCAAGCGCTCGTCGCCGTTATGCGACCTCTGCGCGCTGCGGAGCGCATGCGCGTATTTTCAACGACGGTCGTGACCTTGCGCTAAAAAGCGATCGCTCAGCGCTTGCGAGTTTTCCAAATATGCTCGGCCGGCCAGCGCCGCGCCCAGTCAAGCTGGACGTATTCGCGATAGGTGCTCTGGGCGTCGCTGGGCGGACGCAGCTCGATGAGCGCTTCGACGTCGAGCTCGTGTTCCCGGAAGACACGGATCCATTCGCCGTATTGCAGATTGAAGCTGACGGTCTGCGCGTCTTCGACCGCGTGCAATCCGAAATAGTCGAGCTGGAGTGTATTCGTCGATTGTTTCTCGGCCTCGTCGTAGGTGAGGTCGACGAACGGCGTCGCCATATTGAAGATGAAGCGGCCGCCGGCGCGCAAGAGGCGCGAGGCTTCGGGAATGGTCCGATAGGGATCGCAGAACGACATGGCGCCGTGGTCGCAGAAGACGAGATCGAACGAGCAGTCCGGAAGCGGCACGGCCTCTGCACTCGCATGGATGAGCGGAAAATCGACGCCCGCGTCGAGCATCAGTTTTCGCGCATGCTCGAGTTGACGCGAGGAATTGTCGAGCGCGACCATCCGTGCGCCGAGCCGATGCAATCCGATCGACCACTGTGCCGCGCCGCAGCCGAATTCGAGCACGTCGAGGCCGCGCACGTCGCCGAGGATCTGCAGCTCGGCTTCCGGGCGTTCCCAGACGCCCCAGCACGGCGGCTTTCGCCAATCCAATTGCACGCCGTGTTGGGCTTGATATTCGTCCGCGGTCGCATCCCAATAGCGGCGGTTTTTCGCCGCATGTTCGCTGAGTTTCATGACGACAGCCAATGTATTGGGGTGAGCAACGCTCACCCTTTTTTTGTCTTGGGCGAGCGATGCTCGCCCTACTACAGAGGTCGGCGTTAGAGCATCACCAGGCCGCGGCGAATGCCTTCGGTGACGGCTTCGGTGCGCGAGCCGGCGTGCAGCTTTGCGAGAATCGATGCGACGTGGAACTTGACCGTGTGCTCCGAGATGCCGAGGCGCAGCGCGATGCCCTTGTTGCCGGTGCCGCCGGCGAGAAGGCGAAGCACTTCGCGTTCGCGCGGCGAGAGATGCGGTGACGCATCTTCCTCCGGCGACCAAGGTCGGGCGCTGTTCGCCGAAGCGAGCGCGGGTGCTGCCTCGCGCAGCACGGCGACGAGGCCGGCTGCAGCTGCGCGGGCAGCGGCGATCACAACGCTCGTCTCCGCATCGCGGGGCAAGACGGCGAACGCGCCCGCCCGGATCAAGTCGTTGATCTCCGCGCGAGGCGTATCAGCAAGGACGATCACCTGCGCGCGCGTGTCGATCGCCTGGTAAGCAGATTCAATATCCGGCGCATCCACGATTGCGATCAATGGTTGCAGCGATTCGAACCGGGCGAGCGCTTCTTCAACGCCGGCTTCGCCCGCGAATTCGAGATCGCTCTCCGAGACGATCGCGGTGCGCAGCGCATCGCGCGTCGCACGCGTATCCGCAGCGACAAAGACGCGGATCACGCCGCTCGTTCGACCTGCGCGGTGAGCTTACCGGTGACAACGCTGATGGTCCGATGTTCCCGGCCGCGCATTGTGCCGATGTCGATGCGGTCCCCGGGCGCGATTCGGTCGAGTGCGATGCCGAGTGCTTCGAGCTGCTCGAATCGCGCGCCGTTGATGCCGAGGATGACGTCGCCGAGCGCAAGACCGGCGCGATGCGCAGGGCTGCCGGCGCTGAGTTCAACGATGACGAATCCAAGTGCCGGTCCGCGTTGGCGATTTGCCCCGGACTTGGCCGCGTCGGTGACGGCGACAGGCTGTGTGGTGATGCCCAACCACGCGCGCGCTCCGCGCGTTTGAACGAATCGTTCCGCCGTTTCGCTTGGAATCGCGAGTGCGAGCCCGCCGGCGATCATGCTGTTGATGCCGACGACTTTTCCGCGCGCATCGACCATGGGACCACCCGAATTACCTGGTGCGAGCCGCAGGTCCGCCTCGAGCCAGCGACTGCGCGCGCCATTGCTATCGGCAACTGCGCGATGCACGATACCAATCGTAAGCGCGCCGGCCATGCCCAGCGGTGCTCCGAGTGCTGCGACGAGGTCGCCCACGCGCAGGTCACTCGCGCGGCCGACCGACGCGCCGATCGTATCAACCGCGGGAGAATTCAGCGTCACTTCTGCAAGATCGAGACGTTCATCGCGTAGCGACACTTCGCCGCGGATCTTCCGGCCGTCGTGAGATTCGATCCACACGTGTCGAGCCGATCCGACGACATGGGCGTTGGTGATGACGGCCCCGCTATCGTTCCACACGATGCCGGAGCCGCCGCCGCGATCGTCCGCATAGACCTGGACCGTCGAGCGAAGCAGGCGTTCGGCGATGCTCGCAAAGCCGGCATCGAAGTCGTTCGTCACGGGTCTAGTCCTCCTCAGCCGGGCGCTCGCCGACCACGATCGCGATCTCAGCGGGGCCGCCGGCGCGAATGACCGATGCACGCACGCTATGTCCGGCCGTGTCGTCGCTCAAGAAGGCAAGCACGTCGTGGACGTCATCGATGCGGCGGTCGTCGAGTGAGACGATGACGTCGCCGATGAAGATGCCGGCTCGCTCCGCAGGGCCGCCGGGTTCGACCGAGAGCACGATGACTGCATCGCTGCCCTCCAGCTTGAGCTGCTCGCGCAGCGAATCGGGCAGCCGCACCTGCTGCATCCCGACGCCGAGATAGCCGCGCGTCACTTTGCCGCGATTGAGCAACTGGGCCATGACTTTCTCGATGGTCGCGACGGGCAAGGTCAGCGCCGTTCGCCGCGACAGACCGGCGGTGTTCATGCCGATGACCCCGCCTTTCGCATCGATGAGCGGTCCGCCGGAGAATCCGGGGTAGATGTTGAGATCGGGGCGGATCAGCCGGTCAACCCTGCCGCCTTGCCACGTCCGCCAAGGTCCGCCGAGCGCGCTGACGACGCCTAAGCTCGCGGCGATACCTTCGTCGTCCGAGCGTGCGACTGCAATGGCAAGGCTGCCGACTGCGAGGTTGTCGGGCGCTGAGAAATCGGCGGTCCGAAAACCGGAACCGTCGAATCGCAGAACGGCGACGTCGATCGAACTGTCGCGGCCGGCGAGTTCGGCCGGCACTTCGCGCCCATCGGGCAACGTCAGCGAGATCTCCGAGTCGCGCTTGACCGTATGATCTGCGGTGACCACGATGCCTTCGCGCCAATGCACGCCGCTTGACGTCGCGCGCCGCCGCGCGTCGACGGCGACGACCGATTGCGCAGCGTGCGAGATCGCGCCGCTGATATCGTTTGAAAGTGATTCGAGTGTGGTCACGGCGTGATGCTCCGGACGGGCGAGCGGGAGTGAGGTATATGGTCAGTATGTCATCCGGACCTGCGCGCGAACATCCGGTAATATGGCTAGGAGCGCGCTGTAGTGCCGACCTTTATGGTCGGCCATCGTAATGCTCGCGACGGGGAGCGCGAGATGACGAATCGAACAGCCACACCATGCTCGGTTCCTCTCCCTTCGCGATTCTCCACGGGCGAAGTTTCGGCCCGGACGGACCCGCAAAGCCGCCGCGTGTGGACCTTCGCCGCGTCGCGCGCTACTTCGCGCCGTATGCCGGCCAAGAAGCGCTCGTCCTGCTGTGCATCTGTCTGACGAGCGCGCTCGGCGTCCTTCCGCCGCTCTTCACGTTGCACATCATCGATCATGCGATTCCGCAGCACGATGCCGGCGCGCTCGCCCGTGATGTCGCAGGCATCGTCGCGAGTGCTTTGCTCGCGACGGGGATCGGCGGGTGGCAAGGCTATCTCAACGCATACGTTGGCGAAGGCATCATGCGCGATATCCGCGATGCGCTCGTCCGCCATCTGCACCGGATGCCGCTCACGTTCTTCACGTCGACGAAGACCGGCGAGATCATGAATCGGGTTTCGAGCGACGTCGATGCGATCGACAACGTCGTCACCGGCACGCTCGCGTCGATCGCGCAGAACGTGGTCATCATCTTGAGCACGGCGATCGCCATCTTCATCCTCGATTGGCGCTTGGCGCTGCTCTCGTTGATCGTCATCCCGGTGATGATCGTCCCGCTCAATCCGGTCGGCGCGCGGATGTACGCGGTGAGAAAGCAGACGCGCGAACAGCGCGATATCATCGAGAGTCTGATTCAGGAGACGCTCTCGCTGTCGGGCATCACGCTCATCAAATCGTTCGTCCGCGAAGAGCGCGAGGCCAAACGATTTCATGAAGCCGGCACGAAGTTGATGGGGCTTGAGATCGGTCTTGCGATGGTCGGCCGATGGTTCCTCGCGATCGTAATGGCGTTGGTCATCATCGGCCCGGCGATCATCTGGCTCGGCGGTGGCCTGCTTGCGGTGCGCGGCACGATGACCGTCGGCGTGATCGTCGCCTTCGTCCAATATCTCGCGCGTTTGTACGGCCCGGCCTCGGCGCTCGTCGGCGTGCAGGTGCAGGTCGTCAGCGCGTTCGCGGTGTTCGAGCGCATCTTCGAGTATCTCGACATGACGCCGGAAGCACCGCAGAAATCCGACGCGCGATCGCTCGGCGTCGCGCGCGGCGAGATCGCGTTCGAAAACGTGCGGTTCAGCTATGTCGCGGATCGCCATGTTTTAGACGGCGTGAGTCTGCGGGCGGAACCGGGTCAGCTTGTCGCGCTCGTGGGTCCGAGCGGTGCCGGCAAGACCACGATCGCCAATCTCGTTCCGCGATTCTACGATCCGCAAGAGGGGCGCGTTCTGATCGACGGTCACGACGTCCGCGATCTGACCCTTGACAGCCTGCGGCGCAACATCGGCATCGTGACCCAGGAGACATTTCTCTTCCACACCACGATCGCGGAGAATCTCCGCTACGGCAAACCGGAAGCCACGGATGCCGAGCTCGTCGCGGCGTGCCGCGCGGCGAATATCGCCGCGTTCATCGACACGCTTCCGGAGAAGTACGAGACGGTGGTGGGAGAACGCGGCCACAAACTTTCGGGCGGCGAACGTCAGCGCATCGCCATCGCGCGCGTGCTGCTCAAGGACCCGCGCATCTTGATCCTCGACGAAGCGACCAGTTCGCTCGATTCGACGTCGGAGGCGCTCATCCAAGACGCGCTGGTGCCGCTGATGCGCGGCCGGACCAGTCTGGTGGTCGCGCATCGTCTGTCGACGATTTTACGTGCCGACGCGATCTATGTCATCGATCGCGGCCGGGTGGTGGAGTCGGGGACGCACGCCGAACTGCTCGTGCGAGGCAGGGCGTACGCTTTGCTCTACGCAGCGCAATTCCGCGATACCGCGCCCGCCTGAATGTCGTGCCGACCTTTATGGTCGGCCAATTTTTTGCGCGCCGAATGGCCGACCATAAAGGTCGGCACGACAATGCGTGTGTCTGTCAGGCAGCGATACAAGCGGTCGAGGTTCGAACGGGAGCGTGGCCGAATCGAGCGAGGATGCCTGAACGAGCGCTTCCGCACGGACACGACCACATGCTGCGCAGGCTGGAGGCGTTCAGCGATATCGTCATCGCATTTTCTTTATCCGAGCTTGCGTTCAGCCTGCAAGTCCCGGCCTCGGCGAGCGCTGTTTTCGCCCATCCTGCCCACTACGCCGCGTTCGCCGCGAGTTTCGGCGTGATCTGTTCGATCTGGTGGCTGCACAACCGCCTCTTCGCGTATTTCTTCATACCCGACGCGGTCAGCATCGTGCTCAATTTTCTGCTCTTGGCGTCGATCGTGATGGTCGGATTCGCCCTGCAGCTCTTCTTCCGATTCGAAGAAGCACCGATCGCCACGGCGACCTATGCGTGCAGTTTGGGCTTGCTGTACGGCTTGATCGCATTGCTGTACGCGAAGGGCCTGCGCGATGAACGCCTGACCGTGGAAGCGGATCTCCGGCGCGAAGCGGTGAGCCGCGCGCGCCGCTGCGCCATCGTCGCAGTTGTATTCCTCTTATCTCTCTTCGCGTATCGATGGGGATCGCAGACCATCGAGCTGTGCTGGCTGTTGCTGATTCCGGTCGTGGGCGCGTTGCGGTTGGCCGAACGCCGCCTCGTCGCTTAACCGGCGTCCGGAAGATCCCAGAGCAAGACCTGAGTCGGCGAAGCTCAAGGAATGGTATGTCTTGAGCCAGCCGTGGTCGGCGAAGTAGCGCTCGCCGGAACGCTGAATCGCAAAGCTTTGGGTGCCGGTTCTCATCTTGGCCCCCTCCGTGAGCATCTTTCGTCAGAACCCGGTCGCATCACTGCGGCTACCAATGATAAGCGATATCTGGTATACTAGCGGCACTATGGACGAACGCGCGCCGGCAAAGCTCACCGAGTTCTGCCCGCGATTCCACCAAGCGATCGAATTGATCGGCAGACGCTGGACCGGCGCGATCGTCCGCGTGCTCATCTGCGAGCCGCGCCGCTTCAACGAAATACTCGCGGCCGTTCCCGGGCTCTCGGATCGCCTGCTGGCGGAGCGGTTGCGCGAGCTCGAAGCCGAGAACATCGTCGAACGTCACGTCGAGCCGGGTCCGCCCGTGCGGGTCGGCTACGAGCTCACTGCGTCGGGCAAAGAGCTTGAGAGTGCGCTTCGCGCGCTCGCCGCGTGGGCCGAGAAGAGAACCGCGCGCCCTAAACGCCGCAAATCTGCGTAGTGACGCCCGCGTCAGAGTGCGACGCCGCGCCTCAGTGGCGGACCGCGGAGCGGTCGCCGATCCACTGTGCCGGAGGAATCGCCCAGTAGCGCGCGATCCCGTTGAGCGCTTCTGCGTAACGGCTGCGAAGTCGACAGAATTCTTTCCATGACGTCTCTTCGTCGCGCAAGGAGTACCCGGCGCGAGCGAGACGCGCGCGCGCATCGACAAACTCGGGCCGTTCGACGCCCGCGCCGCCTTCATACGGCATGCGGAAGTAGCTCGCGATATCGTGCATGGCGTGCGTGCCGATGTCGACGAGCAACGTTGCTTGGCCGGAAGCCTCGTCTGCTACTGCGGTGACGAGCAGCGTCGCGGCGTCGAGCGCTGCGCCCAGCGCCGCGATCCACGACGCGTGATCGTGACTCGACCGGAAGTAGAAGAGCATAGGATACGCGAGATGGGTGTCGAGGATCTCAGCAGTCCACGCTTGCATTTCGGCGAACGCCGAAGGCATATCGGCGCGGATGTCCAGCTCGGCATGCGTGACGAGAAAGGCGACGCCCGACGGCGGTGCACCCGCGCGGACGTCCATCATGATCACGCGGACTTCCCGCCGCTGAAACGCGCCGAACATCAAGAACAAAAACGTGAGCACAACCGCGGTCGTCCCAAGTCCGGTCGCGCCGGCCGCCAAGGAGAGGAGCCTGGCCGGCATCGTCGTGCCGACGAAATCGCCGAAGCCGATCGTCGTGAACGACGTGCCCGCGAAGTAGAGCGCATCGCCGAACGTGGTGAGCGGTGGTTTGACTTGATCGTGCAGACCGAAGAACGCAAGTGCGAACCCGACGATGAGGAAGATCTCCCACAACACGAGCAGCGTGATGACGGCGAACGGCGCGAAGACGCCGAGAAAGGCATCGCGCCGATCGGAGTCGCGCATCGCCAATCCCGCCGCTCGCCACTGATTCCAGATGGGTGCGATAATGTTGGCGCTCAGGCGCGCAAATCTACTCGCCGGCCTCGGTACGACGATGGTCAGAAATATATCGTACAAAACCAGGGCGATGACGAACGCGCCGGCGATGACGAACGCTGCATCCATGGAGCTGAAGGGTTGGGCCGTTCGCGTTCGTGCCCCTGTCGCCGTTCGTTCAAGGGGCTTGCGCGCGCGCGTCAAAAGCGGTTGCAGCCATTGACCGGAGGTTGCTATGCCCACCAACGTGCCGCCGACCGCGGAAGAATCGGCCGCGCTCTACGAGGAATCTAAACTGCTTCAGGCGCGCATCGCCACAAAGCACGGCGATATCGTGTTCGATTTCTATACGGCGCACGCACCGGGCACGGTGGCTGCGTTCATCAAACTGGCGCGCAGCGGATTCTACGACGGGCTGACATTTCATCGCGTCGAGCCCGGTTTCGTGATCCAGGGCGGCTGTCCGAACGGCGACGGCATGGGCGGTCCCGGCTACAATCTCAAAGCCGAATTCAACGACAAACCGCACGTACTGGGCACGGTCGCGATGGCGCGTGCCTCCAGCCCGAACTCCGCCGGATCGCAGTTCTACATCTGCCTGGGCGACGCGCGCTTTCTCGACAAGCAATATACGGTTTTCGGGCAGGTGACGAGCGGTATCGAGGCCGTCAAGGCCGTCCGCATCGGTGACAAAATGGACAAAATCACGATAGAGCCGAAGTCAAGAATCAGCTAAATCGACCGATATAGAGAACATGATCTATCATGCTCTCTCCGCCCGGCCGCTGCGCGCGGTTTTGGCAGCCGCGAGCGTGCTTTTGCTCGCAGCGTGCGCGCAAAACCCAAGCGTGCCGCTCGCGTCCAATGCCGGAACGTTGGTCAAGATCGGCGTGACGCTGCCGGTGACGGGTGTCGATGCCTCCGACGGCAAGCCGGCGGCCGAAGCGGTCAGACTCGCCGTGGCCGACGCGAATGCCCGCCATGCGGTGCCGGGCCTGACCTTGCAGGCGGTGGTGCTCAACGATACCGTCCGCGGAACGCATAATGCGAAGCAGGGAGCGGCAAACGTTCAGCTGTTCGGCCAAGATGCCGCAGTGCTCGGCGTCATCGGCCCGCTCAACAGCGATGTCGCGCTTACGGAAATCCCGATCTCCAACCAACTCGGACTCGCGCTGATCAGCCCCGCCAACACCAGTCCGGAACTCACGAAAGGCACGCAAGCGCTTTCGCTTCGATCCGCCCATCCCGATCAGATCACCTATTTCCGCGTCTGCACGACGGACGACATCCAGGGCCCTGCGGGCGCCGACTACGTCTATCAGCAATTGAAGGCGCGCCGGGCATACGTGATCGATGATTCCAACACGTTCGGCCGCGGACTCGCCGATGAGTGGGCGGGCGAATTTTCCAGCCAGGGCGGCAAAATTCTCGCGCATCAGCACCTCGCCGCCACCGGCGCCGACTACAACGCGCTTGCCGCGGCGGTAAAGGCCGCGCATCCGGACCTCGTGTTCTTCGGCGGCGAGTCGGCGACCGGTGGCGGAAAACTGCGGATAGCGCTCGTCGCGGCGGGTCTTGCCGCCATACCGTTCGCATCCGGCGACGGTATCCAGAATCAAGAGTATTTCACGATCGCCGGTGCAGACGCGGATAACAGCTACGCCACGGTTGCTGCGGTCAATGCCGACGCGCTGCCGTCCGCCGGCCAGTTCGTCAAGACGTATCGTGCGACCGTGCATGCGCCATTCGGCGCATACGCCGCCAACGCGTATGCGGCGACGGAAGCGCTGATCAACGCGATCGCCGAGGCGAGCAGCGACGACAAGGGCGCAATTCCAACACGCGCAGAGGTCCTCGCGAAGTTGCGCGCCACCAAAGACTTGAATACGGTCATCGGGCGCTTCTCGTTCGACGAGAACGGCGATACGTCCGAACATATCATCTCCATCTACCGCGCACAGGGCGGCAAGTGGAACTTCATCTATCAACGGGATTTCGCAAGCCACCAGTGAAATGGTAAAGCCGACTGGCTGAACGCTCGTTCACCAGGCTGAACGAGGCTAGCACCGATGTCCATCGCGCCCGCCAAAGTATTGGCTCGCCTGCACGTCAACGGCGCCGACGTCGACTGCGCATTCAATCCGAATAAGACCCTGCTCGAAGTACTCCGCGAAGATCTCGCTCTCACCGGCACAAAACACGGCTGCGAGATGGGTCACTGCGGCGCATGCACCGTCATCGTCGACGGCACGGCGGTGCTCTCGTGTCTCGCGCTTGCCGTCGAATCGGTCGGACACGATGTGCGCACGGTCGAGGGGCTCGCGACCGGCGGAGAACTACACCCGGTTCAGCACGCATTCGCGCACTCCGGCGGCGCCCAGTGCGGGTACTGCACGCCCGGCTTCATCATGAGTGCGGTCGCGCTGTTGGAACGCGACGCACGCGCCTCGCGGCCGGAGATCATGGAAGCGCTCAGCGGCAACCTTTGCCGATGCACCGGCTATACGAAGATCATCGAAGCGGTGGAAACGGCCGCTTCGGTCATGCAGAGCCGTGCTCATGACGATTGAGCGAAAAGTTTCCACTGCGACCAATCCCGATATCGACGCGGCTGGGTTCACCGCCGACGCGCTGGTCGAGAGCATCGTGCAAGGTGCGCCGTCGCATCCGGACGACAAGCGCGAAGGATTCTCGGTCGTCGGCAAAGCGTTGCCCAAGCCAGATGCGTTCGGCAAAGTGACGGGTACGGCGAACTTCGCCGATGATATCGCGCTGCCGCGCATGATCTTCGGCAAGGTGCTCCGGAGCAAACATGCGCACGCGCTTTTGAAGCGCATCGACTGCTCGCGCGCATTCGAACTCCCCGGCGTCATCGCCGTCATGACCGGCGCCGACTTGCCCGTTCAATACGGCATCTTGCCGTCGAGTCCGGATGAAGATGTCCTCGCGATCGACAAAGTGCGCTACGTCGGCGACCCGATCGCGGCGGTCGTGGCAGACGACGAACTCACCGCAGAAGAAGCGCTCGAGCTCATCGACGTGGAGTACGAGTCGCTGCCGCCCATCATGACGATCGACGCCGCGCTGCGCGACGACCTGCCGAAACTGCACGATAATCCGCGGCGCACGAACAACGTGCACAAAGAGGTGCACCTCGAATTCGGCGACATGGA
>DATBOZ010000199.1:0-15456 GCA_036561585.1 Candidatus Eremiobacteraceae bacterium | reverse complement strand
CTGTGGACCCACAGTAGCTCCTCATAGAGCGCTTGTCCGATCGCGGTTTCGGGTTTCTGCTCGGACGTGTCCATGCTGCTAGCTTGGCCGGGCAGACGAGACTTTGCTGCCGCCGACGCTCAAGATTCGCATGACACGCATTTGGAGATCAAACATCAGCACACCGGAAATCTTTTGTCATACGGTTGCGGCGAATTCGCATACTTTCTTGCGACGAACGGTTTGCTCGATGAGATCCACTTTTGGATCCATCCGATCATCTGGGGTCGCGGCGTGAAACCGTTCGAATCTCGCGGTCCACTCTCACTTCGCATCCTCAGCGCAACGACGTTTCGTTCCGGCGTCGCGCTCCTGTGCTACGAACCCGCGTTGCATCGGTCCTGAAATCATCTGAAATTCATGTGACGCTGCCCACATTCGGTCGATTAAGAACTCGCTCGCCTGCTTCCACGAAGTCCCATAGATTGAAAGTCCCAAGGAGTACGTAGCACACGCTACGGAGAGTAGTCTCCATATAACTTTATATGTCCTTGGGCTTTCGGATACGTGTCGTGAATAGAGCCGTTTATTTCTTTTTTGCGTTAGCGTGCGGAGCCGCGCTCTACAGCGCCGGCTGTAGCGCTAGCGCGGTGCCGGGCACCCGAAGCGCGATAGCCACGCAAAGCGCGCCGATGATCTTCTCGATTCGCTCCAAATTTAAGGTGCCCGTTCACGTTTTGACCATGGCCGACATCAAGCTCACGGATCATATCTCGCCGATTCAAGCGAGACCATATCTCGATTGGGCATCGGTCACGGTTCCGGACTCAAACAGGTTCTCCCACGCGGGGATAAAGACGATCTATTATACCGATCCAAACCGAGTGTCGCCGGGGCAGAAATTATATACGAGCGACGAGTCCACATTCGCCCATGACTGCGCTGGAGACCGGATAACTATTAACGGACGGCCGGGCCCGACGTATCAGATGAATCCGATGTCCCCAGACCTCGCTGCCCTGTGGAAAGCGTGGGTGGATAGGGTGATCCAAAGCGGCGCTCATTACGACGCCATATTCGACGACTCCGCAGACAGCGTCTACAATACCTCCGCTCTGCCCTGTGGGTTCAATCAGATTTCCTGGACCGAAGCGAGCAATCTGATGAACAAGAGTCTCGGTCAGCCCATCCTCTACAACGGGCTCGGTACGCTCGCCGATGGTTTCAACAACCCGCCGCCGTCGATCAAATTGAATGGTTCCACCTACGGTGGGACCCTCGAGGGCTGCTATGCAAATCCGACCGTCCAAAATCCGAGTCCTAAACTCGTCGTGTGGAACAACTACGAAACCACCGAACTCACGATGAGCTCCATGCAAAAGCCCTTTGTATGCCGGGGGTTTAGTCACTTCCCAGCCGAGTCGTCCTTATCCATTCGGACCTACATGTACGCGTCGTTTCTTCTCACTTACGACCTATCTTCGAGCATGATCTCGGAGAAATTCACGACACCGGGCAACTTGGAGGTCTTCCCGGAAGACGGATTCGTGGCGACCAATCCGCTCATCCCGCTACCGGCGACCGTCGCGGCACTCCAAACCTCGACGTGGACCTTTGGACGGCAATATGCTGCCTGCTATCTTTGGGGACAATCAATCGGGAGCTGCGCGACGGTCGTCAATGCGGACACCGCAAACCAAACGCATCCGTTCCCATGGCCGGGAGTCTATCAGCACACCCTCGTATTAACTGGCGCAGGCGTCCTCGACGGCGGCACCGCCAACGCGGCGGGGCCAGCGCCGTCCACGACGCTGCCCGGCACCAGCGCAGTGATCGCGATTCAATAAGGAGTTCGGAACGTGACGGTTGACCGCTGCGCCGCCACGCTGACGTGTTGCGCAGCGCTCGCGTCGATCGCGGCGTGCTCGCAGTCGCCGGCTCAACCAATGACCGCACACGTTGCGACTTCAAACGCGTCTCCGACCTCTCACGCGCTCCCGTATCGCCACGTGCTCTACGTCTCGGATCCAATCGATTCACACGTCGACATCTACCCGCTCAATGCCGGCGGCGACCCGGCTCCGATCGGACAGATCAGGAGTGGGCTTCAGACGCCGACCGGCATGGCGCTCGATTTCTCCCATAAGCTCTATGTCGCGAACAACACCGACAACGCATATGCCGGCTACGCCAAGGGCGTTCCGGAATTCGTCACGGTGTTCGCGCGGGGCGGCGATTCCCCAGAATCAACCTACTGGCAAGACCTGCGTAATCCGACCGACGTCGTGATCGGCAGCGACGGCACCGTCTACGTCGCGGGTGTCGGCGACGGATACATCACGGAATACCCGGCGGGCAGCATCCTGCCGTCGCAGCATTTCCGCCCGCCGAGCGGCAATGCGATTGCCGTCGCACTCGACGCGCAAAACAATCTCTACGTCGCATGTACGACGGCGAATGCGGTGTTCGAATTCCAGCCTGGTTCGACGCATGGGACCAATCTTGGTTTGGTGCTCGGTGGCGAGCCGCACGGCATGGCGATCGACCGGCACGGAAATCTTCTGGTCGCCGTCAGCGCGGCCCCTAATTCCGGTTCGGCCGTCGACATCTTCGCGCCGGGAACGACCGAGCCGGCGGCGCAATTCGGCGGCGTCTTTCAGCCCTTCATGATCGATCTCGACAAGACCGAACAGCACCTCTACGTCGCCGACATCGGGAGCGGAAACCATGACGGCGCGGTCTTCGAATACGCTTATCCATCTGGGAAACTCGTCGGCAAATATACCCAAGGCGCTGCGAGCGCTGCATACGGAATCGCCGTGAATCCTGCGGCGAAGCCGGCCGGGGCTCACGAGCAGTAAGTATCTCCGGCCGGCTCCGTCGAGCATTATATCGTAGCGAAGTATTCCGCGCTGTGACTGTCGTCTCGAAGAATCACTCCAGAAGGAAATTATGGAGATAGCGCATCGGAATCAGCGCTGTACTCCGGCAATCGAGAGCCGCATCGAAACCAACTCACCGGAGCATGGAATCCTCCGCGTCGCACGCGTGCACACGGAGATCGAGAAAGCGCTTTTCCATATCATTGCGCGCAAGCGCGCGCGCAGTGCAGAAATGGCCGCGCGCGATCTCGCGCCGACCGTTACGTAATTCGAGCTCGCCGAGCGCTGCCGCGTAGAACGGATAGGCGGCAAGTCGCTCGCTATCGGCGATCTCGTAGATCTCGGCGAGTCCGCGTTGCGGACCCTCGAGCTGCCCGACGGCGATGGCGCGATTGAGCGCGATGACCGGCGAAGCGCGAAGCTCCAGCAGCCGGTCGTACAGCGCCACAATGCGCTGCCAGTTCGTGTCTTCCGCGCGCGCGGCGCAAGCATGCTCGGCCGCGATAGCAGCCTCGACGTGATACTCGGTCAACGTCGTTCCTTGCGCTGAAAGCTCCAACAACTTCTGACCCTTGAGCATAAGACCATGATCCCAACGCGAGCGATCCTGATCGCGCAGCGAACTCAAGTTGCCCGAGAGATCGACGCGCGCCGGCAATCGCGCCGCGTGCAGATACATCAGTGCGCATAGCGCATACGTCGCAGGCGTTGCCGCGAGGGGTTGATCGAGCAAGAACGCGGCGAGACGCATCGCCTCACGGCACAATTCGGTCCGCACCGCCGACTCAGCCGATGCGCCGTGGTATCCCTCGTTGAAAAGCAGGTAGAGCGCCCGCTGCACTGCCGACAGCCGCACCGCAAAGTCACGATCGGCGAGATCGAAGAGCTGCTTCGTGCCCGCCAACACTTTTTTGGCACGGGTGATGCGTTTCTCAATCGCGGCATGGCCGCTCAGGAACGCGCTCGCGATTTCGCTCACGCTGAATCCGCACAGTAAGTGCAGCACCAGCGCCACTTGGGCCTGTTCGGAAAGCCGAGGATGACAGCATGAGAACATCATGCGAAGCTGATCGTCTTTGATCGCGTTTGCCTGGAAGGTCTCGGCAACGGTCGGCACGAGGGTCCACTCGCTCTGCAGTTGACGTTCCAATTCCGGAGCAAACGTCCGTGCGGTGCGTTCGCGCCTCAGCACGTCGATCGCGCGGCGCTTCGCAGTCGTCATGAGCCACGCCGATGGATTCTCGGGCACGCCGCGGATTCGCCAGGTCTCGAGCGCGCGGCAGAAGGCGTCTTGCACGACGTCTTCTACCAGCGCGAGGTTATGCACACCGAAGATGCGCGTGAGGGCGGTTGTGATACGGCCCGCCTCACGCCGGAAGAGGTGTTCGCCCGAGTCCACTACATCTCCATAACCGGACGGACTTCGACGAGGCCGCCCGAATCGAAGATCGGACAGCCCTTCGAAAGCTCTGCCGCGTGCGCGAGATCCTTGGCCTCCACGAGCGTGTAGCCGCCGACGAGATCCTTTGACTCCGTGTACGGACCGTCCGTGACGGTCTTCTGCTTGCCGCGCACGACCTTGCCCTCGCGCTCGAGCGGTTGGCCGCGATCTTTGAGGTGGCCTTGTTTGCCCAGTTCCGCCATCCAGGCGACCCACTTCTGCATCTCTTTCTCAGCTTGTGCGGGTGATTCTGCCCGCTCGCCGCCACGATAGAGATAGACGAATTCACTCATGATACTTCCTTTCTAGATGGGTACTTCAATGCAGTACCTCGATGTCTAGACGAATGACATCGCTTTGGCCGGACATTTTTATTCGGCTTCGAGGCTCAAGGAACCAAAGCCGTTGTGGTCAATGGCCCACGTGCGAAAGGAAGGGCACCTTGAGCAGTTTACTGCACGTGTACAAAACGGTCGCCGCACAAATGTTTCGCGTTCACGAACGGTCGACGGTGGCCGAAGAAGCTTGGACGCGCGCTGCGCTTGACGGAGACGTGCAGCTCGATTCCGCCGATGCGAGTTTCTTCGGCCGTCTCGACCGCACGAGATGCGAAGCCATCGGGATAATCCGCGACGCAAATATTCCGGCGGCGCTCGCCGAGCGGGCGACCACGGTCCTCGATCACGCGTTCTACGCCGCTCTTTCGCAAATCCGGCAGATCGAAGCTCCGAAAACGGCCTGAGTCGTCGGTCGTCCTCGCGTCGCTGCACACAACTGTTCGACCAGGCGAGCGACCATCGGTCCTATCGGGCAGGCCGGAAGGACCACGAGGCATGCTGCCCAAAAATCCCATCGGCCTTGCCGATCTCCGGCAAGCAAAAGGATGCGATCATGCCGCTGTGTCATGCTTGCAAGCTCGATGCATCAGAGGTTTTCCACCTCGGTGAATTTCGTCTTTGTTCGGAATGTTTGGAGGCCGGTAGACTTCGCGAATTGTTGAAGTTCGACTCACCTGCGGTCGCACAAACGATCAACGGCACTGGTCACTCCGGTCCAATCGTCATACTTTCGGACTCAGGCCGACACTAGAAGCACGTGTGACCTAACGCATCCCTTTGCGGATATCTCGCGCGCGAGCGGCCCACTCCACGGGCCGTTCTTCTTTTTTACTCGCGGCTGTGACCGATGTCATGCCACATCGCTGCCGTGGCGACGGTACTACTAGTGTGCCCTCGCGAGCATTGCACAGAAAAGAGCACGCGTCCTGAGTCTGAACGCCACCGACCACCACTCTGCGATGGATGCAGCCGACTGGCTGGCCGTGCTGTGCAGCGCGTTAGAGGCGCTTGAGCCGGGATCGCTCGTCGACGCCGTCTACGATACGAAGGACGTCGCCGTCAAGTTCCAGCGCGACGGCGATGAGTTCACCGGCTACGCGAGTCTCAAGAACGATCCTCGAGGCGGTGTCGTGGGTGGCCGCGCAGTGCCGCGCATGGGTCCGCGAATCACCAGGATGAGCGACTCGCTCACCGAGATCGTTCACGCCATCCGCTCGGCGAGGTCTTCGCGCCTCTAGGCCGATCGCGCGGACGCGCAGAACTCCGAAGCGGTGAAGCAACGGATTGCGACGATTGTCGGCGCGATCGGCATCATCGCCGTCGGTGTCGTTTTGTATGAACAAACCGCCGCCGGCGTCGCCGCCTGTACCTCCACGATCGGCGGACTTGTCAGAGCGCTCGATCCCGCGTCGGCTCGCGACTGCGCGAACGCCAACGTCGAACACGACGGCGGCATCGCGATTTTCATTGTTGGTGCACTTGCGCTGCTGATCGGATTGGTCTGGGGCAAGCGACGTTAGAATCGCTTCAAGAATACAAGTTCCGGATCGCCGGGATCGATGTTGTCGATCCGGCCGGTTGGCACGAATCCCCACCGCTGCAGCGAGTCAAGCATCATCGTGTTGGATCTATTTGTCGAGGTGAAGAGTTCGCCCCGTTGACACTTCGCCGCGACCGCGGCGACGAGCGCCGTCGCCACGCCGCGCCGCCTGCACCACGGTTCGATGACAAGCAACGAGAGGAAGTCGCGCTCGAAGAAATGCTGGTGATGAATCGCGAACCCGGCGAACTTCCCGTCGAGCGTCGCGACGAGTGCTTCGCCCGCTCGCAACGCACCATCGTACCACGCGCGTTTTCGGGGTGTGCCCGGCACGAGCGCATCCAAGGCCACCATGAAATCCGCGTCCTTAGGCTCTCCGGGGCGTATGGCGATCATTCTGCTGCGCGCCGGCGAAGCGTCTACCGCGTGTACTTGTCGGGATAACCGCAGTCGATTTTGATGAGCCATGTCCCGTCCGGCTGTTTTTCCCAAACTTCGAAGTACCGTCCGGTCGCCGCGCGTGGCGCCTTGCCCGGCAAAACAACCTCGAAGGTATAGGTGCCGGTTTCGTAGGCGACGCCGCCGTCCAAATACACGTTGGTGGTGTGAATGCTGCCGCCCGAGATCTTCGCGTCCTTCGCAGACGCCGCTTCGGCCGCTTCGATCGCAGCCCGGCCCTTGGTCACGCCGGAATCGCCGGACTCCAATTCGATGCCATCCGGCGCGAAAAGAGCGGCGAACGCTTTCGCATCCCCGGCCTCGAGCGATTTCAGAAACCTCGCATTCCCGGCGCCGATCGCTTGGCGAACCGATGCAAGTGCCGCATTCGTGTCCGCTGCGGAGGCCACGCCAGACGTGAGCAAAGCGCACACCGACGCCAGTGCGGCGGTGGCAACCGTTCTTCGTATTTGGGCAAGCAACGCTTTCCCATCAATACATTTCTTCAATTTCATCGCAACACGCTCCCTAACCGCAGGTTATCGGCCGGACAACGTCGTGGCGTTCAGCGCTTGCCCAACGTTCGTCCGAATGTCTTCGAAATTCGCGCGGGTCACTTCATCGAGTCCTTGGTGCGCAAGCGACGCGTCGAGTTGATCGCGCAGCCAGACGAGGTGATGACGTGCCAGCGCCACCGCGTCACTCGGCGTTCCCCGCTCGGGGTGCAGCATCATGTTCACGAGTGAGCCGGCGTAGCGTTGTTGGAGGGCGCGATGAACGGCAGGCACATCGCTCAGCCCGCCGCGCTTCAAATCGCCCCACACCGCGTTGTCGGTCCAATCGAAGAGATCGGCGAGACTCATCGTCTCGCTCGGATGTGTCGCAACCGCCTGCACCCCATCGAGCCGCGCCAACACCGTCGGCTGCCACATCTGCCGCAAGAGCAGTGCCTGATACGCTTGTGCGAACTCGTCGACGGGAAGATCTAATCGCCCGCTCGCGTTAGGATCGCTCTCCCAGTGAGAAAAGCGGTCCGAACCTAATCGCTGCAACAGCGAGGGCGGATACGAAAAGGCGTCATCGGCGAAGACGTACTTCGTCAGCATCGCGAACGCGCGCTGCTCGTCCGCACGTGCCACCGGAACGAACGGCGGCCGTTCGTTGAGGTCGCCGCGGTGGTTGCGCGAAAAATACTCGCCACCGATGTAGTGCGTCGCGAACATCGCAGAGCGGTACCAGTTGTTCATCGCGACGAGCATGCCGTAGCGGGTCGACTCATAGCTGTCTCCGCGTCGCGGCAAACGTTGGCTTAAGGTCTGGAAGAGGCGCTGGTCGATCGTGAGTTGATTCTGCACGAACGCGAGCACGTCGCTGCCGAGTGCAAACGTCGAGACGCGCGGGTCGGTCGCGAAGCCGTCGAACCATTCGTCGTCCTCATCGGTGCCGTAGATCAAGTCGTGGGCGGTGCTCTGCGAGGCGATCGCGTTGAGGGCCGCGCGTTCGTCGTCAGTCGAGCGGCCGGCAACCGCTTGGTATCCATACTTGATCGTGAAATAATCCGCAGGTCCGAGCTTGGTCTGAAAATATGCGCCTTGCGGCTGGCCATGCGGCGATAGATTGAGCGGCGTGTATTCCATCACCGAACCGGCGAGGCCGTGCGCGGCGGTAAACTTGGCATCGTGCAACTGTTTGAGCGAGTAGATCGTCGAAGCCTCAAAGTTGTGGCGAAGGCCGAGAGTGTGACCCGACTCGTGGAGCACGATCGATTGGACGAACGCCTTTGTGAACCACGTCGGTGCTTCTCCCGATGCGCCGAAGCGGCCGTCGAGCCCGAGCGCCAATTCTCCCCAGGCGAGCTGTTGCTGTTCGCCCTCACCATAATCGCATTCTTGCGCGGAACACGCGCCGCGGTTCAACTCCGTGGCGACGCGCGTCGGGTCGAGGAAATTCTCGTAGGCACCAGCGCCGCTGCGAACGAGATTTCCGTCGATCACGATATCCGCTCTGAATATCTCGCCGGTGAGAGGATTCACGAGCGACGGGCCGTATGCGAACGCCGATCCCGGGCTCTCGACCCACCGCACCACCGAGTATCGGACGTCGTCGGGGTCCCAGGACGGATCATCCGGCTGCTGCCGGACTTCGATCGCGCCGGTGATGCCGATGGCTGCAAAAGCGCGGTTCCAGGTGAGCAACGCGGCGCGAATCGGGTCCCGATATTCGAGCGGTACGTCGTTGGCGATGTAGTAGACGATGGGATTTTTCGCAGGCGATATCCGTGCGGACGGATTCGCCTTCTGCATGTTCCAGCGGTTGATGTAGCGGACAAAGCTCGTCGGCCCGTTTGGATCGTCGTATTGGCGCCGCGCAGTGACGAAATAGCCGATGCGGTCGTCCGCAAGCCGCGGCCGGTAGCCGTCGTCCGGCAATGCCATCACGCTGTAACTGAGCCGGACGAAAAGGCTGCGCGGATCGGGGACGGTATCGATGGGGCCCGGCATTGATGAACCAAACGTCAAGTCGGTCTCGATGTCGATGTTGTTTGGAAACGATTTCGTCGGACCGAAATAGCTCAGTCGCGAATCCAGCCGGTAGCGAACGGGTGAGCCCCCTGGCCCGGCCGGTCCGTTGATGGCATCGCTGAGATCTTCGAGGTCGGAAAGAAAAAGATCGGCCGGGAAAATCAGGCCGCCGGCGCGGTGATCGATAGCGGTGAGCGGCTGCGCATCGAGCACCGATGGCGGATACGAAATCGCGACGGCGCGCTCCTGTGGACTCCCCGCGCGCGCTTTCCCGTAAGGGTTTTGCGCTTCGATCACGACCTCGTCGCCGACACGGTGGAACTGGACGAGGATCGGGTCGAACTCAATGCCTGCGAACACGCCCTCGCCGAGGCCGCTTGCGAGGATCGGCGCGATCATGAAGGTGCGATCGAATTGCGTGGATGCCACTTCCAGGAATACGCGACCATGTTTGCGCCATACGGTGAAGAGCCCGGGCTGCGGGGTCGCCTCGTCTGAAAACCGCTCGAACGACATCTGGCCTTCATCCGCCGGCGCCGGCGTAGGCGTCGGCATGGCAGACGCGGACGTCGCATTCGGCGCTGGCGATGGCGACGCTGCCATCGGCGGCGGTGTTTGCGCGCCGAGTGCCGCGGGCGCACTGCACAATAGAAGAGACCCGGCGCTGATTAAGACCAGCGCCGCATGGATGATGAGACGCACTGCGTATTCCCTCCGACACCCACCCTTACGACGGCCGGTTCGCGATTTCTTTGGAGCGGCGTTATGCTATACTGTGCAGGTCGAGCGCGCCGGGCGATCGCGGGTCTCGCAAGAGACTTGAGGAAAGTCCGGGCTCCGCAGGGCAAGGGTGCCGGCTAACGGCCTGTCGGGGCGACCCGAAGGAAAGTGCCACAGAAACAAACCGCCGCGGTGCGATCGAGAGATCGTGCATCGGCAAGGGTGAAATGGTGCGGTAAGAGCGCACCGGCGGCATCGAGAGGTGCCGGCCGGGCAAACCCCACCCGGAGCAAGACGGCAAGGGATTCGCCGCTTCGGCGGCGCGAGCGGCCCGCTCGTTTCCCGCACATCGTCGCATCAGGCATCCGGTGACGGATGTCGCAGAGAGATGATCGCCGCCATGCCGCGCGCGAGCGCGGCGTGCGCACAGAACCCGGCTTACAGGCGCGCCTCGACAACGAAATGTAGTAGGGCAAGCAACGCTTGCCCCGTTTTTATTGGGCGAGCGATGCTCGCCCTACTACAAGGGGATTATTTGCGGCGGCGAGAGATGGACTTGCGCGATGAGAATCCTTCGTCGATGCCGTGCCAGAAACCGATCTCCGCTTCGTCCATCTTCCAACAGAGATTGACGAGTTGGCCGCCGCGCAGGGCAGGAAAGTCGAGCAGGCCGAGGTCGAGGTCTTTGACGACGCATCCGTGCGACTGGATCTGCTCGATCAGCGCGACAAGCGCCGCCTGCAGCTCTTGCGCCTGCCGGTCTTGCACGGCGGCGCGCTGCGCACCGCCCGCATCGGCGATCATCAGCTTTGCAGTCTGCGCCTCGAGCAGCTTGATCGCTAAATCGCGCCGCTTGCAAACCAGATCTTCGATCAGCGGCCGCAAGACCGGCAGCAATGCCGACGCCTCTTCGAGGCGAAACACTTTCACGCAAACATCCTCCCGTAGCGACTACCTCGCCCACTCTTCTTCCCCGGCGGGGCAACCTCCGGCCATCGGCAAATACTAGCGGAGTGATGCAGGATACCGCATCCGCAAAGCAATTTGTCATCGTCACCGGCCTCTCGGGCGCAGGGAAAAGCCAGGCCGCGAAATGCCTCGAGGATCTCGGGTTTTTCTGCGTTGATAACTTGCCCGCGGGTCTCATCCCGAAATTTGCCGAGTTGGTCGACGTCAGCCGTAGCATGCGGAAGGCGGCGTTGGTGCTTGACATTCGCGGCGAAGAGATCTTCGGTGGGTTACTTGGGCAATTGCAGGCGCTCAAAGCGCAAGGTGTGGATTACCGGCTGATCTTCCTCGATGCCAGCGACGAAGTGCTTGTGCGACGTTTTTCTGAGACGCGTCGCAAGCATCCGCTGTCGGACGGCGGCCGCCTGACCGACAGCATCGTCGCCGAACGCGAGGAGCTCAAATCGGTGCGCGACGCAGCCGACGTCATCATCGATACTTCATCGCTCACGCTTTCGGCGTTGAAAGAAAAACTCGGGCATGCGGTGGGGAATTCCTCGGACGCGAATCCGATGACCGTCTCCGTTGTCGCGTTCGGATTCAAACATGGCATCCCGCTCGATGCCGACCTCGTTTTCGACGTCCGCTTCTTGCCGAACCCGAACTATGTGCCGGAGCTGCAGCTTCTCGACGGCGGCCATGCAAAAGTCATCGCCTTCTTGGATGCAGTCCCCGAAGCGCAATCGTTCAAACGCGAGCTGTATCGCTTCGTCGACTTTCTCTTGCCGCGGTTCGTGCGCGAGGGCAAAGCGCATCTCACGATCGCGATCGGCTGCACGGGTGGACGGCATCGCTCCGTCTATCTCGCGAATGATCTGGTCAAGCATCTGCTGGAAAACCGCGTGCAGGCGTTCGTGGAGCGCCGCGATGCGAAAGCCTAGCGGTAACGGCACGCTCGGCTGGCTCGGCCGCTGGCTGTCGCCGGGTATGCACCTCAAGCGCTGGCTTGCGGTCGCGACGATCGGCGCGTTCTTCTTCCTCGACGGCTTTGGCCGCGTGCTCGACGCCCATTTCTATAATTTCCACATCAACCAGTCGATCGACCACCTCGTTCTGCCGCACGTATCCGGCCCCGCCCTGCAGTGGCTCTTCATGTTCATCGGGGCCGGGCTGATGTTCTTCGGCGTGCGTCAATGGATGCGGTCGATCGTGTATGCGGTACGCCCCGAGGCCGGCCCGCGGCTTCTTGAGACGATCTACGAAGCGCGGCGCTTGAACCGCGGGCTTCGTATCGCGGTCGTCGGCGGTGGCACCGGTCTTTCGACCGTTTTGCGCGGGCTCAAATCGTACACATCGAACCTTTCGGCGATCGTGACCGTCACGGACGACGGGGGTTCAAGCGGCCGCTTGCGCCAGGAGCTCGGCGTGTTGCCGCCCGGCGATATCCGCAATTGTCTCGTGGCGTTGGCGGACAGCGAATCGATGATGACCGACCTCTTTCAATATCGATTTCACGATGGCAATGGACTTTCCGGACATTCCTTCGGCAATCTCTTCATCGCCGCGATGTGCGGCATCGCCGGCAACTTCGACGAAGCGATAAAAGAAAGCAGCCGGGTCTTGGCGATCAAAGGCCGCGTGCTGCCCGCCACGCTTGCGAATGTCGCGCTTGAGGCGGAACTGGAAGACGGGACGATCGTGCGCGGTGAGACAACGATTTCGCGCTCGACGACGCGTATCAAGAGCGTGCGCCTTGTGCCGCCCGGATGCCAAGGACTTCCCGAAGCGATTGAAGCGATCGAATCCGCAGATGCCGTCGTCCTCGGCCCGGGAAGCCTCTACACCAGCGTGATGCCGAATCTGCTCGTCCCCGGAATCGCCGAAGCCATCGTGCGCTCGCGCGGCGTCAAGGTGTACATCTGCAACATCATGACTCAACCTGGCGAAACCGATGGCATGTCGGCAAGCGAACACGTACGGGCACTCGTGAGCGCCACGCGACTCAGACTCATGGATTACGCGCTGGTCAACGTCCAGCAGCCGCACCGGTTGTTGCGCGCGTACGAAAAAACGCACGCTTTCGCGGTCGCACCCGATTTCGATGCGATCGCATCGCTCGGTGTCACACCGGTGCCGGGAAAATTCCTCTCGGAGACCGAGGTGCTGCGCCATGACCCGGCTCGCCTCGGTGGTGCGATCGTCAAGTTGATCAATGAGGTCATTGGGGTGACGCCGGCGGCTATCGGCTGAATGTTGTGCCGACCTTTATGGTCGGCATCATGTAGTGCCGACCTTTGTCATCTGCCGGCCCAAAGTGTAGTGTCGATGTTTATCATCGGCCGGCCGACCGTAAAGGTCGGAACGACAAAGCCTATTTCAAGAAGACGGCGAGCGCGCGGCCAAGGCGTTCGGCGGCATCTTCAGTTAAGGGTGCAGCACGGGAGGATGCCTCCGCGAGCGTCATCGGCTCGCTGAGAATGCTGACCGCCGACTTCAATCCCATTTCCTCGAGCATGTCCGCAGTGCATCCGAGCGCGCCTACCACCGCAACAACCGGAATGCCCCGGATCCGGCCCGCTTGCGCGACGGCATACGGCGCCTTTCCGGCCAGCGTTTGTCTATCTAAGCGCCCTTCGCCGGTGACGATCAAATCTGCACCTGCGAGCCGCCGCTCGAAGCCAAGAACCTCGAATATGAGCTCGGCGCCGGGCCGCAGGCGAGCGCCGGCAAGCGCCATGAATCCGAATCCAGCACCGCCTGCGGCTCCCGCACCCGGTACATCGCGAATGCGCGCGCCGATCAAACGTTCAACGACGTCCGCGAAGTGCGAGAGCGCTTCGTCCAATAGCCGCACTTCCTTCGGATCGGCGCCTTTTTGTGGCCCGTAGATCGCCGACGCACCGTTCGGCCCACACAACGGGTTGGTGACGTCGGAGGCGATGTCGATCGAGATCCCATGCACGCGAGTCCGGAGCGGTTCGATGTCGATTCTGGCAACGGTCGAGAGCGGCGCGCCGCCCGGGCGAACTGGCGCCCCGGCTGCGTCGAGAAAGCGTGCGCCGAGCGCCGCAAGCGCGCCGGCTCCGGCATCGTTGGTCGCCGATCCGCCGATCGCGAGGATGATGTTTTTTGCGCCGGCGTCGATCGCTGCGGCGATGAGTTGACCCGTGCCGTACGTCGTCGCCGTGAGTGGGTCGTTTTTTCCGGTCTTTATGAGCGCAAGACCGCTGGCGCGAGCCATCTCGATCACCGCCCGCGCGTTGGGCAGCGAGCCATAGGCGGCCGCGACGGTCACCCCATCCGGTCCCGTCACGTCGCGCGACATCATTTTGCCCCCAAGGGCGTCGACGAGCACCTCGGCGGTTCCGTCGCCGCCGTCGGCGACCGGCACGATGTCGAATGCCGCCTGCGGAAATGCGCGTGCCATACCGCGCGCGATCGCGTCTCCGGCCGCGCGGGCGGTCAAGGATCCTTTGAACTTATCCGGGGCGACGACGATGCGCACGTACGGCCTAGGCCTTCATGGGCAAGCGTTGCTTGCCCTAATACGAACCAGCGGCGGCCAGGCGTTGCGCCATCAACCGATCGTGTTGGTCTTGGGTCGGCCGGTGTAGCCCAGCTTCGCGGAGATCTCTTGCGCCGCTTGGACCACGTTCTTGATGATGCGGTCCTTCTGCACGTTTTGCGCGCCGATCTTGGGAACGGAAACGGATATGGCGGCGACCGGACGGCCTGAATAGTTGAAGAGCGGGGCGCCGACGCAGTAAAGACCTTCTTCGATCTCTTCGTTGTCCTCGGCGTAGCCCTGACGGCGCACCTTCTCGAGCTCTTGCCGAAGCTGGTCGGGGTCGGTGATCGTGTTTTTCGTGTAGCGGACCAGCGGCTTGGCAGCCAAGATCCGGTCGATCTCCGACCGTTCGAGGTGAGCGAGCAGGGACTTGCCGATGCCGGTGCAGTGCAGCGGCCGGCGGGCGCCGATGTCGGCGTACATCCGCACTGAGCGGCGGCCGTCGATCTTGTCGATGTAGACCATCTCCGCGTCGTCGATGACGCCGAGAAACGCCGTCTCGCCCAATGCGTTGACCAGCTGCTCGAGGTGGGGTTTGGCGATCGCGTGGGCCTCCATCGACCGCAGGATGCCGCAGCCGACCTCAAAGGCCCGCATGCCGAGCGAGTACCGGGCGTTATCGGGGTTCCATTTCACGAAGCCGCGCGCGCGCAGGGTCTGCAAAATGCGATGAACGCTGCTCTTGGAGAGGCCGATCGCCTGGCCAAGCTCGCGGACGCCGATTTCCTTCGTCTGGGTGCCTAAATATTCGAGAATGACGAGCGCGCGGTCCACTGAGTTGACCTTTGACTCGCCGCGCTGCTTCGCGCCGGTGGACATGTCGCCCGAAGATAATGCCACGGTCTCCTCCACCTAGTCCTGGGCGCATTCCGGGTTCGCCAGGCTCTAGGAACGGGACAGTGTTCATGGGTTCCGGGAGCGGTTCCTTCTGGTGAAACGCCGTCAGGAGCTCGGTTGGAGCTGAAAATCGACCTCGTACTGTTGTCCAGCAGCCGCGACATGGACGCTTTTTGTCTGCCCTTGGTAGCCTGTTGCGCTCACCACGACCGATTCATCGATCCCGGGAGAATCGACCGGCAC
>DATBOZ010000198.1:0-2963 GCA_036561585.1 Candidatus Eremiobacteraceae bacterium | reverse complement strand
CTGCCGCAGCCGACGTCGACTAAATGATGCTCGGGTCGAAGTCCATGCGCTACGAGGAAATCGAATTGCAATTTGCCGATCTCTTCCCAGATTCCACCGACATATGCACGATGTCCGAGCAATTTCACACCTTCAGCGCCCTGCGGGAGCATTTTTCGCGGGCGCATCGCCCTTCGCAGCGCTTTCGCGATCGCATGAACGCCGGGGATTCGTTTTGCAACGCTTTTCATGGTTGAGAACATCCCGAATCTCGCCGCGCGTCCTTTCAAGCGTATGCCACGAAGATGACCTGCGGGTGAACTGCCGTGGGGCCGTCGGTGGTGAGCACGCCGGGTAGTTCGTCCCGTTTAGCGACAAGAGCACTGCATTCTGGACGCGCCGTTCCCAACACGCGCGAGGTGCCGTCGCTCATACAACTGGTATCCCAAAGCCGCTGAGGTTGGCCACGCGCGGCATCGGATCAGGGCCGTAGATCTCATCCAGCCCGAAACGCGCGAGCAGCTCGAGCGCCCGCTCGAGCTGTGCCGGCGCGACATGCTCGCGCCAGCCGCCAAGCGTGTCACCGCCGATCATCAGCGCGCGCGAATCGCCGAAGCGCGAGACGCGAATCCGGTTCGACGGCGCCATCATCCGCGCAAAGGCGCATTTGTCGAACGGGCGGCCCAAGAATGCGAAGATCCGCGCGACTTCGCCGTGTGGATCGCGCAGGATGTGCTCGTAAAACACGACGCACACCCTTTGTCCGGCGAGTTGCCGGATAGCGACGTAATGATTCGCGCACCACGCGATGATATTGTCGTCGACCGCGTCCGCCGCCGCCTCGATCTCGCCACGAAACGGCTCCAGATGATCCGCCATGAGTCGCGGCTGCGACAAGATATTGTCCGTCGTGTTACTGCGCCAGTGCAATCTGCGCATCGAATGCAATACCGCGCACGGGTGGCGCAATAAAAGGATCACGGGCATCTCGGGGAAGTGCGCGCGGATCCAGCCGGCCATCATCAGGCAGCGTACGTCTTTGACGAGCCGCCGTCGAACCACGATCCGTTTGTTCCTCGCGCTGATCCACCAATTGCGGATGCGACCTTCGAAGATGGCAGTGGCGGGCTCGAGAAATTCGGAGTCGTCATCGTCGGGCCGCAAGTATTGCCAGGTCGCAAACCGCGCGGCTTGCGGCACGCGCTGATTGTGGAACGGCTCGTAGATGGTGCGAAAATCGTTGTTGTGATTGATGACGTCGGCGCACCACGTCGTGCCGCTGCGCTGCATGCCGCAGATCAGCACCGAATCGCGATGATGCCCGCCCAGATCGATGTAGATCTGACCGCGCAGCAGATTCAACCGATGGACGAGGCCTTCGATCGTCGGCATTTCGGCGTGGTTGCTCCGCTTCGGCCGCGCTTGACTCCATCCAGCGTATGCAATCGAAGTTAACAGGCGGTGAATGATAATGCCGCACGTCGAGAGTAGTACAACTGCCTGCACGTATCGACAAAGGCATGAACGCATAGTGAACACGCCGTTGACACAACGCACGGTGCACGTCCAGCGCGATCAATTTCACTTGGCGTGGGATCATCGCATCGCGCCGATCGCGGTGATTCGATCGGGCGAGTGCGTCAGCTTTGACTTGCTCGACGCTTCGTGCGGCCAGATCAAGCCCAATAGTACACTGGATGCGATCCGTTCGCTTGATTTCTCGCGTGTCGATCAAGTCAACGGCCCGATCTTCGTCGAGGGCGCCAAACCCGGCGATGCTCTCGAAATCGAATTTCTCGAACTGCATCCCGCCGACTGGGGATGGACGGCCATCATTCCCGGCTTCGGATTATTGGCCGATGAATTTTCTGAGCCGGCGCTGCGCATTTGGCAGCTCCACGGCGGTCGCGACGGCTACGCCGACTTCGCTGCCGGCATTCGCATCCCGCTGGCGCCGTTCTGCGGCGAAGTCGGCGTTGCGCCGGGGGCGGAAGGCGCATTTTCCACGATCCCACCGTATCGCCACGGCGGCAACTTGGACACGAAACACTTGATGAAAGGCGCGCGCCTTTTCTTGCCGGTCGAAGCGGAGGGCGCGCTCTTCTCGCTCGGTGACGGCCATGCCGCACAAGGCGACGGCGAAGTCTGCGGAACGGCAATCGAGACGCCGATGTGCGCGACCGTTCGATTGACTGTGCGCAAAGACGTGCCGGTGCGTGCTCCACAATTCCTCACCGCGGGGCCGCTGGCGCAGCGCGTCAACACTGCGGCGTACTATGCGACCGACGGCATCGGGCCCGATCTGATGGAGGCGGCGCGTGACGCGGTCCGCCAGATGATCGACCACCTCGTCCGCACATACGGGCTTTCGCGCCCCGACGCATATATGCTCTGCAGCGTCGTCGTCGATCTGAAGATCTGCGAGATCGTCGACGCGCCGAATTGGATCGTCGGAGCATTTCTCCCACAAAGCATCTTCGCGGCGGACCGGTAGCTGGGCCTAGAGTTCGCCGTCCCGGGAGCCTTTCGCGTTGGAGACGAATGGTGAGGCATGCAAAGCACGCTTGAAATGCGCTGGCGGTCGGGAGCGGTCTGGTTTTATTGGACAGCCGTTCTCGCCATCGCCGCGTCGTTGTTGCGATCGTCCGGGCAGCTCTGGGCAGGCGCCATCGGGCTCGGCGTGCTGCAAGCGCCGCTCTTGCCGCAGTTCGCGGGGAGCAACCACATCGCGGCGCTCGTGGCCGCGGTCGCAGCGCTCGCGCTGTTGGGTTGGTTCGCCGGGCTCGGCAAGACGTGGGCGTTTATCATCGGCATGATCGCGTACACAGCTGACGGCGCCCTGCTCGCGATGAGCGCGCAGTGGTTCGGCGTCGGCGTCCATGTCGTCGTGCTCGTCTTCATGTACGGCGGCCTTGTGGCCGCAGGCATGGTGAAGGAAAACGAACGCCTCGAGCGCGAGTTGGCGATCCGCGCATCGCTCGCAA
>DATBOZ010000197.1:0-10391 GCA_036561585.1 Candidatus Eremiobacteraceae bacterium | reverse complement strand
AATACGCGATACGCGTCGAAGAGCGGAGCGACCGCGAACAAGTCTTCCGCCGTTTCGGGGCTGCGGATAATCACGTCAATTGCTCCATTCCCGCACGTTCCAAAAATCGGAAACTCTCGGCTCTGCCTTGAATCCTTTCAGACTCGTGTTGACGACGTAAACGAAGCGCTGCCAATGCAGTGGGAAGTACGGCACGTCTTGGTCCAAGCGCTCGGCGATGCGGGCGTAATACGCCTTCCGTGTGTCCGTGTCGTAGACGCCGAGCGCGGCTTCCGACAGCGCGAACACCGTTGGGTCGTGATAGCGCGCTTCGTTACCCCCATGCGGCCGGTCGAAACGCGCCTCAAGATAGTTCGCGCGATCCGGATCGACGTCGAAGACGAAGCCATCGAGCGCCACGTCGAAAGTTCCGTCGGCCGCGATGCCCGGCTCGCCGTACATCAGGCTGATCGGCACGTAACGAATGGATACATCGGCGCCGACGGCCCGCCACGCCGACTGTAGCACTTCGGGAAGCCCGTGGTCGGCAGACGTGCCCAAATACGTCACGAGCGAAAATGCGAGCCGGCCGCCATTTTTCACGCGAATGCCGTCGGGGCCGGGCACCCAACCGTCGGCCGAAAGCACGGCGCGCGCCTTCGCGGGATCGTAACCGAGCGCGCCGCTCGCTGCGGTGTACGCCCAATTGTCAGGCGGAATCAAGGAGCGCGCCGGATAGGCGATGCCGTTCGACGTCGACTTCGAGATGCGATCGCGATCGAGCGCGAGCGTCAGCGCCTGACGCACCGCGACATCGTCGAATGGCGCGCGGCGCAGGTTGAACGTGAGCAATCGCAACGTGGTGGACAAGACGAGTTGGGTTGCGAAGCCGTCGAGTTTGCGGACACTTTCGTATTGCGCCGGGATGACACCGGCCACGTCGAGCTCGTGACTATCGAGCATCGAGATGACGGTGTTCTGATTCAGCACGACGTCGAGATCGATTTCGCGCAGGTGGGGCGCGCCGGCGAAGTAGCCTGAAAATGGTTTCAGTACGAGGTCCGATCCGTGATCCCAACGCGCAAGTTCGAACGGACCGCTGCCCACCGGATGTATGTTAAACGTATCGTGGTTGATATCGGCGGAGTGAGCGAGGAGGTGGGCCGGTACGATGAGCGCGTCCGTCGTCGCCGCGAAGAGACGCCCGATCGCGGGTGCGTAAGGCTTCGCGAGGCGCACGACGACCGTATACGGGTCGGGCGCGACGACACTGCGCACGTAGGATTGATAAAAGCTCGTGTACGGTGAGTTGAGGCCACGTTGCAGCAGCGCATGATACGTGAATATGACATCCGCCGCGGTGAGCGGCGCGCCGTCCTGCCAGAGCACGCCGTGGCGGAGATGGTAGGTGATCGTCACGCCGTCTGCGGCGATGCCGCCGTTCGCACGCGACGGGACCGCGACCGCCAAATCTGGGATGAGCTGACCTTTGTCGTCGAGTTTCACCAATCCGTCGAAGAGCGCGCCCTCGACGTCGACCTCGGCGACATCGCGGGCGAGCAGCGGATCAAGCGTGATAGGCTCGGTTTGGATTTCAACGCGAACGACGCCGGGCACGGTCCACCCCACGCGCGCACCGCTCGGCTGCGAGCCCGATTCGGCGACGCGCGAGCAGCCTGCGACGGTCAGACAAAGAAAAGCCGCGACGGCAAAGCTCGCGAGGGTTGGTAGTAGGGTGAGCATCGCTCACCCATTTTTCGGGCAAGCGTTGCTTGCCCTACTACATTCGGTCAAGCGATGCCCGAATACAAAGAACAAGACCCGGGGCGCACCGTGGTGTGCCCCGGGTCTTGTGGCTGTTGCCTACGAGTGGTTCTTACGCGCGGTGCTTGCTGAAGCAGTCGCGACAGTAGACGGGGCGATCGCCGCTCGGTTGGAACGGCAGTTCCGCCACGCCGCCACAGTCGCTGCATGTGGCCTTGAACATCTCGCGCTTCGGGCGATCGTCGGACCGGCCGTAGCCGCCCCGCTGATTGCTTTGGCCGCCGCCTGTGCCGCGGTCCGAGCCGCCGTTGCCGCGTTGAGCCTTGCGAGCTTCGCGACAAGCCGGGCAACGACCGGGATCGTTTGTAAAGCCCTTTTGGGCGTGGAAATCTTGTTCACCAGCGGTGAATGTAAATTGCGAATTGCAATCGGTGCACGTGAGGTTTCTATCGGTGTACAACATTAGTACTCCTCGCAACGGTCCTATGTGACCGCCGCAGCTGTCGGATTCACATTTTAGTGTGTTGGATTCTCGACGACCGCGAAGAGGAGACCGAAACCTACCTGATTCTGACCGCCGTGGGAGCCGAAACGGCCCGCCCACAGACTAAAACTTCGTATAGTATACACTATTTTTGTGGAAATGGCAAATCGACGCTCGTTTCGGGGCGATCCGCCTCGTCAAATCGCTATTGGCGCTTCTTCTTCTCTTGCCGAATCGGTGCCGATTTCGATGCATCGAGTCGCCGTTCGAGCGCCGGTAATCGTGCACTGATCCGCCTCAGGAGCTCGATTTCGAAGCGAACGGTTTCGATCGCGTACTGCAGCGTGAGACCAAAGGTGGGAAGTCGGCCAGTGCGTTCCATTTGGTCCTGCAAATGCGCATCGAAGTCCCCATCTTTGACGCGAGGCTTGAATTCGGCTAAGCAATCCTGCAGATCGTGGATACGCCGCTCGAGGATCTGCATGACGTCCGACGCAGGCAGTTCGTTTGCAAAGAAAAACTTCCCGAGCCATACGCGGCGCGCGGGCGGCTCGTCCGCGTCTGCGCGGAGCCAGGCTCGAAGCGCCGTTTTTCCCGCGTTGGTGATCCGATAGACGGTCTTGTCCGGCGCATTCGATTGCTCAACGACCGCCGCGCGCACCCAACCGAGATCGCGCAGCCGATACAGCGCGCGATAGACCTGCGATTGCTCGGCCTGCCAGAAAAAACGCACAACATACTCGAAGAGCTTTGCGAGGTCGTAGCCGGAGAGACCGGCATCCTTCACAAGACCCAGGATGAAGTAATCGAGCGCCGTGCTCGGTCCCAGCTGAATATCAGCGGGCGACCTCTTGACAAAGCGGTTCACCGCATGGCACTATTTGCACATGCAAATAGATACTCCTGCTCCGCGCCGCGGCGCGGTGATCTTCATCTTCATCACGGTGATGCTCGACATGCTCTCGGTCGGCATGGTCGCACCCGTGCTCCCGAAGCTCGTCGCGGGTTTCTTGGGCGGCGATGCGGCGAACACGGCCGTGATGTTCGGGCTCATCGTGACCGTGTGGTCGGTCATGCAATTCTTCGCCTCGCCGGTTCTCGGCGTGCTCTCCGACCGGTTCGGCCGACGTCCGGTGATCGTGCTGTCCAACCTCGGTTTGGGTCTCGACTACGTGGTGATGGCGCTCGCGCCCAACATCGGTTGGCTTTTCGCCGGTCGCGCGATTTCGGGCGTTACCGCCGCTAGCCTGACCGCGGCGGGCGCCTATATCGCCGACGTGACACCGCTCGACAAACGTGCGGCGGGTTTCGGCATGATCAGCGCCGCGTTCGGCGTCGGATTCGTGCTCGGGCCAGCGGTCGGTGGTTTGCTCGGCGGATTCAATCCGCACTTCCCGTTCTGGGTCGCGGCCGCGTTCAGTCTCGCAAATGCGCTGTACGGCACGTTCGTCTTGCCCGAATCGCTGCCGCCGGAGAAACGCGCTACGACGATCCAGTGGGGGCGAGCCAATCCGCTTGGCTCGTTGCGGCTCCTGCGCTCCCATCCGGAACTCTCGAGCCTTTCCGTCGTCGCCTTCTTGAGCGCGTTAGGAAGTCAGTCGCTTCAGACCGTTTGGGTGCTCTTCACGATCTTTCAATACAATTGGGATCCGCGGGCGATCGGATTTTCGCTCGCGATGGTCGGCATCTCCACCGCCGTGGTCCAAGGCGGCCTCGTGCGGCCGTTTGTCGCCCGCTTTGGCGAACGGTCGGCGCTGCTCGTCGGCCTGGTATGCGGTGTGATCAGTTTGACGATGTTCGCACTCGCTGCAACGCCGTTGTTGTTCTGGGCCGGAATCGCCGTCATGGCTGTGTGGGGCTTCTCACCTACCGCAACGCAAAGCTTCATGTCGAAGCGCGTATCGCCGCTGGAGCAAGGCGAACTTCAAGGCGCCGTCAGCTCGATTCGCAGTCTTACCGCGCTCATCGGTCCCGGCCTCTTCACGTTCACCTTCGCGTACTTCATCGGCGGCCAAGGAACGTGGCATTTCGCCGGGGCGGCGTGGCTGCTCGGTGCGTTGATCGTCGCGGCGGCGCTTCCACTGGCGGTGCTGGCCACTCGTTCGCGATCCGAGGAGGTGCACGGAGCGCTCGAGCAAGTGGCCAGCTAGCGTCCTCGTAAGACGCGCGGATTATCTGACGAACAGGTTGAGCGTGTTCGTCACGTCGTCGACGAAGTACAGTCCGTGCCCGGGGACGACGGCCAAACCGAAGAGCGCGCCGGCGCCGGGCGGATTGCCGTTGCTGTCCAGCAGATCTTTTCGGACTTGCGCGCCGTGCGGCGTGGTCCAGACGAGATAGCCGTCGTTGCCGTTCACAGTGAGGATGTCGCCGTTGGGTGCGATGGCCATGCCGAGCGGATCGTTGAGCGCACCACCTGACGTGACCGTGTCACCGATTCCCGCTGAACTCGTGCGGAAGACCGGATTTGGAATCGCCGCAACGCGGTTGTTCAGGCTGTCGGACACGTACAAGAAATGCCCGTCTGCGCTCAAGACGACGCCGGTCGGGCCGATGACAAGCGCCGCCGGATCGGTGCGCTCGGGAAATCCGGATCCGATCACCGCGGCGGAAGCGATTCTCGGCCGCGACTCAAACGGGATTTCGAGATCTAACCGAACGACCGTGCCGCCGTGCACGATGCGACCGTTGCCAGCAACCGTACCGTTCAGGACGTTGGTGAACCACAGTCCCACGTGCGTGCCTGCATCAAGGCCGGTCATATCCCACGGGCCGTTGACGAGCGATCCCCAAAAAGTCTCAACCGCTTGCCCAAGACTGTTGAGCACGACGATGCATCCCGCGTGCGCGGTGTGCGACATGCCGTCTTTGGTCGGCAGGCTGCCGACGAACACCCAGCCGCTGCGCGTGACGAACAACGCCGTCGTCAGGCCAATGCCACCGGGGCACGCGCCGGGCAGACTATTCGCGTTGACTTGTGCGAACTGACTCATGTGCCCGCTCGGCGAGATCTGCACGATGGTCGTGCCGGTGCCTTGCAGATTCTGCGCATTGTTGAAATTGCTGACGAGAATGTCGCCTTTGACGAGCGAGCCCGTCGTCGCCGGCACCACGGCGACGCCGTACGGATTGACGTCGCCGTTGCTCGGGACCGTCGACGCGATCATCGTGATCGTGTGGTTTTGGATCCCCGGGCGGATTGCCATCGAAGGCGCTGCTGCGCCGAATGCCGGTCCAGCGGCGATCAAGCAACAAAGTGCGCCACAGGCTGCGACGGAACGCGCAACGCCCGCCGCGATCAGGTTTTTCATGATTTTGAAAGCTCCGATAAGCGATGTGGTTGGGAAACCACAAAGTACCCGCCGACGATGAAAAAGAACTGAAACCGCGGCGAAGAAGCACTGGGCTGAAAGGCTTAAGTCAGGGGCGACACTCGAGGAAGAGGTACACCATGAGCGGCGTTCGAGTACTGGTCGGCACGCGCAAAGGCGCTTTCGTGCTGACCGCCGATGGAAAACGAGAGAAGTGGGACGTCAGCGGTCCGCATTTCGCCGGTTGGGAGATCTATCACGTCAAGGGATCGCCGGTCGACCAGAACCGCCTCTACGCATCGCAGTCAAGCGGATGGTTCGGGCAACTGATCCAGCGCTCCGACGACGGCGGCAACACGTGGGAGCAGATGGGAAACGAGTTCGTCTACGACGGCGTGCCCGGCACGCACCAATGGTATGACGGCACGCCGCACCCGTGGGAATTCAAACGCGTCTGGCATCTTGAGCCGTCGCTCAAGGATCGCGACACCGTCTACGCCGGCATCGAGGACGCAGCGCTTTTCCAATCCACCGACGGCGGGAAACAGTGGACCGAGCTTTCCGGATTACGCGAACACCCGTCCGGGCAGCATTGGCAACCTGGCGCAGGCGGCATGTGCCTGCACACGATCATCGCCGACCCGCGAAATCCGGATCGGATGTACATCGCGATCTCGGCGGCGGGCGCGTTTCGCACCGACGACGCCGGCAAGACCTGGCAGCCGATCAACCGCGGACTGAAATCCGAAGGCATCCCAGATCCGAATGCGGAGGTCGGGCATTGCGTGCATCGCATCGCGATGCACCCGTCGCGTCCGGACGTGCTCTTCATGCAAAAACATTGGGATGTCATGCGCAGCGACAACGCGGGCGATTCGTGGACTGAGGTCAGCGGCAACCTGCCGACCGACTTCGGATTTCCCATCGACATCCACCCGCACGAACCGAACACCATCTACGTCGTGCCGATCAAGAGCGATTCCGAGCATTATCCACCCGAAGGGAAGCTACGGGTGTATCGTAGCCGGTCGGGCGGCAACGAATGGGAGGCGCTCACCAACGGTCTGCCGCAAGCGAATTGCTACGTCAACGTGTTGCGCGATGCGATGGCCGTCGACTCGCTCGACTCGTGCGGCATCTATTTCGGCACGACGGGTGGCCAGGTGTACGCGTCGGCCGACGCCGGTGACACGTGGGCGCCCATCGTCCGCGATCTGCCGGCGGTGCTCTCCGTTGAGGTCCAGACACTGCGATGATCCGGGTCGTATTGCCGCCGCACCTGCGGACGCTCGCGCACGTCGACGGCGAGGTGAAGGTCGACGTTGACGGGCGCGCGACGCAACGCTCGGTGCTCGATGCGCTCGAAGCACGCTATCCGATGTTGCGCGGCACGATCCGCGACCATGTCTCGCAAGAGCGCCGCGCGTTTGTGCGGTTTTTCGCGTGCCAGGAAGATCTCTCGCACGAACCGCCCGACGACCCGTTGCCCGACGCCGTTGCGCAGGGCACAGAACCATTCATGGTGGTGGGAGCGATGGCCGGGGGTTAGCCCGGCCACAGCTATCGTATCTAGTTCGGTAGCGTGTTCGGAATCGTGGTAAACCCGCCGGCGGCGCCGCCGAAATACGCGCCCATGCTCCGGCCGTCCGGATACGAGCGCTGCAAGATGTACGAGTAACTGCCGCTCACGTCCTGATCGATCGCATAGACTATAGAAGAATCCGCATTGAGCCGCATCCCGCCGGTGCAGTTCTGACCGATCACGACCGACTTGGCGGTCTTTTTAGAATACGGCTTGTGGTAGATCGTCATCCGTCCTTCGATACCGCCCGCGCACAGATCTGGGTCGTCGAGCACGACAAGGTCGTCCGTTTTTGGGTCGACCGCTATACCGGCCACATAGCCGGGTTCGGTATTGAGGTTGTTCAATTGCTTGCAGTCGCTCTGTCCGTGCCGAATTTCAAAGACGCCTGCATTGCCCGTGTGCGGATACCCGTTGATGAAGACGTCGCCTTCGTTGTCCACGGCGATCGCTTCTCCGGTCTGCAACGGCGCGCACATGAGCTCCGTCGGATTCGACGCGCCCGCCGCGTATACGGCGACGTTCGACGAATTCGACGCGATGTTCACGGCATAGAGCGTCTCGTTTTTGTCGATCGCGATGTCGATCGGCGTGCCAAACGGATCCGGAAGCCGACGCAGGTGTTTCGTGTCGATGTTATAGATGACAACGTTCGGTGAGCTCGTGATGGCGACGACGCGGCCGTCGCCTGCCATGCCGCCGGATCCATTTACGAGCGGATTCGAGAACGGGCGCGGATTGTTTCCACCAAATGGACTGACCGGCCACGACTCTAGCGCGCCGGTCTTCGTATTGACCGCGACGAGCGCGGGAATCCGGAACTGCGCACCGGGCGCGCTGAACTGCGACTGCTGAATAGAAGGAAGCGACAGAATAGGCGAGCCGAGAGAGAGGTTCGCGGTGGGGGTCGATGAGCACGCGGCGATGAGCGCGGCTCCAAAGCTGAGCACGAATAGCCGCAAAGGCAGACGTATCGAGTGCATGCCTGAATCCTCTTCACTACTGCACGCGTCAACGTTTGAGGGGGTAGAACGGCGTGTACACCATTGTACAGCAATCATCGCAAAGGTCAAGACGAACGCAGCGCCCAAGCGGCGCGTGGTTTTTCCGATGCGCGAAGGAGATGCTTGGCCGCGCCGCTTACCCTTGATGATGCGCGCACGCGATCCGGATGAGTCGGGGTACGTCACACGTGACGGCGTCCGCCTCTACTACGAAGTTTTCGGGAGCGGGTCGCCGACGCTCTTCTTCCTCCCGACGTGGTCGTTGGTCCACTCGCGCGTCTGGAAAGCGCAAATCCCCTATTTCGCTCGCCACTTCAGGGTGCTGACGTTCGACGGGCGCGGCAACGGCAAATCGGATCGGCCCAAAGATCCTGCGGCGTATACGCGCCAGGTGTTCGCAGACGACGCGATCGCCGTGATGGACGCGACGAAGACCGCAAAAGCGATCGTCGTGGGATTCTCAATTTCGGGCGTGGACGCGGCCCTACTGGCGGCCGATCACCCGACGCGGGTCGCCGGTGCGGTGTTCATCTGTCCGGTCAGCACGCTCGGCGAATCGCTGCCGGAACGAAAAGTTTCATGGGCGGACGAACTCTCTTCGACCGAAGGCTGGGCGAAGCATAACCGTTACCACTGGCTGCGCGATTATGAAGACTGGCTTCAGTTCTTTGCCGGCAAGCTCTTCACCGAACCCCACTCCACCAAGCAGATCGAAGATATCATCGGGTGGGGGCGCGAGACGACGCCCGAGATTCTCATCGCCACATACGCGGGCGAAATGCCGGCGACGAGTTCGTTCGCAGACGCGGCAAAAGCCAAAGCAGCGTACGCGCGGATTCGATGCCCGGTGCTCGTCATCCACGGCAGCGACGATGCCATCGTCTCAACGACACACGGCGTAGGTGTAGCGGAGGCGACAAAAGGCACGCTCGTGATCCTGCACGGCAGCGGCCATGCCCCGCATGCGCGCGATCCGGTGAAGTTCAACCTCACGATGCGGACGTTCGTCGAAACGGTCGAGCAACGACCGGGTCCTCTCCGGCGTTGGCCGCGCGCGCACCGCCGGCGCAAGCGGGCGTTGTACATCTCCTCGCCGATCGGACTCGGCCACGCGCAGCGCGATGTCGCGATCGCGCGCGAACTGCGTCGTATCCGCCCCGATCTGGAGATCGATTGGCTCGCCCAAGACCCGGTCACGAGAGTGCTCGCCGCCGAGGGCGAACGCATCCATCCCGCGAGCCGCTTCTTGGCGAGCGAAAGCAAGCACATCGAGGGTGAATCGGCAGAACACGATCTTCACGCATTCCAGGCGATCCGCACCATGGACGAGATCCTCGTCAACAACTTCATGGTCTTTCACGACATCGTGCGCGACGAACCGTACGATGTGTGGATCGGCGATGAAGCGTGGGAGCTCGACTACTATCTGCACGAGAATCCTGAAGAAAAACGTGCGCCGTTCGTCTGGATGACGGATTTCGTCGGTTGGATCCCGATGCCGGATGGCGGCGAGCGCGAGCGATTTCTCACAGCGGACTACAATGCGGAGATGATCGAACAAATCGCGCGCTACCCAGGATTGCGCGACCGTTCGATATTCGTCGGCAATCTTGACGATGTGGTTGCGGATCGATTCGGGCCCAATCTGCCGCTCATCGGTGAGTGGACAAAGGCGCATTTCGATTTTTCGGGCTACATCACCGGATTCGATCCGGCACAGTTCGCCGACCGCGCAAAGCTGCGCGCGGAGCTCGGCTACGGCGCGGATGAGACGGTCTGCATCGTCACCGTCGGCGGGTCGGGCGTCGGCGCGCCATTGCTGCGCCGCGTCATCGAATCGTATCCGCTTGCCAAGCAGCGTGTGCCGAGCTTGCGGATGATCATCGTGGCAGGGCCACGGATCGACCCCGCGTCGTTGCCGGCCCATGACGGTTTGGAAGTGAAGCCGTTCGTCCACGAGCTGTACCGGCATCTGGCGGCGTGCGACATCGCCATCGTGCAGGGCGGATTGTCCACGACCATGGAGCTTGCGGCGAACCGGCGGCCTTTCTTATACTTTCCGCTGCGTCACCACTTCGAACAGAACTTCCATGTCCGTCATAGGCTCGAACGGTATGGAGCCGGTCGTCACATGGACTACGAACGTGCGACGCCCGAGATCATCGCCGATGCGCTCGCAGAGGAGCTCGCCAATCCGGTCGATTCGAAGCCCGTAGAAACGGACGGCGCCTCGCGTGCTGCGGCCCGCATCGCCGAATTGATCTGAT
>DATBOZ010000196.1:0-17418 GCA_036561585.1 Candidatus Eremiobacteraceae bacterium | reverse complement strand
GACGACCATGACGATCCGGACGGAGGGAAAGCGGCGGTGCAGCCACGCAATCCAAAGATTGGCGTGCGTTTCCTTGATGATCCGGCTGGACGCAAAGAACCGCAAGTTGCGCCGATCGACGGTAGCGTTACGAAGGCGCCCTGCCAGCACTTTCTGGGCGGCTGCGGCATGCACAGGTGCGGGATCATCCGGTCGCAAGTACAGACCATACGTGAAGCACGCGTTGGGCGCGACGCGTTCACCGTTGAACGGCTCGTACATATTGCGATAGCGTTCGTCATAGTTCAACGCGGACGCCGCCCACGTCGTGCCGCTGCGATGCGAGCCGGCAACGACGACTGCCGCGTCGATGCCGCCGACATCGATGAATCTGGCGCGCACGAAACGCTTGAGCGGACTTGGTATCGCGTTGCGCAGGCTGTTGAACAGTTGACGCATATGGTCGATGCGTCGCTACTTGCCTGCATCGGGCGGCACGACCTTCGCGTCGAGTTCCGCCGGCCCTCGGCGGCGATCTGACGATGCGCTTTGCAGCGATCCATTCGGGTCCGCTCTTGAAATGGCACGCGACCGCTATCGGCAAGCTGCTCGAGCGACCTGGTACCGCGCTCGCGCAACGCAGCGAACTTGCTGCGCTGCGATCATCACGCAGCACGTTGGCCATGCTCGGCTACCGGTCGCACGGCGCGATGCTGGATGACTGCACCGTGAACGATGTGCCGTCGGCACGCGTGCCGGATGGCGATCTCGATTTTTGCATCGCGTTCGACTCCTGCGCTGCCGCGGCCGCGCCGCCGTCGCGGATGGGCACCTGGGTGTTTGCCGTCGACGGCGCCGAGAATGCACCGGGCCTCAACGCGTTTTGCGAACAGCGTGACGCTGTGGAGGCGAGGCTGCTGCAAATCGACAGCGCCGGTGTTGTGACGTGTCTCTGCGCGGGGGCGCTCGGCGTCAACAGATTTTCGCTCGCGCTGACCATCGACGGCTTGCTCGAGGAGCTCTCGCGGTGGCCCGCCGCTGCGCTTCGCGACATCGAGGCGGGACTGATGGAGATCGTCCCCGCTTCGCCGCCGGCTGCCGCTCGCGAGCCCACCATGCCCGTTGTGGCGCGCGCGGTTGTCGCGCTGGGCCTTTGTCGTGCCGCCGCCATCATGGAGAAACGCTTCTATACGTTCTCATGGAACATCGGCATCATCGCGGCAACGCCCGCGCAAATCGTGCGCGCACCGGTCCTGCCGCCGGTCGCCTGGTGCGAGGCGGGGCGCCGGCGGTTTTTCGCCGATCCGTTCGGAGCGATCATCGACGGCGTGCACAGCGCCTATTGCGAAGAGATGAACCCGTCGACCAATCGAGGCGTCATCCTGCGCCTTGAGCTCGTCGACGGCGAGCTCCAACCGACGGGGCGCGTGCTCGACGAGTCGTATCACCTTTCATATCCGTACGTTTTCGAGCACGAGAGCGCGTGGTATGCGATTCCAGAATCCGGTCAGAACGAGGAAGTCGCGTTGTACCGGCTGGAGAATACCGGGCGCGCGTGGCGCAAACAATCCGTGTTGATCCCCGGTCTGCGAGCGGTGGACAGCACGGTCTTCTCACACGCCGGGAAATACTGGCTCCTTTGCGGCGTCAATGACGATGGCCCAAACCACAAATTGTTCGTCTACTATGCGGATGCGCTCACCGGTCCATGGCAGCCGCACTTGCGCAATCCCGTCAAAGTCGATATCCGCTCCGCGCGACCTGCCGGCGCGCCGTTCCTGCTCGATGGCGTGCTGCACCGGCCGGCGCAGGATTGCACCCGCAAGTATGGGCGGCGCGTCAGCATCGTACGCGTCAACGCGATCGACGAGCGCCGCTATGAGGAGGAGACGATCGCCGTGATCGAGCCGCCGCGAGGGAGGTATGCCCGCGGACTGCACACGCTCTCTGCGATCGGCGCATCGACGTTGATCGACGGATTGCATCGCGACTTCTCGCTTCGCGCGGCCGGCCGCCGCACGCTTCGATCGTTCCGGCGCTTCTTCGGGGCGCGGAACGAACGCGAGTCGAGTCCGCCCTCGCAGCCGACGGGTTAGCGCCGCCTGTTTTCCACCGCGAGGTCCAGCAACGAAGCAAACCGGCGCGCGATGTCGCGGGGCGAGGTGAACCAGTCGGACGCGCGCTCCGGGGGGATGATCTCGCCGCTAAGGTAATAGTCGTAGAGCGTCCGTATCGCGGCCATGCACGCTTCCCGGTCACTTGCGTAGAGCCCGAGCTCGGTCTCATGAAGGACTCGTTCAACCACGTTGTGCGGGAATCCCAACGCGAGGATGCGCCGCTTTGCACCCGCGTATTCAAAGATCTTGCTTCCCGGGTTCGCGCGCTCGATAGGATCCGCATCGCTCACCATGTTGAGCAGCAGCACGAGCACCGCTGCGTTTTTTTGGGCGCGAAGCGCGATTCGTCGCTCGACGAGCCCGAATGCCCTCACTGCGTCAGAAATTCCGTGATTTGCCGCGCACTCGAGCGTGAACTCCGGCGCGTTCCCGAAAAAATCGAAGCGCGCCGCGAGTCCGGCGGCGTCACCCAGCTCGCGAAGCTTCGCCACCGCCGAAAACAACAGGTTTGGGGTCCGTAGTTTCGGATAAAGCTGCCCGGCATAACAAAAACGAAAATCGGTCGGCCAACCATCTTCGATCGAATTCCAAACGGTTGGATCGCTGGCGTTGAGGATGGCCTCGACGTCTTGTCTGCCGAAGTTCTGCGACAGCGCGTCCGCGTGACCTTGGGTGGCTGCGGTGATCCGGGCGGCGCCGCGCAAGAGCCAACGTTCCATGGCATAGAATATGGCCAGCCGCGTCGGCCCGAAGAACCGCGAGAAATGCGGCACGTATGGGCCCGACCACAGGTCCCGGTAATCGGCGATCCACGGAAGCCGGAATCGGGTCGCGACCGCACGCGCGATGAAATGCACATTCGGGGGCGGCGACGAGCTGATCACGGCATCGAAGTTTTGTGACCGCGCAAGCGCAAAGGCGCGACCGATCGCCGCCGGCATCCACGCGCTATAATCGTCGGGAACACGGACGAAACACTTGACGAGATCCCGCAAGCGTTGTTCGAGAGGATGGCGCGGCCGAACGTTGACCGCTCGATCATCGGGCGACTGGATCTTCGACCGTGATCGCCCGGGCTCAGGCACGTATTCGACGCGGCAGTCGATTTCGGGCGACCCAGGGTATTCCCGCGTGAGCACCACGGGCTCCCATCCGAACTCTCGCAGATGTTGGGCGATGTAACCGGTACGCAATGCGCCGGCAGCCGGCTGCGGTGGAAACCAGTACGTGATGAGGAGAACGCGTTTCATACGATCATCGGGCCGATTCGGCGCATCGCATGCATAGCCTCCACTTCATCGGCGTCCGTTGCGGCGCGCATCGCAAGAGTCGAAGCGAGGCGCGACGAAAGCGAACCGCATCTTGGTGATTGCATCACAACCGCAAGCGCGACCGATGACGTGCCGGCTTCTCACCGACTTCGCGGACGTGCAGGTCCTGGCAAGCGAGTGGAAGAGATTATGGGAAGCGAACCCCGATAGAGAAGTATTCGGCGGATTTCGCTGGATCGAATCGTGGTGGCAGGCCTACGGCGGCGCTGCGCAGTTGCTCACACCGGCGGTTTTTCAAGACGGCACCTGCGTTGGTATCCTGCCCCTCGTCGTGCACGAGCGGACGTTGCGATTCGTCGGATACCCGGCAACCGATTACAACGACCTTCTTTGCGAACCGGCGAACAAGGCGGACGTCTTGCGTGCCGCTATCGCGGCGCTCGACGATTCCCCTATTCCTTGGGAGATCGGGAGACTCGACGACGTGCCGGAATCGTCGCTGCTCGCGGCTGCGCGCAACGAACTGCCGCCCGGTCTGCGAGGCCGCACCGGGTTGACGTTTTCCGCACTGTGCCCAACAGTGTTGCTCGATGAAGGGCGTGCGGAATCGCTGAAGTCCATCGTGACGAAGACCACCGTTTCGCAAAGCATACGCAAATTTGAAAAGATCGGCACGCTGACGTTCCGTCATCTCGAAGACCGCGAAGAGGCCCGCGGCCACCTGCCGTCGTTCTATCATCAGCACATCCGATGCCGCGCGTTGGCGGGGGTTCGTAGTCAATGCCTCGATCAATCCGGTCGCGATCTCTTTGCGGCGCTCGTGGAAAACCTCGATCCGCGGACGGATTTACGCTTCTCTGTGTTGGCGTTGGACGACCGGCCCATCGCCTACAACTTCGGCTTTCAACTCGACGGCAAATTCGTGCTCTATTCGCCGACGTTCGATATCGAATACTTCGACCTATCGCCCGGACAAGTGCTGCTCCGGCATCTTTTCCTGTACGCGCAAGACCACGGAATACGAGAATTCGATTTCACTGTTGGAGATGAGGCGTACAAAAGCCGGTATGCGAATCATACGCGGCGCAATTTCGCGTTGACACTGTATCCGCGGACGCCGAAAGGGCGGATCACGCACGTCGGGCACGCGGCACAAGCACTGCTGCGATCACGCCCGTCGCTTTATCGCGCCGCCAAGACCACGATCGCAGCCGTCCAGGGGGCCGCGAGCCGCGTCACGCGCATCTTGCGGCGCGACGGCTTGGCGCGCGTCGCGTCGACCAGTGCCGTTCGGCTCTTTCGTTCGGCGATCTATGCCCGCGACGAGGTGCTGGTATTCACCCTCAAAGCGCCAGACAAGCCGACGGAGATGCGCGGGCTGACGTTTCGCGAGGGGTCGCTGAGCGATCTTGCCGACGCGGTGACCACGTTTCCCGATTATCTCGGCGACAGCACGCTGCACGATCTGCGCAAGCGATTGAAGCAAGGGCACAAGCCGTTCGTGGTGCTCGACAACGATAACGTCGTCCACATCGTTTGGTACCGGGTCGACGATCGTTTGGCCACCGCCGAACTTGGCTGGGATTTCGCATTTATGTTCGGACGGCCGACCGGCATCATGTACGATGCGCGAACGCCGCTTGCCGCCCGCGGCAAGGGCGTCTACCCGATAGCGCTTTCACTCCTCGCCCAACAGGTGGCGAAGGATGGGTACGAGCCGATCGGCTACGTCCAAACGGACAACATCGCATCGCGACGCGGTTCGGAGAAACTGGGCATGGTGCTTCGCGGGCGGATGATCCGGCGCGTCTGGTTCCACTGGATACGGCGCTGCGAAACTCGATAGACGATCAAACGCCGGAAAACTCGACGCGTCCGCGCTTACGTTTTGCGTTGCTGTGCGATAGTCCGATGCTCGAGCACTGGCAAGTCGTGACGCTTCGCGAACTCCTCGCCGGCGGCGACGCCGACCTCGCAGCTATCGTCGTCGCAGACGATCTGCCCCACGCACCAGCTTTGGACGGCGGCGCGTTTCGCGCAAACATGCAGCCCCCCGCGCGTGCGTTAGCCACTTCGATTCACGATTTCTTTCCATCCGCCGGCGCGGCGGCGCCGACGATCGGTACCGAGCGCGACATTGTCCTGGCGGATCTCGGCCTCGATTTCGTGCTGTACGTCGGCTTCGGACCCTGCGACCCGAGGCGAGTGTCAAACGCGAAGCACGGGCTGTGGCGTTTCCGGTTCGGAGACGTCGCCAAATATGCGAACTACCCGCCGGGGGTCCGGGAGATCATCGCGGGCGATCCGGTGACCGCCGCGGTTCTCTGTGGCCAGCATCCTGACGTTCAAGATGCGACACCCCTACGCAGCGGCTTTTTCGCCACGATACTGCATCGGTCAAATGCCAACGCCGAACAAGTGCTTGCAGAGGTATCGCACTGGCCCGCTTACGTCGCGAAAAATGTCCGGCTTGGACAACACGAAGATGACGGAGAGGCGTTCGCGATGACCGCGGTGCCCGACCCGACGCTTCCGGCCCTGAGCATGCGGATGCATCTTGCCTGGTGCTTGTTGAAGCATACATTGGCGCGCCTGCCAAATCTCTTCTTCGAAGATCAATGGAACGTCGGCCTGGTGGACGAGCCGATAGACCGGTTCCTGCAACCCATTGCAGCACCGCCTGTCTCATGGTTCCCGAATCGCGATCGCAATCGATATTTCGCGGACCCCATGGGAGCGCACGTCGGCGGCACGCCGGCGGTGCTCTGCGAGACCTACGACTATCGCACGCAGCTCGGTTCGATTTGTGCGCTCGGCTTCGACAACGGCAGATGGCGCCCCACTGCTGTGCCGGCCATTCCCACCGAGGTCCACGCGTCGTATCCATTTCTGTTCAAAGCGGACGACGATCTCTATTGCGTTCCCGAGACGAGTCAGGCGCGCGAGGCGGTGCTGTACAAGGCGACCCATCTTCCCGACGGCTATGAGGCCATGCGGGTGATCCTGCCGAACTTCGCCTGCATCGATCCGACGTTGTTCAAGCGCGACAACCGCTGGTGGCTTTTCTGCACCGACGCGGCCGACGGCGAGCATATGAAATTGCTGGTGTGGTATGCCGATGATCTGCTCGCGGAATTCGTGCCCCACGCTAGAAACCCGGTGAAGATCGACGTGCGATCTTCGCGTCCGGCGGGAACGCCCTTCGTGTACGACGGACGACTTTTCCGGCCAAGCCAAGATTGCTCGCGCACGTACGGCGGCGCGGTGACGATCAATGAGATCACGCGGCTCAGTCCCACTCGTTTCAAAGAAAAGGCCGTGGCAAGCGTCCAACCGTTCCCACGCAGCGGTTATGGCAATGGGCTTCATACGCTATCGAGTTTCGGCGAAATGACGTTGATCGACGGCAAACGACGCATCTTCACGGGCAGAGGGCTGCGCGACAAAGTCGCGTCGTTGCGCGCGCGCGTCGCACCACGCGAGCACTAGGCCCGAAAATCACCGTATGTTCGAGAGGACGGATGCGGCACGGACGGTGAACAAACGACCCTCAATCACCGCGCGACAAAGCACGCCGACGTAGCTCAGCTGGTAGAGCGACGGTTTCGTAAACCGTAGGTCGCCGGTTCAATCCCGGCCGTCGGCTCCATCGAGAAGTCTCGAAGATCAAGGCGTCGGCGCCATGACAACTAGGACAGACCGATTCGGGTCATGTGCAAAGGGATTGCTCATCGCAATCGCGGGCTTCACGGCGGCGTGTAGCGGCGCGGGAAGCACGTCGTCACCAGGCGGCGGATTGCCGCTGCCTTCACCCTCGCCGTTGTTGGCGATCACCTATTTCACGTCCGGTTTTACCACCGAACGCTTGACCGCGATCGCCACGAGTCCAGACGGCAATTTTTGGTTCGCCGATGCCGGCGGAACCGTTGGCCGGATGACGCCGAGCGGTCAGGTGAACGATATTCCGATCTTTTCCGGCAATTCGATCGATGATATCGCCGCAGGTGCCGATGGAAATATGTGGTTCACCGTTAGCCACGTCGGCGCGGGTGGAGTTGGCCGGATAACGCCGATGGGCATCTTCACACTCTATTTCTTGTCCGGTGGCGTTCCACTATCCAGCGTCTGCAAAGGTCCCGACGGCAATCTCTGGTTCACGGTGGAAAGCACTTCGGAGATCGGCCGAATCTCGCCGACGGGTACGGCGACCAAGTTCGCGACAGGCCCAAATTCAGGACCCATGTCGATCGTGACCGGACCGGACGGCAACGTTTGGTTCACTGAGGCGCTCGATCACAGCATCGGACGAAGCACCCCGGCCGGCGGTATCACTCAATTCGTGGTCGGACCGAGCCCGCATAACGGATTTTTTCCGGGTTTGGGAGATCTGGCGTTTGGTGCGGACGGTCACGTTTGGTTCCCTAACTCCGTCAATAATACGATTCGACGCATGACGTCGGCTGTTGCCTTCAGCCAATTCTATGCTGGGATCACGCCAAACGCCGGACTCGGCGCTATCACGCTTGGGCCCGATGGAAACATGTGGTTCACAGAGCAGGCGCTCAATCAGATCGCAAGGATCACGCCCACAGGAACTGTGACGGAATTGAAGACCGCCGGAACGCCGGTGGATATCACTGCCGGCCCCGACGGCAACGTCTGGTTTGCGCAGATCAACCCGCCGGGCATCGGACGGGTAGCGCTTCACTAGCCGCGCAGCCGAGGCTACGTGTTCTCGTAAGGTTCTCGTGCGATCAGCGTTTGCGCACGTTCACGAGCCTCCTTTTGGTCGACGTCCCCTGCAGCAAGTGCTGCGATGAAGGCGATGTTGTCGGCGGCGGCGATCGCCTGCAAGGCGTGTGCGACTTCGCGCGCGAGAGCGCGGACAAGGCTGCGCTCTTCCGGATCGAAAGCCTCGGCATCGTCGCGCCCGCGGACGACGAGCACGCCGATGAGCCGGCCCTGAACGGCAAGCGCGAATCCATACCCTTCGCCGGTCAGCGCGCTTTGAATATCCGCGAGGTCCACGTCCTGCATGTCCGCGCGCAAGCACGCGATCGCGGCATCGTCAGCAGTGATCACCTGCGGGAATGACTCGCGGCCGCTCGCAGCCGCTAAGCGAAACGAACCGGAATGCTCTTCGTAGACGCATGCCGCCGTGGCGCGCAGCGACGTACAGACGACCGATAACGCGCGCCCGAGGAGGCCGGCAGCGTTTGCCGCAAAGCGTGCCTCGTCCGTGAAGCGGCGCACGGCGACCTCGGCGTTGTGGCGGTCGCGAAAGAAGACCTGGTCGATCAACCGCTCGACGCGCTTGTAACCGAAGTCGAACGAAAAAGCGAGTGCCAGGGCGACCGCCGACTGCACGACGATGCTCTCGCCGGAAGGCAACGTGAGCTTTTCGACGAGCGTGCTCACCAGAGCGAAGACCGCGAATACCACGCCGGTGACCGTGGTGAAGACGATCGCGCGGTTGATGACAAAGCCGACGTCGATGACGCGGTGCCGCAAGATCGCATACGCGTAGCCGATCGTGATCACGACGCTCGTCAAGACGGCCGCGCGGAGCGCCGGATCGATCAACCAGAGGACGACGCCGGAGAAGCCGACGATCGTCGACCAAAAGACCCAGCGGACGCGCTGCCGCTGCAGGCCGGTCGCGCGGATGAACGTCGTGCCGAGCACGCCGAGCATCACCGCAAGCGCGACCATCAACGCCGGATAGCGAAGGACGAACAGCGCCGGCACAAAGCAGCCGCTTCCCGATCGTGCAAACGAAAACTCGACCGCATTCGCGATGAAGAGCAGCGAGCACGCCGCAACGACGATGCGGCATGCCGTCAACACCTTCTCGCGAATCGCTCCGCGCGCGAGATCTTCGAACGTGAGGTAGAGCGCGAACGCCGATATGCCGGCGAAGACTTGCGCGAGCGCCTCGTCGATATTGCGCGCGGCGGGGGAAAGTATCGCATCGCTGAGCGGGAGGATGGCGACCGCGAAGAACGAGCTGGCGATACCGTAATGCAATGAAGCCGCGTCTCGCCCTCGCCATAGCAAGAAGACGCCGGCGAGCAGCATGACGATTTTGACCGCGAAGGAGGGCGCCCAATACGATGCGGGCTCGGGGCTTGCGACCGTCGCCGCAAGACGGATCGTGCGGCCGTCACGCTGCACGACCATCGATTCGACTTCGCCGACCGCGCTGCTGTCGTGCGTTGCGAGCACGCGCTGCGCGGGCGTCATCCGGTCGAGCAAGATAACGTCGCCCGGCAACATCGGCGTGCCATTACGCGCATAGGCGACCGACGTGACCGTCAGGGCGCAGGCGCCCGACGGGGACATCGTCGGCGCCGGACCGCCTTCGCGCGAAACCGACGCCGATTGCACGCCGAGCATCGCTGCCGCTAGCATGGCGACGACCGCGGCGATCACAACGCGTCGATTCACGAAGGCGAATTCGCGCACCCCGACGCGTCGCCTCTCCATAGAACGCCGTCGCGCGGCGACGGCGCGCGCGTGCAGGATGAAGCGCGCGAGGCCGATTAACTACGGTCGTTGAACCGCATCGCAACACCACCGTGATGGAGTACGCGCCGCTATGCATCGTTCGCCGCTAGTTCTCGTTCTCGTCGCCGCAATCGCCGTGGGGCTCGCCGCGTGCTCGAAGGTGAGCACGGAGACCGGTGCTCCCGGTGTGGGCGCCGGCAACTCCCATACGGTGCACGGGTTGCTGCGTTGGGGCGGGGTGGCCGAGCCGGACACGATGGACCCGGTGGTGGGCAATCAGCAGATCGAAATCGACCTCTCCATGTTTTGGGGTGGCTATCTCCTCAACTGGAGCGACGAGAACAAGTTCGTGCCCGAGCTCGCGACACAGGAGCCCACCACGAAGAACGGCGGCATCAGCGCCGACGGCCTTGCGATCACCTACCACCTGCGACCGAACGTGAAATGGCAGGACGGCGCGCCGTTTTCAGCCGACGACGTCATCTACACGTATCAACAAGTGATGAACAATGCCAACTTCGTGGGCAGCCGGGTCGGCTACACAAACATCGCGTCGATCGAGAAGAAAGACGACTACACGATCGTCGTCCATTTGAAAGCGCGATGGGCGCCGTTCGTCGCGACATTCTTCACCATGTCGAGCACGGCGTATCCCATCTTACCAAAGCATATCTTGTCGAAGTACCCGAACATCAACAAAGCCGACTTCAACCGGATACCGGTGGGCACGGGTCCGTTCAAAGTCGTGGAGTACGACAAGGGTCGCCTCATCAAAATGGTCGCAAATCAAAATTACTGGCGGGGCGCGCCGAAGATCCGCGAGATCGACTATGAGATCATCCCGGATGAGACCACGATCCTCACGCAGCTGAGGACCGGCGAGCTCGATTTCGAGTACAACGCGCCGTCGTCGCAGGCCGAGAGCCTCGCGTCGATTCCCGGCACGCGCGTCTATCACACGCCGTTCACGCAGTACCGTCAGATCGCGTTCAATCTGCACAACCCGATCCTCGCCGATCTGCGCGTGCGCCGCGCCCTTGCCTATGCGACTAACAAGCGCGATCTTATCGCGAAGATCTCGCACGGTCTGTACATCCCGGCGGATACCGATCAGCCGCCGTTCCTTTGGGCACACAACGCCAACGTGATGAAATACGACTACGACCCGGCGAAAGCCGATGCGCTGCTCGATTCGGCCGGTTGGATGATGGGCAACGACGGCTACCGCCACAAGGGCGGACAGACGCTCGAACTCGCCATGTTGGGTACGACGGGCGCTGCAGAGACGCGCAACTTGGAGGCGGTGGTGCAGGAGCAATGGCATGCGGTCGGCGTGAAATCCGACGTGAAGAACTCAGACTCGGCGCTGATGTTCGCGAGCTACGGCGCGGGCGGACTGCTGCAGAACGGCAAGTACGACACCGGGTTCTATTCGTGGATCAACGGCGTTGACCCCGACGATTCGGTCAACTTCATGTGCGATCAGACTCCGGCACAAGGTGGACAGAACCAGTATTTCTTCTGCGACAAGCGCTTGGACGCCGCCGAGCTCGTCGCGCTGAACGAATATGATCCGGCAAAGCGCAAGCCCGCCTACGACACGATCCAATCGATCCTTGCAGAGCAACTGCCGACGATGTTCATCTGGTACGTGGCGCGCCAAGACATCGCCAACGTCGATCTCAAGGGCTATAAACCGGCCCACGCGGTGACGACGTTCTGGAACACGTGGGAGTGGAGCATCTGATGCGACTGCGCGTCGCCGGTCTCTGCGTCGCGCTCGCGCTTGCATTGGCGGCGAGCGCGTGCACGAAAACAAGCAGCGCCGTCGCGCCGCCGGTCGCGAACACCGGCGTCCTGCGCATCGTCGGGGCGGGCTCGATCGATTCGCTCGTCCCCGAACTCAGCAGCATCCAGTCGGCGGTGGATCTCGGGATGCTCTGGGGAGCATGGCTCTTCCGCGTCAACGCGCACGGTGACCTCGAACCGGAGCTCGCGACGGAAATTCCAAGTCCGGAAAACGGCGGCGTCAGCAAAGACGGCCGCACGATCACCTATCACTTGCGCACCGGCGTCACGTGGCACGACGGGGCGCCGTTCGGCGCGCACGACGTCATCTTCTCGTGGCACGCGATCATGAACCCGAACAACAACGTGATCAGCCGATCCGGTTGGGATGATATCGCCGGCATGGACGCGCCCGACCCGCACACGGTCGTCGTGCATTTGAAGCAGCCGTACGCGCCGGCACTCGCCGCATATTTCGGGCCCGGGCCGACGCCGATGTCGATATTGCCCGCGCACTTGCTCGAAAATCTGCACGACATCAACCACGCGGCGTACGATGTCAAACCGGTCGGCACCGGTCCGTTCATCGTCAAGTCGTTCGATCCGTCAAGCGGCGTCGTCCTGACCGCCAATCCGAACTATTGGCAAGGTCCCCCGCGCCTGCGGGAAATCGACTACTTGATCGTGCCCGACGCGAACACGCGCGCCGTGATGATGAAGACCGGCGAGGCCGACCTGTACTACGATCCGCCGAGTTCGCTTGCATCGGAGTTGTCGTCGATCCCCGGTGTCCACGTGCTGAACACCACGTTCGCCGAATACTGGTATCTCGAATTCAACACCGCGCGCGCCCCACTGGACGACATACGGGTGCGGCGCGCGATCTCAATGGGCGTCGATCGCGATTATATCGTGCGCACGGTCATGCGCGGCGAAGCGATTCCGGCAGAAGGCGACCAATTGCCCGGGACTTGGGCCTTCGATCCCAACGTGCACGCGGCGAAGTACGATCCTAGCGGCGCGGCAGCGTTGCTTGACGCGGCCGGCTGGCGCATGGGGGCTGACGGCGTCCGCCATAAAGGCGGGAATTCGCTAGCGCTGGTCTTCGCATATTCGTCGGGCCGCGGCGATTCCGTGCGGCTCGCGCCGGTTTTCCAGAACATGATGAAGCAGATCGGCGTGGCGATCGAACTCAAATCGTATCCGACGAGTTTGTTTGAAGCCGCGCGGCAGGTGGGCGGCATCCTCAAGAGCGGCAAGTATGACATCGCCCACGACGGCTGGATCGGCGGCGTCGATCCCGACGACGAAGCGATGTGGGGGTGCGATCAGATTCCGCCGGCCGGATACAACACGCGGTTCTATTGCGACCCACGCATCGATGCGCAAGAACGCATCGGCATGACGAGCTTCGACCGGCGCACGCGCGCGCTCGCCTACTCGCGTATCAACGCCTTGCTGGCAGAAGACGCGCCGCTCGACTTTCTCTATTGGACCAAACGCCTCGACGCGGTGCGCAACACGTTGCACGGCTACAAGCCGGCGCCGGCGGTCACCGAATTCTGGAATTCATGGGAGTGGAGCATTTGAGGATGCGGCCGGCCATCCGCGTGCTGCTGCTCGCGACCGCGTGTCTCGCGGCCGCGTGCACGAAAGTCTCGACGGAGTCCGGCGCGCCGGTCGTGGCCGGCAACCCGCATACCATCCCCGGCGTCTTGCGCTGGGGCCTTGCAAACGAACCCGACACGCTGAATCCACTGATCAGCACGTCGCAGATCTCGGTCGACATCTCGATGTTCTGGGCCGGCTATCTCTTCAATTGGAATGACCTCAACCAGTGGGTTCCGGAGCTTGCGGAGCGCGTTCCAACGCTGGCGAACGGCGACATCGCGCCCGACGGACTCTCCATCGTCTATCATCTCCGCCGTGGAGTCAAATGGCAAGACGGAGTTCCGTTCGGCGCGGACGACGTGATCTATTCATGGCAGCAGGTCATGAATCCGCACAATTTCGTGGGAACCCGCCTCGGTTACGACGACATCGTCGCGATCGACAAGCGCGACGACGCGACCATCGTCGTGCACTTGCGCAAACCGTTCGCACCGTTCATCGCAAGTTTCTTCACCATGAGCGGTACCCCGATCCCTATCCTCCCCAAGCATCTCTTGGATACGTATCCGGATTTGAATCACGTCGATTACAATCGGACGCCGATCGGAACGGGACCATTTCGCGTGGCATCATACGAAAAGGGCCGGCTCATCAAACTGGTTGCGAATCCATCGTATTGGCGCGGCGCGCCTAAGCTCAAAGAAATTGAGATCTCCATCATTCCCGATCAGAACACGTTGCTCACCCAACTCAAAACAGGTGAAATCGATTTGCAATATCGCGCGCCGTCGTCGCAGGCGCCGAGTCTTGCGAACATCCCGGGCACGCACCGGTACCTCACGCCGTTCGACCAATATTCGCAGATCTATCTCAATAATCAAAGTCCGATATTGAGCGACGTCCGGGTGCGGCGCGCGCTCGCCTACGCGGTCGATAAGCGGCGGATCTGCGCCGAGGCGCTGCACGGGATCTATACGCCCGCCGACAGCGATCAGCCGGTCTTTTCGTGGGCGTACGAGCCCGATGTCGTTCGGTACTCGTTTGATCTCGCGAAAGCAAATGCCACGTTGGATCAAGCCGGCTGGAAGATGGGAGCCGACGGCGTTCGCGTGAAAGCCGGAACACGACTCGCGCTGACCATAACGATTCCGACCGGGTCGGTGGTCTCGACGACCATTGCGGCGATCCTGCAGGAAGAGTGGCGGGCGGTAGGAGCGGACATCTCGACCAAGGGCGTCGTGTCGCCGATCTTCTTTGCGACCGCAGGTGAAGGCGGGACGCTGCAGGCCGGCAAGTTCGACGTCGCGCTCGGCTCATGGATCAACGGCGTGGATCCCGATGATTCCACGCAATATATGTGCGCTCAATTTCCGCCGAACGGGCAGAACGTCGATCGGTTCTGCAACCCGCAGTTGGACGCGGCTGAACAAATCGCGCTTTCATCGTTCGATCAAAACGTGCGCAAGCGCTCCTATGCAATCATTCAGAAGATCATCGCACAGCAGCTGCCGAGCATCATCGTCGGATTCGCCGAGCAGCAAGACGTGGCCAACGTGGACTTCGCCGGTTACCGGCCGGCTCACGCAGCGACCGAATTCTGGAATACGTGGGAGTGGAGCATCTGAAGGCGTGATCCGCGCCGTCGCGTTCACGAACGCTCGGCTGGGCACGCCGGGCGGGCACGTGCCGCGCGGCGCAGGCGTGCTCGTGCGAGACGGCAAGATCGAGCGCGTGCTCGATGCTGCGCCGACCGGCATCGGCGCTGACGTCGAGGTGGTGGACTGCCGCGGCGGCGCGCTCTATCCGGGATTCCATGATTGCCATATGCACCTCACGGGCACCGGCCTCATCGCCGGCGAGCACGATATCGGGCGTTGCGCCGACGTGCCGTCCATCCTCGCGCAAGTCTCCCGGCTTCAGGAGCCGTTGATCTTCGCGGGGCCGTACGAAGATCAACGCCTGGCCGAGAACCGGCCGCCGCTCCGCAAGGAGCTGGATTCGGTGACCGGTGCAAGGCCCTGCCTGCTTTCACGGATCGACGGCCACTCGTGTGTGGTCAACAGCGCGGCCGCCGCGTTGTTCGGTGTCGAAGCGTTGGCAGGAGCAGAACGCGATGGGGACGGCACGCTCACCGGCCGGTTGTTCGAAGCAGCGAATTACGCCGCGCAGAACGCGATGTTCGCGTCGCTTCCCGCGGACGCGCTGCGCCGTGCGGACGAACGCGCCGCGCGCATGGCGCTCGAAGCCGGCATCACGACCGTGCATAACGTCATCGAAGGCGACGCGCAGCTGGACCAGTTGCAGTCCGTCTATCGGGCGAACGCCGGATTGCCGGTTCGCGTGATCTCGAAATCGTGCACGCACAGCGTTGCAAAAGCCCGCGCGCTGGGCGGCCGGCTGTTCGGCGGCGACATCTTCTTGGATGGGTCGATCGGCTCGCGAACGGCGGCTGTGCAAGGCGATTATTGCGACGATCCACTGCGCGGGCACGGCAAGCTCTACGTCACGCGCGAGCATCTGACCGAACTGTTCGACGAAGCAGCCGAAGCCGGGCTGTCGCTCGGCGTGCACGCGATCGGCGATCGCGCGATAGAAGAGGCGATCGCAGCATGGGAGACGGTGATCGCCAAACGAGGTCCGCTGCCCGGACTGCGCCCGTCGATCGATCACTTCGAAATCGCGCATCCCGACCAGATCGCGCGCGCGGCGCGCTGCGGTCTCTTCCTCTCCATGCAGCCGGCGTTCGATCACCTGTGGGGCGGGGAGAACGGCATGTATGCGGCGCGCTTCGGATCCGAACGCGCGCTTGCGATGAATCTCTTCGCGAGCGCGCGTCGTGCCGGCTGCATCGTCTGCGGCGGCTCGGACAGCCCAGTGACCAAACTCTCGGCACTGCTCGGCATGCACAGTTTGGTCAATCACCACGTCGCTGCGGAGCGCTACTCGATCGATGATGCGCTGCGTGCCTATACCGCCGACGCCGCCATGCTTGCCTATGAAGAATCGGAGCGCGGCACGATCGCTCCGGGCATGGCCGCGGATTTTGCGATTCTCGAGCGGCCGCTGGACGAAGCCGCTCCGCATGAGATCAAAGATATCGCGGTGACGATGACCGTGATCGCGGGCGAAGTCCGCTACGCCGCCGCGCTGTAGTGCCGGCCTTTATGGTCGGCCTCGGTATATAGACTGGGATGTATGGATAATGTGGGGCCGACCTTTATGGTCGGCCGGCGCGAAATAAAGCGAACGGGTTCGTGAAGCGGCGTACCTAAGACTTGGGTGTGCCGCTCTCTGAAAAAGCGCAAAGTCGTGTCCGATTGTTCGTAGCAATCGTCGGCGGCCTGTACAGACCCTATCTGATCGTCGAACTCGTAAGCCGGCGGTCGCCCGACAAAATAGTCGAAGATCTAGCCGGAGGGGTGGTCGTCGGATACCTGATACAATGGACCCAGAGCTTGAAATATTTGTCGCCCGATGAGGCGAAGTTCACGGACTCTCGATGAGAAATCGATCGATGTGAAAATATTTGCCGGCCAACCATAAAGGTCGGCACTACACGGGCGGCGCGTAGCACTCCAGCACTTCGCGCGCGCACGCCACCACGCGCCGGCGCAACTCTGCGGGCTCGAGCACCTCGACTTTGCCGCCATGCGCGAGAACATCGCCGAGCGCCGTCTCCGGCCCAGGATACGAGACGTGCGCGACGCTGCCGTCGGCCTCGAAGCGGGTTTCAAACCAGCCAAGCGCTTCGCGAACGGTCCCATCTTGGCTTCGCAAGCGGAGTTTCACCGCATAGCGAGGCACGCGATCGGCAAGCGCGGCGCTCCACTCCCCCCAAAACCGCTCGAGGTTGAATTCCGGCGGCCACGCGAATCGCTCGTCGGTGACGCGCACGCCGATGATCCGCTCCGCGCGAAACACGCGCATCTCCTCACCCGATTGCGCCGCGAGATACCAGATGCCGGCTTTTGCGACGAGGCCGAGCGGTTCGACCATGCGCCGGGTGACTTTTCCGGCACGGTCGCGATAATGCAGTTCGACGCGCAGATCTTGCCAGATCGCCCGTTGCAGCGCCGCAAGATGTTCGCGCGGCTGGTCCGCCTGCATCCAGCGGCGCGCGTCGATATAGATTCGACCACGCGCCC
>DATBOZ010000195.1:0-3588 GCA_036561585.1 Candidatus Eremiobacteraceae bacterium | reverse complement strand
CAGCAGCGAGCGCAAGTTCTCGAGCGCCTTCTCGACGTCTTGACGATCCGACGCGGCCGCTTTGTCGCCGACTTCCTTGAGGGTCTTCTCGGTCACATAGACGAGTTGATCGGCGCGGTTGCGGATGTCCGCAGCCTCGCGCTGTTTGCGATCGTCGTCCGCATGGGATTCGGCCTCGCGCACCATGCGGTCAACTTCATCCTTCGACAGATTGCTCGACGCCGTGATCGTGATGCGCTGTTCCTTACCGGTGCCCAGATCTTTGGCGCTCACGTGCGTGATGCCGTTCGCGTCGATGTCGAAGCCCACTTCGACCTGCGGAATGCCCCGCGGCGCCGGTGCGATGCCCTCGAGGCGGAACTGGCCGAGCGCTTTGTTCGCCCGGGCCATCTCGCGCTCGCCTTGGAAGACGCTGATGTCGACGGACGTCTGCCCGTCTTCTGCGGTGGTGAAGATCTGCGACTTGCGCGTGGGGATCGTGGTGTTGCGCTCGATGAGCTTGGTCATCACGCCGCCGAGCGTCTCCAAACCGAGCGAGAGCGGAGTGACATCGAGCAGCACGACATTCTTGACGTCGCCCGACAACACGCCGGCTTGAATCGCCGCACCAACCGCCACCACTTCATCCGGGTTGACGCCTTGGTGCGGTTCCTTGCCGGTCAGTTGCTTGACGAGCTCGACGACCGCGGGCATGCGCGTCGACCCGCCGACCAGGACGACTTCGTTGATATCGCCGATGGAGAGCTTCGCGTCGGCCAGCGCTTGCTCGAAGGGCTTGCGGCACCGTTCGGTGAGATCGGCGGTGAGCTGTTCGAATTTCGCGCGCGTCAGCGTGTAGTCCATGTGCTTCGGCCCGTTCTGATCGGCCGTGACGAACGGCAGATTGATGGACGTCTGGGTCATGGACGACAATTCGACCTTAGCTTTTTCGCCCGCCTCGGTGAGGCGCTGGAGCGCTTGACGATCGCTGCCGAGGTCGATGCCCTGGTCTTTTTTGAATTCAGAAACGAGCCATTCGACGATGCGCTTGTCGTAATCGTCGCCGCCCAAGTGGGTGTCGCCGTTCGTGGACTTCACTTCGAAGACGCCGTCGCCGACCTCGAGGACCGAGACGTCAAACGTGCCGCCGCCGAGATCCCAGACGAGAATCGTCTCGTTGCCTTTTTTGTCGAGACCGTACGCGAGCGCGGCCGCAGTGGGTTCGTTGATGATGCGCAGCACTTCAAGCCCTGCGATGCGGCCCGCGTCTTTCGTCGCCTGACGTTGCGCGTCGTTGAAGTAGGCCGGCACCGTGATGACCGCTTGCGTGACTTTCTCGCCGAGATACGTGCTCGCATCATTCGCGAGCTTTTGCAAGATCATCGCCGAGATCTCTTGCGGTGTATAGTTCTTGCCGTCGATGGTCACCTTGAAATCGGTGCCCATGTGACGTTTGATCGATGCCACGGTGCGATCGGGATTTGTGATCGCCTGACGCTTGGCCAACTGGCCTACGAGGCGCTCGCCGCTTTTCGTGAACGCGACGACGGACGGCGTGAGCCGGCTGCCTTCCGCGTTGGTGATGACGGTGGGCGTCGTCCCCTCCATGCATGCCACAACTGAGTTCGTGGTGCCGAGGTCTATGCCGACGACTTTCGCCATGTTGATTGATTCCTCCGAAATTATCTCTGGATTTTTGGTTTAGTGGTTGACGATGTAGTAGGGCGAGCATCGCTCGCCCTGCCTTTGGGCAAGCGTTGCTTGCCCTACTACTTAGTTGAGTATATTAACCCTGCGGGATGCTGTAATTGTTTTCGTCGCCGAGGGTCACGTCGACCGGCTGGACGCTTCCTTGCCGCCAGACGACGAGCGTCGCCTTCTGGCCGACCTTCATGGCCTTGACGATATTGGTCACGTCTTCCGGCGAATTCACCGACTGGCGGTTGATCTGCTGGATCACGTCACCCTGCTGCAGTCCGGACTGGTCAGCGGGGCTGCCGGAGACGACGGCGGCGACCAACACTCCGGTCTTGCCGGAATAGCTGAGGTAGTTCCGCCACCGTTGATCGAGCAGCGCCATCTGCACGCCGATAAACGGATGCGTGGTCGCGACGTATTTCCCGCTGTGGATATCGGCGAGGATCGGCGTGGCGTTTTGCATGGGAACTGCGAAGCCGATGTTCTGAGCGCCGGAATCGACGACCGCATTGATGCCGACCACTTCGCCGGTGTCCGTGATGAGCGGGCCGCCCGAGTTGCCCGGATTGATCGGTGTGGTGATCTGGATCAGATCGTTGTAGTGGATGGACGGGATGCCGTCCTGTCCGCCTGCGGCGATGCCTTGGCGGTCTGCATTTGCGACGATGCCGAACGACACCGAGTTCTGCAATTCGACCGGCTCACCGATCGCCAACACGAATTGGCCTTGCTGAAGCGCCTTCGAATCGCCGATCGGGAGCGCCGGCGGCAAGTTGGCGCCGGTGATCTTTACCAGCGCGAGGTCGTCCTGAATGTCTTTGCCCACGACCGTACCCGGGAACTTGCGGCCGTTCGACAGCAGCACTTCGATGTTGTCGGCCTTCCATACCACGTGCGCGTTGGTCGCGATATACGCGGTGTCGCCGTCGTGCTTGTAGACGAAGCCGGAGCCTGACGCATGCGCCGTGTACGGCTGCGCGCCCTGGCCTTGGCCGAAGAACTGTTTGAAGAAGGGATCGTTGCCGAACGGATACTGCTGCACGCCGTGCACCGTGGATTTGATGAGCACGACCGACGGTTCGGCTTGTTTGACCGCAGCGATGATCCGCTGCTCCAGATCTGGATTGACGATGCTGCGCAGCGACGCGGCGTCCGCGACATTGCTCGTCGCCGTTGCCGACGTGCCAAGCAGCTTGCCTGAACCACAGGCCACGATGAGCGCGCCGATCAGCACGCCGAGCATTCCCGTGAGCATAAAACCGATCGACGTGCGCGTTTGCGATGCCATCTGAAATTCTGACTCCTATGTGAATTTGATTCGCGCGCTCGAGCGGCGCTGGATTTTCATCTGGAGTCGACGCGAGCCGACCATGAATCCGGCGAGTCACGGCGCGGAGGATGCTGCCCTTAACCGTTGTACCCGAAATGCGACTGAAAGTTCCGCGACAGAGGCGCGGGTTTGCGTCCCGCCGGTCGAGTCGGCTTAGACTATTTCACTTACTTTTAGCACTATAGCATTGAGAGTGCCAATCGTCAAGATTGGGATAAACGTCCCGCTTTTGATGGCGGGTTCAGCCTTAAGGAAATCTAAACATTCGCGCGTCGGACGCAGACGGACAGATTCCGTTGGGTGCGCGATTTTTGCGTATTTTTCGTGCGCAAAATAATCTCTTCGGCGAGGTAAACGAAGTGAAAACTCATTCGTCATCGCGTGTGGGCCTCTTACTATCTAGTATCGGCCTCTTCATAGCAGCCGCGTTTATTTCGGTATTCGTTCACACTGCCGCGTTAGCTGGCACGACCGGCGTCATCTCCGGGAAGGTCACGAGCGCCGACACCGGCGCGCCGCTCTCCGGCGTGAAGGTATCTGCCACGTCCCCGACCGGTCGCTACGCCGCGACGACAAATGCG
>DATBOZ010000194.1:0-5188 GCA_036561585.1 Candidatus Eremiobacteraceae bacterium | reverse complement strand
GCACATTGGTCCGACGGCTCGACCAATTCGTGGAGCGGCATCGATTTCTGCACGCAATCGCCGGACGATGATTTCACCAGCGACGGCACCGACTTCTGGGCGGTGCCTTCGTAAGGGCGTATTCGACGCTCTCGCTCTAGGGGCCAGTGCAGGTTTGCGCGGCCTTCCGAGAATCGACTCGGTCCTGCTGGTCGAATCCGATGAACATGGAGAGGTCGCACCACACAAAGGAACGATCTTTCTTTGGTGTTGAGACGTACACGATGATCGTTCGTCTTGAAGTATAGGAAAAAGAACCGTCTCGACCGCCGTTAAATCCGCATTCGACTTCATGGCCGGAACGATTCCGAAAAGCGCTGCAACCGTAGTCCATACTCGGCAAGGCATGATACTTGAAGTCGGATTGCATCGAAAATCGGCCGTCGAGTGTGTGGCCTTTCAGGAATGAAATGACGTCGGGACGCCTCGAACCAAGTGCGACCTCCTGTCTCAGCCAGACTTTGGCCAGTGAAGCGTCCGGGACTTGATTGCCGCCCCCGCTCGAACAACCGCCGGCGATGACAAGTACCGCGAGCAGTAACTGCTTCATGGTGTGAGAGCACCGCGGAGCCGTTCCTTAGTACCGTCGGCTTTTGCCACGTGCTAAGGACGCGTCAGCGCTTCGAGACGTTCTCGCGGGATGCGGAGCACCTGGCGGTCATCCAAGATCGCGGCTCCGGCGCGTGTGAAGAATTTGTACGACGGCGTGTTCCAGCGCAAGATGTTTAGCACGATTCCGCAGCATTCACTATCCAACGCCGCACGCGCGACGGCGCGCAGCAATTCGATAGCGGCGCTTTTGCCTCGGTAGGCCGGCCGCACATAGAGATCTTCGAGGTAGACGCCTCGACCTTCAAACGACGAGTAGCAATCGTAGACAAACGCGTAGCCGGCAGGCTCTTTTTTGTTGAAGGCGAGGAGAGCACGGAATTTCGGCACGCCGTGGAAACCATCGCGCAGCAACACGTCCTCGGTGATGCTGATGGGGAGACGCTCGAAGACGGACATCTCGTCGATCAGCTCTTTTAAGAGCGGAACGTCGTCCGCCAAAGCCGCTCGCACTCGAATATCCATGTGGTTTCTCGTTTCGGTCACAGGCGTGTTGGGGTGAGCGTTCGTTCCCGAAGCCGGCCGTACGCACGCTCTAAGAAGCGAGCGCCGGCCCTCGGACGCGACGACACCACATTTTTCAATGCGTCGTCGATGAAATGCAGCGCCACGCCGTCGTCGACCGCGTAGCCCGCCGCGAGTTTGCCGCGCCGGATCAATGTTCGAAATACTGGTCTGCGGCGCGGTTCGCTGTCGAAGTGCGGACAAAAGCTTCCTTCGAGCCAGCCGAGCGCATTGAGCGGTGTGTACGCGCCGGGGTTCGAATCGGTCAACCCTTGCTCGAACCAGCAAATCGCGCCGGCACTGATGCCCGCGAGGATCGTGCCGCGCGCGTGGGCTTGGCGCAGCAGCTTATCGACTCCCCACTCTTTCCACAGAACCAACATGTTGCGGGTGTTGCCGCCGCCGACGTAGATGATGTCTTGCGCAGCGAGCACCTTGCTCGCCGGTTGGGGCGTGGGTTGGAACAGCGACAAATGCGATGCTCGTGCGCCGAGCCTTTCATACGCCCGGTAGAAACGCTTGATGTACAGCTGTGAGTCGCCGCTCGCCGTCGGCAAAAAGCAGACCCGCGGCTTGGACTTCGACGAGAGCGACACAATGTATTCATCGAGCGCGAGATTCTTTGGACTCTCGGAAAAGCCGCCGCCACCCAACGCGACCACATGTCGTTGCTTCACCGCACGCGAACGATTCGTATCATTGTGCTCGGTCGAGAGATCTCACGTCAGTGCGGGACCCTGCCCTTCGCCGCCCAGGAGCGCGCGATCATCGGTATCGAGCCGTTGCCCGTTACCGGCAGCGAGGTCTTCAAGCGCTCGCGCAAGAGTGCGCGACGATCGTCCGAGAGCGAGGCGGTGTGCTTCTGCGCCGGCGCCTCGCCTTGTAGAAATGGGGTCCAGTAATCGTCGAAATCTTTGAAAACCGTTGGCGTGTCTATGGCACGCACCTCGACGTCATGCAATCCGACGCTCTGAAATAATTTGGCCAGTGGTTCGGGTTTACAGACTTCATAATGATAGATGTCGGTGACGCCGGAGTGTTCGGTTCCGGGGTCGAGCGTATCGACGGTATCCCAAAAGTGACGCAACATCTGCATCTTGCCGTCGAAGTCCCAAACGTAGACGCCGACAACGCCGCCAGGCTTCACGACCCGCATCATCTCGGTGAGCGCGCCGGCTTGATCGGGCATTGTGTTGAGGCACAGGCCGGCCATCGCCACATCGTAGGCATCGTTCGCGTATGGGAGCGCCTGCGCGTCGCCGACCAGGAAGGTCGCACGATCGTCATTCGTACGTTCGCGCGCGTAGTTAATGAAGGCTTGCGAAAGGTCGAGGCCGTCGACGGATTCGGGGAACGCGAGTTCGAGGATCGCGCGGGTCGTCTCGCCGGTGCCGCAGCCAACGTCAACCCAGCGGGCACCGCGCCTGATGTGCAACCACGCGAGGAATTCAGGCGCCGTCGCTCGGCTCCATCGACCGATGTAACCCTCGTACGATTCGGGCGCCGTCCATATGTTCATAGTCCGGCCGCAATTCCGCGCAATGCCGGCAACCTCCCGGGCGTATCGTCCTCCCACTTTCACTTGCAGCCGGAGGACCGCCATGAACGCCCCAGACGCACTCGCAAGCGCGGCCGCGGGAATGCGCGCGCAGGCTGCGAGGCTCGACCTCATCGCCGCCGATCTCGCCAATGCCGGCACGCCGGGATATCGTTCCCTCGTGCCGGTTGGCGCGCGATTTGCGGACCGGCTCGGCGCTGCTGCCGGCACATCTTCCGCTCAAGGCGCGCTTCGGTCGACCGGTGTTCCCACCGATCTCGCGCTGAGCGGGCCGGGCTATTTCGCCGTGGCGACGCCGGACGGCGTTCGCTACACGCGCGACGGGCGCCTCACCGCCGATCCAAGCGGCACACTTGTGGATGCGCGCGGTAATCGCGTGCTTGGCACGCTCGGACCTGTGCGCTTCCCGCATCGCGCCACTGTCGAGAGCGATGGTCGCATCGTGTGCGACGGCCAGACCATCGATCGCCTGCGTGTCGTCGAAGTGGCCGGCGCGGTCGATCAAGCCAACGGATATTGCGTCGCGTTGCCGGGCGCAACGCTCACCCGGGCAGCCGCGCAGGTACGCGCCGGATTTTTAGAAGATTCGGGCGTCAATCCCATCGCCGAAATGACCGCGCTCGTCTCCTCGCAGCGCGCGTTTGAAGCGAATCAAAAAGCTGCCCAGCGCGCCGACGAGACGCTCCGGCGTGCGGTCACCGATGTGCCGGCGGTGCATCCGTGAACCGCGCGCTGGTCGCCGGCGCTGCGGGAATGGCTGCGCAGCAAGCCATCATCGACGCGATTTCTGCCAATCTCGCGAACGCAGACACTCCCGGCTACCGCGCCGACCGCCCTGAATTTGCGGCGCTCATCGCTTCTGACGGGCAGACCGTCGGCACCGCGAGCGGAGAAGGGCGAAAGCTCTTCTCGCAAGGCAAGCTCGAAACCACGAACAACGACGACGATCTCGCGATCGACGGCGAAGGACTGTTCGAGGTGCAGACCGCCGCCGGCCGCGCGGCGTTCACGCGCGCCGGGAATTTCACGCCCGACGCAAACGGACGGCTTCTTCTCGCGGGCGGTGCCGCCTTGGCAGGCATCCGACTCCCGCGCGGCACCACGCAGATGACCATCGGCGCGGACGGATTGGTGCGATGTCGCGTTGTCGGCAAACCGGGCGCGGTCATCGCCGGCCACGTCCGTCTGTGCGCGTTTGCCGACAATCCGCGACTGCAACTTGGCTCCGACGGCCTCTTTTATCCAACGCAGGCTTCAGGAAAGTGTTACCGCGGCGCACCGGGCACCGGCGGATTCGGTTCAATCAAGCAGCGTTGTTTGGAGCGCGCGAACGTCAACGTCATCGGCGCCATGATGGCCGTGCTGGCCGCGCAGCGCGCGTACGAGGCGAGCGCAAAAACCGTCCAGGCAGCCGACGAGCTGCTGCGGCTCGCCAACAACCTCGAGCGGAGCTGACCGCCATGCCGGACAGGCTCGCACAAGCATGCGCGCAGTTTGAAGCATTGATCCTCAGACAGATGTTATCCGATTCCGGGATCGCGCATAGTACCACGCTCGACGTCGATGGCGGTCCCGATGAATCCGAGGGCGGTGCATTGAGCGGCCGCGCGGGAGCCGATATGGTGCAATCGATGTTCGTCGACACGCTCGCGCAAACCGTTGCTGCGGCGGACCGGTCCGGCCTCGGACGCATACTGGAAAATTCATTGCGAGGGATATTGAAATGACCCAAGCGGTCGCGAATGAGGCCGATTGCACGCTTGAGACCCATGCGCGCGCGTACGCCCAATCGCGGAGTCAACGCGACCGGTCGCTCGCGTGCGAGGCCGCCCTCACGCTCGTCCGGCGCATCGCGTCCGGGGTGCTGCGCCGGTTGCCCGCGTACTTCGTGAGCGATGATCTTGTGGGTGACGGCTGTGTCGGGCTGTTGCGAGCGCTCGACACCTTCGATCCAGCATACAATATCTCGTTCGAGGCGTGGTCGAGCCGGATCATCCGCGGCGCCATGTTCAATGGCCTGCGCCGTATGGATGTCGTCCCCGAGCGCACGCGGCGCGATGCGCGCATGCTGGATGCCGCGCGTTGGCGGCTCGCGCAGACGGTCGGCGAAGCACCCGACGATCGCGCAGCCGCCGTTTGCGCGGGCCTTGACGATGCGAAGCTCTATGCGGTCCAGCTCGCGCTGTCTCGCGCCACGCCGGTATCGCTCGACGCACCACTGCCGGGCACGCCAAGCGGCGCGACGGTCGGCGATCGCGTGGCGGCCGAACAGTCGGATCCCTCAGAAGTTGCGCAGCGCCACGATGTGCAGCGTGTCGTCGACAAAGCGGTGGCCGCGTTGCCCGCTCGCGAGCGATTGATCATCGCTGCCTGTTACGCAGGCTACGCCACATTTCGCGAGATCGGCGGGCGACTCGGCATCAGCAAACAGCGAGTTTCGCAGATCCACAGCCGCACGCTTTCGAACCTTCGCACCAC
>DATBOZ010000193.1:0-8849 GCA_036561585.1 Candidatus Eremiobacteraceae bacterium | reverse complement strand
AGCTTTCCTTCGACCGGTACGACGATGAGCGCCCCCTTCCGGCTTGATGGCCGTGCGCCTTTCATCGCAGAGGGTCGCCGGCGATTTCTCGTATCTTTCAGGATATGATGAACGATCGGCCGCTGCTTCGTATGATGGTGTGCACGTTTGCGATGCCGGCGATCATCGCGGGCATGATGACGATGCTCGTCACCGCGCGCGCCGGCGCCGATTGGACGCCGACACCTGGTCCCGTGCCGGCGCCGAATTCATTTCGCATCACGCGCTCGCCGTGGCATCTCACGCCCGACGGTACCTGGACCGCGCTCCTGCACGGCCACTTCGCCGATGCCCAGGGTGCGGATCTGCCGCTCGTGCACGCTGAAGTGAACTGGTCGACGTCGGCCGGCGTGGCGCAAGGTCAGGTGCGGTGGACGTACTCCGATCCTGCGGCGTTGGTCACGCTGGTCGAAAGCAGCGCCGTCACCGTGACGGCGAAGCCGGTGAATCCGCCAAACCGCACCGTCACTTTGCAACTCGTCGCGCCTGCTGCCGATGTTGCGTCCTTCGCGTGCGTCGCACGAGCGATAGGTCCACGCCTGGTCAACATCGGTTGGACGCCGCTCGATATCGGCGTCGGCGTCGTAGCGTATAAAGTGTACCGGCGCGAAAGTCACGCGATGCACGGGCGGCTCGTCGCGTCGCTGACGGCGAACGCGCACGCATATCACGACGACGGGGTGTGGCCGGGCCGTCACTACCGCTACGCCGTGGTCGCCCTTCGCGCGGCCGGCGCGCCAATGCACGCGCGATCGAATGCGGTTGAATTGACCGCCGACATGCCCGTCACATCGGTCGGTTCGATCTCCGGGAAAGGCATGTTCTTGTTCTTCACGCCGGATGCGGCCGACCCCGAGCACGGCTATCCTTCGTACGACACCAATTCGGTGATCGCGACCGCGGTAGCTGCCGGCATTCGCGACATCGAATTACGTTTGGCCTACGGCTCGTTCTTTCAAGCGAGCAACCCGGGCGCGCGCGCATGGCTTGACGGTTTCATCGACGCGTCGGCGGCGGCCGGTATCCGGCTGCTCGCGTGGGAAGTGCCGCGTCAGGCGACCACTTCGGATATCGCCGAGGCGATCGCGATCGCGCGCTACCGGACCCCGTCCGGAAATGGCTTCGGTGGGCTGGCCCTCGACATCGAAAATGGCGATGACTACATGGGCGACGGTGACGCGGCGAAGCAAGCAATGGTGGATTACATCCACCAGGTCCGGCAAGCGGTAGGGAACAAGTATCTTGTCGTCGCGACGATCATATCGCCGCGCTTGACCCATTGGACGAACGCCGAATATCCGTATGCCCGGATCGCACCGTATGCGAGCGTTCTCCAGCCGATGGAATATTGGCATTACTTCTATTCGACATCGCATCACGTCTACAGCGAAGCCGGCGTTTCCAGCGCTATCGCCGGCGCGGTTGCATTGACCAAGCAGCTTGCCGGTCGAGATGTGCCGGTCAACGTCGCCGGACAAAGCGACGATCTCGGCGGAACGGGCGTGCCCACGCCGGACGAGATCGGTTGGTCGCTCGCAGCCGCAAAAGACGCCGGCGCTATCGGCGAGATGTTTTTCGATTGGCGAGGCACACCGCCCAATCGGTGGCCGGCCATCGGCGCGTATCCGTGGTGAACTTGCGGGGAATTCCGGCCCGGACTACGAAACGCGTCGATGCTGATGACCGGAAACAACGCATCGTCGGAACCTGCTGAACGCATCGATCTGCGACAGTTCCCCACGTGGGAACGTCACGATCGGATGCTCGCATCGTTCGATCGATTGGTTGCCGGCCAGTTCGTGGAATTCACCAACGATCACGAACCAAAAGCCCTCCGCGGTTCGCTTGAAGTCGAGCGGGGCGGCATCACGCTTTGGGACGTACGAAACCAAGGCGACGGACGTTGGGTGGTGCGGCTCACGCGTCTGCCCGATCCATCGCTCAGCGGCGATTCGCCGCGCGTCGGATTCCTACGCCGCTGCACGATGTTCCGCGGCGTGCCGAAAGATCTGTTGCGCGAGATCGACCGCGTCGCCAAAGAGCGCACCTATCACGACCGCATGGTGATCGTCGCAGAGGGCACGAACTGGCCCGAGTTGGGGATCGTGCGCCGCGGCGTCGTCGAGGTGACGCGCGCGACCGACGAGGACCGCGAGATCGTGCTGTACGACGTCTCGCCCTACTCCATGTTCAACGAGGCTGCTGTGTTCGACGAAGGGACCGCCGAGGTCACGGTCATCGCACGAGGCGATGTCGATACGGTCGAGCTACCGGCGGCGTTCGTGCGACAGCTGTTGCAGCGAAGCCCGGAGGCGGCGGCCGGTTGCGCGCGGTTTTTCGCGCAGCGACAGCGGCGTTTGTCGGGCGCTGCCGGGAATCTGGCGTTTGGCCGCGTGTTGACGAGGATCGCGCGCGTGCTCTTGGATTACGCATCGCCAGACGAAGGTATGGCGCGCGGCGTCGGCGGCGTGGAGCGGATCACGCAATCGGATTTGGCGGCGCGCGTCGGCACCGTGCGCGACATGGGAAGCCGGGCGCTTTCGCACTTGGAAGATCTCGGCGCGATTGAATTGCGCCGCGGCCGCGTCGTCCGTCTCGATCGCGCGAAATTGGAAGAAGTCGTCAAGACCACGAAATAAGATGCCTGTAGTGCCGACCTTTACGGTCGGCCTCGTTGTATTTATGTAGTGCCGATGTTTATCATCGGCCGGCCGACCATAAAGGTCGGCCCCACATTTAAAAAATTTGGCCGACCATAAAGGTCGGCCCCACATTACAGACGGCGGGCGGCTTGGGCGCCAAGCCAGCCGCCGAGCCATCCGCACAAAACATCGACGGTATTCCAGCCGAGCCCCTCGGGCGGCGGCGTCATCGCCTGCGCGATTTCGATCGCGAGGCTGAAGATCGCTACCCACCAACCGACGGTCAGCGGCGAGGTTCGCCATCCGCTCGCGAGCGACGCACGCGCAGCCAGAAAGCCGAGCAGGCCGAATGCGCCGACGCTGTAGATCTTGCGAAGCAGAACGTGTATGTCGAGCCACGCAGGCGAGGTTGCGTTGTACACCGCGTCGCTGTTGGCGACGATGAACAAGAGAACGGCCACGATCGCCGTAGCCGTCCACCAAAGAGCGACATGACGCCACGCTGGCGATTCCGTCAAGATACCTTGGCGACCGGCGCGCGCGGGCGCCCCCGCCCGGCTTCCACGACGTACTTCGTGACGATAGCGCCGAGCCGCTTGATGCCCTCCATGATCTGCGCCGGGCTCAGCGTGCCGATCGCAAGGCGGAACGAACGCTCGTGACGGTCGTTGACCGAAAATGCTCGCCCGGGAATGAACGAGATGTTCTTTTCCAGCGCGCGAGCAAGAAGCGCCTCACCCGAACATCCGTCCGGCATCGTCACCCACACCGAACCGCCGGCCCGCGGCCGCGTCCAAAGCACCGATTGCGGCATGTTCCGATCGAGCGCGCCGAGGAGCGCGCTCAGTTGATCGGCCCACTGGCGCCGCATCTGCGAGTCTTGACGCGCGATGGACCCCGCTTCGAACAGCCGCCGCAGCACGAGTTGTAGGAAGACGTCGGATCCACGATCGATGACGTCTTTCGCCTGGACCAGTTGTTCGAGCACTCGCCCCGTCGCCAGCGTCGCCGCCATGTTCATCAGCAGTCCGCGCGATACCGGGCGCGCGTAGATGACGCGGCCGTCGCGGTCGCTTGCGTACATCGGCAGCTGCGGACGGCCGCGATAGGTGAGCGGCGCGAATGGATCGCATTCGAAGATAAGCCAATTGTGTTTGGCGGCCATCGCCATGAGATGTTCGCGCCGCGCCGGATCAAGTTCCAGCCCTGTCGGATTGTGCGCGCGCGGCGTGGTGACGACGAGACGAATCGGTTCGCGGCCGGCGGCGGCTTCGAGGATGTCGGTGCGCATGCCCTTGTCGTCCATCGGTATGCCGATCATGCGCAAGTTGCGCAACCGGATCGCATCGACCAGGCAGAATTGGCCCGGATCTTCGATGGCCACGACGTCGCCTTCATGGCAGAACGCGAGCAGTGCGAGGATAAGGGTTTCCTCGTGGCTGTTCGTGACGAGCACGCGATCCGCGCTCGTCTCGATTCCTTCATCGTGGAGATGCGCCGCGATCGCCGCGCGCAGTTCGGGCGCCCCTTGCGTATCGGTGGGGAGGACCGTGCTGAATTCGGAATCGAGCGCGATCCGGCGCATCGCGCGGCGCGACGGCGCCAGCATCTCGCCCCCGTATGCGGGGACGCTGAAGAACGAATATTGCGCGCTGCTGCAGGCGTGCGGAAGGCGGTAGATATAGCTCAAGTTCGTCTGCGCGCGGGGCCGGATGAACGATTCTTGCCACATCAGGTTGTGCGCATCCGGCAGCGGCGGCTCGGCCGGTCTTGCCGGCGGGTCGACCACGTACGTCCCGACTCCCGGGCGGCCGGCGAGTCTCCCCCGCTCGCCTAGCACTCGGTAAGCGTGGGCGGCCGTGACGATGCTGACCCGCAGATGATCTGCCAGATCGCGCACGCGGGGCATCGCGGCGCCGCGGGCCAGCTTGCCGTCTGCAATGAGCAGTCCTATGGCATCGGCGACGCGCATATACAGTGGGCCGCTGCTCGATAGCGGCGCGGTTTTGATCAAGTTTAGCGTGGATTGTTCTGCTCTTGCAGCCATTACAATACACTATAGTGAGAATTCGGGGATGATGTCAAGCAGAATTAGTGGCGGCCAAATTTAACGGCAAAGCGCGTGGAGGCGTATTTTCTCGACCCGAGCATGCCGCTCAGCGCTTGAAGAGATCCTCGGGCTTGTCGATCCGCGACACGCGCCGCTGCCACGACCGCATGCGGCGGCGCTGCTGCCAGCGTTCGAAGCGCTCGCGCAGGCTCGGGCCGCGGCCGCTCGCGATCGGCAGGGTCGGGCGGTACGTGGCGAATGCCCACGCATAGGTTGATACGCCGGCGATTACAGCCGCGGCCGGACCCACCCCGCCATAGCGCATATTGTTGGCGAAGAATTCAAAGCCGACGACGATCAACGCAAGCCACCGCGCCTGCAGCGGAAAGAAATAGAGGTAGACCGTCGCGGTCGGGTTGAGCGCCGCGAAGGCGACGACAACAGCGATGAAGCTGCCGATCATGCCGAAGAACGGCGGCGCCGCGCTCAGCGGGCTGATCAGCAGTATCACGAGTCCGGCGACGATGCCGCTCGAGAAGAAGAAGAATGCGAACCGACCGCCGCCCCATGAGCGTTCAAGTGATCCACCGAAGAAGAAAAGCACGAGGCCATCGACGACAAGCGGTGGCCAAAACGCGAAGTGCACGAACGGGAACGTAAACGGCTGCCAGAAGTGCAGGCTGCGGATCCAATCGAGCGATGGCGTCCAGGCGAGCGCGAGGAGCGGAGCGCCGAGCCCGAAAAACGAGGCAAGGAATAGCACCACAAATGCGATGAGCAATCCGAAGACGACCGGGGTGCTGCTGCCGGAAAACGAGCGATACAGGGCCATGCCCTTAGGCTTTCTGTCGCCGCGGGGATGCGGCCTGTCTTACGAAGCGCGCGCGCGCACGAACTCCAGCACAACATCCGCGCAGGCGTAGAAATCGGCGAGGTCGAGCCACTCGTTGACGGTGTGGATATCGCGCATGCCGGTACCGAAATTCACCGCTTTGATGCCGCGCCGATTGAAGACGTTCGCGTCGCTGCCGCCGCCGATGCTCGCGGTGGCGACCGATTTTCCGGTAGCGTTTGCTGCGGCGAGGAGTGCCTTGACGAGCGGATCTGAATCGGGAACGTGCATGCTCTCGTACTCGCGCCCGCTTTGTTCCTCGATCCACCCGCGGTGCAGCACGCCGTCGACGGTCGCCGTCGCGCGCGCGGCTGCGTCTTGAAAGCTGCGGCGGATGGCAGCGGTCGTCGCGTCCAACGTCGCGTCGTCCAGCGAACGCGCTTCGCCCCGAACGACGCACCGGTTCGGCACGACATTGGTGGCTGAGCCGCCTTCGGCGATGACGACGTTGCTCGTCGTCTGTGGATCGATGCGGCCGAGCGGCATCGCTGCGATCGCCTCCGCGGCGATGCGCACCGCCGAGATGCCGGTCTCGGGTGCGAGGCCTGCGTGCGCCTCGAGTCCATGAACGGTGAACGTAAAACGATCCGCCGACGGCCCCTGCGTGACGCAGACCGACGCGTGGCCCGAATCGAGGACGAGCGCCTCGCGTGCACGCAGCGCCGTGAAGTCAAGATTCTTGGCGCCGAGCAAGCCGATCTCTTCACAGATCGAGAATGCGATCTCGAGGTCGCCGTGCGGCACCGTTTTTTCTTTGAGCGTTCGCAACACTTCAAGGATGACCGCGAGACCACTCTTGTCATCGCCGCCCAAGACGGTCGTGCCGTCCGTCGTGATGCGATCGGTCGCGCGAACCGGCTTGACGCCCTTGCCTGGCGGTACGGTGTCCATATGCGCTGATAGTAAGAGCGGGGGCGCGTCGGGCGCCGTGCCTGCGAATTTCGCGATGACATTACCGCTATTGCCGCCAACGCGAGTCCCCGCATCGTCGACGTGGGCGTCAGCGCCAAGGGCCTGCAATTCGTGCACGAGCCGCTGTGCGACGGGCCATTCTTCCTTTGAGTGGCTGTCGATCTTCACGAGGTCGAGCAGCATCTCAATCATCCGTTCGCGTTGAATCATATGAAGCCGATTACTGTCGCGCAGGTGCACCTCCTGTCGCTGTGGCGGGCGTCACACCAATCGCATCGCGGCGGGGTTGGCGGACGTCGATAGCCGATATTCCATGAGGTATACATCGGTCCGGGCGAGAGGCGTGAACAACGTGAAGAAGAGCATAGAGCTGACCGACGTCAGCACGGTCGTGAAATCTGCGAAGAATCTGCGCTGGTTGCAGATCGCATCGCCGTTCGCGCTGTCGCTCGTCGTGGGTGCGATGGCAGGCGCGATGTTGGGCGGGATGTTCTACGGGAACAGCATCGATCCGGCGTCCGGTGATTTCAAGTTCGTGGTGGCACAGATCACCGGCATCGTCTTAGGTTTGGTCGTCGGATACCTCTGGTCGCGTCAAGTCGCGATGAGCGGGCCTCCGGAAGAAGTCGTCACGGTGGGCATGGGGATGTTGCGGAAGTATCACAAAAACCACGCCAAGACGGGCTTGGATGCGGAAGCTGCGCAATACAAACTCAGCGCGGACTATCTGAAAACTCTCAAATCCGTGAAGTGAAAGGCTGGAGCGATCGCGCTTGCAGGCAGCACCGGACATTAGTCGCAGGACCATCAATCGCTTCCGGCCCGTGCACGGGTTGCACGGCATGTACGTGTTCGCCATCTCGATCGCGCTTGCGGTCGGCGGCGGCGCCATCGGCGTGCTGATCGGCGCGCTCCCATACTTCCTGTATGACGCGAGCGAATATTCGCGCCTCGATCTCTTCTTCGCCCAGAGTCTCGTCGTCGGCGCCATGCTCGGCCTGATCATCGGCTGCGCGAACGGCACGCGCTGGTATCACTCGCAAGATCTTCCAGGATGGGTCCAGCGCCGGCTCACGCGCTACTTGCGTGAACGAACCCAGCCTGCCTCGCTCGTCCAGCGCACGATCAGCGTCTCATATCTGCAGCGCCTGCGCGCGATGCAAGGCGACTGACCCTCAGTATTGTTGTAGTGCCGACCTTATATGGTCGGCCCTACGTCTACTAGCGCACGTGCCTTTGGACCACGACGAATGGCAAGCGCGGCGACGCATCGCCAAATGGCTTGGCGACGATCCGGTACGCAAAGCCGAGCGACGCCGTGCCGCCATGGATCTCGCGGACGGCAAAACCAGACGGCGTACGCTGCGCCACGTAGAGCCCGTTTGTGTCGCCTTCCGGCGTCAGAAAAACCACGTACTGCGAGTGCGTGTCGATGACGTTTGCGAATGACGGATCCAACCGGACAAATGCCTGACCACGCACGAGCTGGGCTTCGCCGACATCTTCCATCGTAGGCCGGCTTTGGCTGCCGACATACGAGACCACGCGTTTGCCCGCTCCCGATTTGAGTTTCGCGCAGCCGGTGGCGCAAAAGCCGCTCGTGGTGAGTATACCCGTGATGTTCAAGTTGCCGGAAGTGTCGAGCACCGCGACCGGAACGAATGCCGCGTTCAGACCGAGCAACAATGTGGTGCCGGTCGCGCTCGGCTCCGCGAGCAGCGCGGTGTTTCCTTGCGCGAAGACGCCGGTCGCATTGGTGGACGTGCCGACGACGCCGTCGCCGTTTATCGAGAATCCGCCGACACCGCTGTTCAGGCTTCCGCCGTCGGTCGAAGCGTCGTTGCCGATGACTCCGTATTGGACTTTTCCGGTCGTGAGCGACGGATTGAACGTCTGTCCGAAAACGCCCGTCGCGAGGTTAGAATTTCCCAGGACGCCTGCACCGGCGTTAGAAAGGCCCTTGACGCCGACGCCGTTAGAGGCCATGCCGAACACGCCGAAGTTGAACGTGCTGGTCGACGAAAGGTCCTGACCGATGACTCCTGCTACTCCCGTGGCGCTGGACGTGCTATTGAAGGTCGTGTCGCCTTCAAGTCCATTGCCTTTTTTCGACGTGCTCAGCACGCCGGGTCCCTTGCCGTGGTTGTTAAAGGTCGAGCACGCACTGTTCGACGTGCACGTCGTCGTCGCCGATGGCGCAGCGCCTTGCGCGGCGTTGATCGCGGCAGCGGGAAACACGATCGCGATCGACGCGCCGATGGCGGCCGCACCGACGACCAAATACAAGAAGCCGTGCCGGCGGAAACGCTGGACA
>DATBOZ010000192.1:0-11661 GCA_036561585.1 Candidatus Eremiobacteraceae bacterium | reverse complement strand
TCGTCGCCGGCTTGTGCAAACGTCATGCCAAAGGGCGCATACACAAATATCGGATCATAGCCAAAACCGGCGTTGCCGGCCGGGGCAAGCGCGATCGACCCCTCGACCTCACCGCGAGCGATAACCGGTTCGAAGCCAGGCACAACCAACGCGCAGACGCTAACGAACCGCGCCCGCCGAGCCGGATCGCCAAACGAATCGCACGCAGCAATGATGTGCGCGTTGCGCTCTTGCCACGATGATTCCAGTGAGGGTGAGCGCGCGGACAAAACACCCGGACCCCAGCCAAGGGCTTCCACTTCGATCCCGGAGTCGTCGGCAAGCGCCGGACCGCCGGAAGAAGCAGCAAGTGCGCGCGCTTTCAACAAAGCATTCGCTTCATAAAAAGATTCGGTCTCCGCAACCTCAGGATACTCAGGCCCGGGCGCGACGAGCGCCGGCAATTCCGAACCCCACAACGCAAACAATTCGCGCAGCTTCGCAGCATTGCGCGTCGCCACCGCAACGGGCACGCGCGGATCCAGGCGCACTTACAGGCCGCGCTCCAACTTCAGCACCGCCATGAACGCCTCTTGCGGCAGCTCGACATTGCCTACTTGCTTCATGCGCTTCTTGCCCTCTTTTTGTTTTTCGAGCAATTTGCGCTTGCGGCTGATGTCGCCGCCATAACACTTGGCGAGCACGTTCTTGCGCATCGCCTTTACGGTCTCGCGCGCCAAGATCTTATTGCCGATGGCCGCCTGGATGGGCACATCGAACATCTGGCGCGGAATAACTTCTTTCAAGCGCTCTGCAAGCTGGCGGCCCCACGACGGCGCGTTCGCGGTGTGCACGATGAACGAAAGCGCGTCCACCGTCTCGCCGTTGAGCAAGATATCCAGCTTCACCAACTCGCCCGGGCGATAGTCGGTCACCTCATAATCCATCGACGCGTAACCCTTGGTGCGCGACTTCAACTGATCGAAGAAATCGATGATCACTTCGGCCAGCGGCAGGTCATACACGAAGATGACGCGCTGTGGCGAGATGTAATCCATCTTCACCATTGTGCCGCGACGCGACTGGCACAGGTCCATGATCGCGCCGATATACTCGGCCGGCGTGATGATCGACGCCTTAACATAAGGCTCCTCCATCACGGCAACATTCGGCATCGGCGGCAATTTCGCGGGATTGTCGATGGAGAGCCGCTCACCGGCCGTGGTCAGCACGTGATACACCACCGACGGCGCAGTCGCGATCAACGAAAGATCGTACTCGCGCTCCAACCGCTCCTGGACGATCTCCATGTGCAGCAGACCTAAGAACCCGCAGCGGAATCCGAAGCCCAAAGCGATCGACGACTCGGGCTCAAACGAAAGCGCCGAATCGTTGAGCTTCAACTTCTCCAAAGCGTCGCGCAGATCGCCGTAATCGTCGCCTTCATTGGGATACAAGCCGCAGTAGACCATCGGCGTGACTTTTCGATAGCCCGGCAACGGCACGTGCGCCGGCGCATCCGATCCCGTCAACGTGTCGCCGACGCCGATGTCCGACACGGCCTTGATATTCGCGATGACGTAGCCGACCTCGCCCATGCCCAGCCGTTTGCCCGGCACCATGCGCGGCCGGAACGTGCCGACTTCCAGCACTTCGAAGATCGTGTCGCCCGCCATCGAGCGAATACGCGTGCCCTCTTCGAGCAATCCATCGACGACGCGCACATACAAAATCACACCGCGATAGGTGTCGAAGAACGAGTCGAACACCAGCGCACGCAGGTGGTCCGGGCTGCCCTTCGGCGGCGGCACATGCTTCACAATGGCTTCGAGGATCTCGCGGATGCCGATCCCCTCTTTGGCCGAAGCTTTGATGCAGCGCTCCTTCTCGATGAGCAGCGTGTCTTCGACATCGCGGATGACCGAATCCGGATCGGCAGCCGGCAGATCGATCTTGTTGATCACCGGAATGATCTCCAACTTGGCCTCGGACGCCAGATAGTAATTCGCGAGCGTCTGTGCTTCGATGCCTTGGGCCGCGTCGATCACGAGCAGCGCACCCTCGCACGCCGAGAGCGAGCGCGAGACTTCGTAGGTAAAATCGACGTGCCCCGGCGTATCGATGAGATTCAGTTCGTACGTCTTGCCGTCGTCGGCGAGATACCGCAACGTCACCGGATGCGATTTGATCGTGATGCCGCGCTCGCGCTCGAGGTCCATCGAGTCGAGCACCTGCGCCTCCATCGCGCGGCCGGCGACCGTTCCCGTGATCTCAAGCAGCCGGTCCGAAAGCGTGGTCTTGCCGTGGTCGATGTGCGCGATGATGCAGAAATTGCGCACCTCGGCGTTGGCGCGCTCCGGCGCTAGACGGTGGGACATAGCGGCACGTAATGGACGATCGCCTGCAACACGAGCAGCGCCGCAAGCGGTGAAAGATCAAAGCCGCCGATGATCGGAATGACCGACTGAAACGGCAAGAGCACGCCGTCGGTCAAGCGCCGCAGCAGCGTCGTCAAAGCAGGCGGCACCTCGGGCACCCACGATGCGATGATGCGCGCCACGATCGCGATGCCTTCCGCCGTCAAGATGAAGCGCGCCACATCGAAGATCGTGCAGACGGCTCGTTCATACAATGGGTTGATATCTGGATTGCTCCCGAGAAAATGCGGGCGGCCGACTATCAGAGTCGGCCGCATCCGGAATTACGGCGTCGGCTACTGCTCTACTGTTGTGCCGCCACTTGCGCCGGGATGCCGTCAAGGAACGGCGTTGGGTCGATGGGTTTGCCCCACAGCAATATTTCGTAATGGCAATGCGGGCCCGTGGCGAATCCGGTCGCGCCGATCTCCGCGATTTCTTGGCCTTTGCGCACCGACTGCCCTGCGCTCACGATGATGCGCGAATTGTGCCCGTACCACGTCTCATAGCCGTTGCCGTGATCGAGCACGACCTTATAGCCATAGCCGCCGTCCCATCCGGCCATCGTGACGATGCCGCTCGCCGTCGCATACACCGGCGCACCGTAATCGTTGACCACGTCGACGCCGGGATGAAATTCGTAATCCGGATTTGTGCGATAGCCGAAGCCTGAGGAAATATAGCCCTGCGTCGGCCACATCGACGGAATCGCGTCCAGGTACCGCTGGTGCGCTTGCGCGGCCGCGACCCGCGCATCCGCTGCGGTCTGCGCCTGTGCCTTCAAGACCGCTTCTTCAACCCACACGTTGTTCAACCGCACGTTGAGCTGCGCCAATTCTTCGGACTCGCTCGCAAACGTGATCGCGCCACCTTCGCGGCCGCCGGTCAGCCACAGAGCGATCGCGGACCAAAACGGTGACCCATTCCTTGCGGCGGAGCTCACGCGCGCGTGCGGGGCCGAGAGCCGCATGCCGGCGCGCACCGGCGGTTTTTCCGTCTTCGCTTTCGATGCCGATTTTTTCGCGCCGATCCCGGTCAGCGTGCGGATCTCGCTCTCATTCTGCTGCAGTAGTTTGAGCCGCACCAAGATCGACTGCGTCTGCTTGGACATGTCTGCGAGCTGCTTCTTCTGCTGCGCGTCGACGCTCTGCAGGGTTTGAACTTTCGCTTCGGCAGCATGCACTGCGCCGACGTGGGATACCATCAGCGCGATGCAGAGCAGCCCGGTGCAGAGGGCCGTCGCCGCCAGATGGAGATGCGAGATTTCTATCTTGTAGATCGATTCGGTGTGATGTGGAATGATCTTGATAAGCAACCGCTTGTGCGGCGAGAGCAAGAAATTCTTCACACGATTCCCCCGAACGCTTGCGTGGCTTGCCTGTAGTGAGCCGCGCCGCATCCAAACGTCGCGTCAAGCGCGCTTTCGGCTCGCGACCAGGTCTTGCGCCTGGGCGAGCGCATCGCGCTCCTCCGTGCTCACCTCTTTGTCGGCGGTGAAGTTCCGCACCGCCTTGGCATAGGTCCGGACTTCTTCGCGCGAGTAGATGCTCGACACGATGAACCCGTTGCCGCGCTCGTCCACCACGGCGAGCGCATACGAAAGTTCTGATCCGACGTCAGGGAATGCGTTGAAACGCACGAACCCGACGTTTTGTAGTGCACGTCCCGCCTGCGATTCCAGCATGGCGAGGCGACTTCGCAGCTCTGTGAGGTCCGGTTGGACTGCGGTCGCGCCCGGGTCCGTCCTGCGCCGTACCGCTCCGAACCTTGGTCTGACGATCCCCCAGTGATACACAACGATCGCGATCAACGCGAACAAGACACTGGCGAGGAATTCCGGCGTCCTCAGTGCGGACGCCAGGCCGCCGAATATGTCAAACGAGTCGTTCATCACTCCGGCCTCTAACGGGCTTCGAACCGGGCAAGGTGAGTCCTGCCCGCCGTTCCACTGCTGCTACATCGTCCCGATTGTGCGACTGCGGTCACACGAAATTCATCACAAAATACTTGGGGGAGGCTCGTGCTCAGAGATTGCCGCGGCGCTCGAAAGGTCCCGCATGCCGCTGCTACCTTCCGGTCCTGACGGGGTTAGCGGGTTTTCGTCGCGCGGGCCCTGAGCGGTCGACGCCTCCCATGCGTACGGAGAGGGAGGGATTCGAACCCTCGAGACGTTTTAGGCGCCTACACGCTTTCCAGGCGTGCCTGTTCAACCACTCCAGCACCTCTCCGCGAGGAACGAAAGCGGCCGACCCACGGTCGACCGTTACTGGCATCCGATGCGACGGATTCAAGCAGCGCCCGCGCCTTCCTTCGCGATCGCGCCGGCGAAGCGGTCGCCGCATCACTTGCGCACTCTACGTTTCCGGGCCGTATTCACACCGGTTGCGCCGGCGCGTGCCGCGCCCGGATGCGCGCCGTCGTTCGCCGCCGCGCTCTTGACGCCGGCCGACGATGGCCAGGCATCTTTTGCAAACGCCGATACGATGGCGCGATTCACCAGAAGCGATGCGTAGCTCGATTTCTCCGCCGCGCCATCGATCGAATCGATCTGTTCTCGCACGATCGCGTGACCGCGATCGAGCATCTGGCGCATCCTCGTACGATCGCCGAGTTCGCGAAACGCGCGGGCCGCGATCCAGTAAGCGAACTGCGGCAAGAAAATCGCCGGTGCGGATGTGGCGAGCGATTCTGCGAACTCTTCGCTCATCGCGCGCACGGCATCGATGTCCCCGGCAGCGAGATGCGCGGCGACGAGGTGGGCGATGTCGTCCGCGTAGTCGCCCGGCCGATTGAGCCGCCTTCGAGCCGCCAAACCTTCCTTCATGTGCGCTATGGCTGCCTCAAGCTCGCCGAGATCGCGTTCCGCCGCTCCGAGATTGCCGAGCGCTGCGGCTTCATAGAGCGCGTGGCCGGCCGCCCTCGCGTGCTCCAAACCCGCCGCCGCATAGATCTTGGCCTCGCACGGATCGCCGCGAAACAGACGAACGTAACTCAAATTGATGGCGCTCGCAGCCTGTCCGCGCAGATCCTTGAGCGTGCGGAACACGTCCAGGCTCGCCCGAAGCGAACGGTCCGCTTCATCGAGCAAGCCGACCCGCACGCAATGAATCCCGCCGTTGACCAGCACGCCGGCGAGACCCTGACGCTTGCCGATCGCGGCGTAGATGGACGCCGCATCTTCGAAACAACTGCGAGCCTCCGCGAGCAACGACAGCCGCGCGGCCGCGGTAGCCTGTCGGGAAATCGCGTCGGCCTCGCCTTCGCGATCGCCGATCGTCCGGTACAGATCGCGCGCTTCGATCGCGAGCGACCGGCATGCAGCGTATTGCTGTTCGTAGAGCGCCGCCTGCGTCACGGAGATGATCGTCCGTGCGATCATGCGAGGATTCCGCGGCGCTTCCGGTGAGATGCGCGCCTCGCGAAGGATCGCCGACGCTTCGTCGAACGCACCACGTTCCGATGCGATATCGACGATTCGGCAGCGCGCCTCGATCTGGCCGGTCGCGTCGCCGAGTTCGCGGTAGATCGCGAGCGCGGCGCGCGCCGCATCGGACGCTTCACTCCCGCCCGTCGGCGTGCGAAATGCCGCGCGCGCTAAGAACGCTTGGGCGCGCAACGCCGGGCTGTCCGCCGTCTCGGCAAGCTCGCTGAACTCGTCGACGAGCCGCGTCTCCTCCTCATGTTCGCCGAGCGCGCGCGCGAGCATCACTTTGCGCCGCACGATGTCGCAGCGCAGGATCGCATCGTCTGCGGCCGCCAGTTCCGTGAGCTCGGCAAGGTCGGCGCGCTGTCCGTCGCGATCGCCGCGCCGCGCGCGGATGCCTTCGCGCAACGAGAGCGCTTCCACCCGGACCGCTGCATCCCGCGCGAGGTCCAGGCACCGGCCGAGATCCGCTAGCGCTTCATCGTGCGCGTACACGTCGAGGGCCTGTCGCGCGGCGACGAGGTACGCGCGCGCCGCGCGTTCCGGATCGTGACCGAGATCGTGGTGGTTGGCGATATCGGATGCGAACTGTCCGGCTCGATGTGCGTACATCTCTTCGAGCATGCGAGCGACGTGGCGGTGGCCGCGCATCCGGACGTCCGGCGGAATCGTCGCGTAGATCGTGCTTTGGATCAGATGATGTGTGAATGCGTAGGCGTATCCCGTACGGCCACCTGTTTCTTTGACGACGTGCCGGTCGATCAATTCGCTGAGCGCGTCGAGAACGTCGTTTTCATTCCACCCCGCAACGTCGCGTACGAGATCGATGTTGAACCCTTGCCCGACGACCGCCGCGATGCCGACGAGCGCGCGCGCCGGCTCAGAAAGCCGGGCGATGCGCGCTTCGATCGCCTGCCGCGCGCTGGCCGGCGGTTCCGATGCGTCCAGATCGGGATGTTCCACGAGCCCCCTGATGACCTCGGACAAGAACAACGGGTTGCCGGCACTGCGCTCGACGAGCGCGCCAGCGAACTCCAGGCCGCGGCCGGCGATCGATGGGATCTGGCTTGTCAATTCCAAGACCGCATCCCGACCGAGACCGCGCGGCGAAAGTGTGGAGAGGATCTTCGCTTCCTGCAATTCGGCGCGAGCGCGGCGCAGGGGATGTGCGCGCGGCGCTTCTTCGTCACGATAGGTCGCGATGATCAAGATGGGCAACTGCGCGAGCCGTCGCGCGAGAAACGTCAGCGCTCCAATCGTGCCTTCGCCCGCCCAGTGCAGATCTTCGAGGATGATGAGCACCGGTCGCGGCCGGGCGAGTTCCTCGAAGCACTTCGCGAACGCTTCGAAGAGGCGGATCCGCTCGCGCTCCGGTTCGACCTTCGGCGGCGCCGGCAGATCCGGTTGCCGGGCCCGCAGGTCGGGGACCGCGTGGGCGACGACGCCAAGCCATACCGGCTCGACATTCAACGACATGAGCAGCGGCGCGACGCTGCGAAGACTATCGACGATCGACTGATACGGTGCGGCTTCCGGATACGTGGTTCCACCCGCCATGACGCGGGCGCCCTGCGCCCCCGCGACCAGCGCGAATTCGGTTGCGAGCCGCGTCTTGCCGATGCCGGCTTCTCCGCCGAACAAAACCACGCCGCCCCTGCCCCGCGCGGCGCGGCTCCACAGCATCCGCAGCTGCTCCATTTCGTCCGTTCGGCCGACGAAAGGCAGCAGCATGTCCGCGCTTGATTTCTGCCCGCCGGCAGCGTCAGCGTGCAGGGCAGTTGCAGCGTCTGCCAAGGGCGCGTTGCGCAAGATGACATCTTTGAGCGCGGCCGTCTCCGGCATCGGCTCGACATTCATCTCGTCGCGCAAGCGTCGATCGAATGCTTCATAGGACGCGAGCGCCCCCGCGCGGTCCCCGCTTTGGTATCGAACGGCCATCAGCTGCCGCAGCGTGTCTTCCCGCCACGGATCATTGGTCAGGATTCGCTGGGCGTATCCGATCGCTCGATTGAAATCGCGCTGCCCGCGACATTCGATGAGAAGCTCACCGAGCGATGCAAGGTACATATTGCGAAGCCGGTCGCGCTCGGTGAAAAGCCATTCGTCGTACAGGCTCTCGACGAGGTCGCCAGTATACAGTTCGATCGCCGCAGCTCTGCCGTCGGGGGTCCGAGCCAGCCGCTCGAATTCTGAGACATCGAGCCAAGCATTCGCGTCGGGATTCCACTGCATCGTCTCGGTGTCGGCTAAGACCCACGGAGCGTCCGGGGGTGCCGCCGGCAGCGCGCGCTGCATGTGATGGAGATGGCGGCGCAGATTGGCGCGCGCGTCCTCTTCGGTATCGTCTTCCCAGAGCGTGAATGCGAGCTTTTCACGCGAGAGCGGCGCATCACGGTGCAGCAAGAGGTACGCGACGAGCGACGTGGCTTTGGGCGGCGCGGAATACCGGAAAGGCGCGCCTTCGAATACGAATCGAGGCTGGCCGAAGAGATGAATGCGAAGCGATGGCGATATCACAGCCGTCCAACTTCGACGCCCTCATCGCGGCGCCGGGCTACGCCCATTCGCCTCTGAGTGCGGTTTTCATGTTTCGGGGCGATCGCTCACGCCCGAAATGGCCGGGTCTCCGAGCCGGAGCTTGATGAAATCGATGAGGTCACCGAGCGACGAGAAGTATAGCCGTCGCCCGTGACCGACATGGTCGATTTCACCGCGCCACTGGCCCTCGGCGTTCCCAGCCGACTCAAACCAGACGTGGACCACAAATCTGTGCTCGCGGCGTTCCATGTGGGCATCATACCCGAGCGCCGTTCCGCCGCCGTCCAGCGGCGGCGCGACCAGATGTGGACGCCCACCGGACGCCGGTGCCGCTACCCTAGAGGGAGCAATCTTCGTCGCCTGCGCCAAGCTCGCGCTCGCGATCACCGAAAGGACGGCACACCTATGTCGCGATTGTTGAACGCGTTCGCGCTCTTCCTCGGCATCTTGATCCTCGAAAACCCCAACGGCGCTCGGGCTCTCTCAACGCCCGCACCGCACGCCACCACCGCCGGCGGTTCTCATCAGCTCGGTGCACTACAAGGGTGCGTGGATCAGTGGGTCTTCAACGGCGTGTGGCGCGTGCGTGTGACCAAGGTCTCGTCGATCGCGTCGCCGTTTGGCGCTCTGCCGGGTTATTCCGCATCGCTCGATGTGCGCAATGGCTCCAAATCCGACGCGATGCTGATGCAGACGGGAGTATCCGCGCCGGTCCTCGCACTCGCCGACGGAAACATCCTCGAGCTGAGCACCGAAGACGGCGTTGCGTGGAACAACAAATTCTTCGAGAATCTCCCGCCGAGCGCCGGCTTCACCATTTCCTTGCCCTACTATATGAGCACGAAACCGGCGTCGATGCCAAAGCCGCAAAAACTCATCGTCGAAATCGATGCGAAAAAAGCATGGCACGGGCAGCCGCACTATCAAGTTGGCGATCCGAGCCTGCGGATCGACCTCAACTGCGGTGCGAATTCGAACTGACGACTGGCGGAGAGGGAGGGATTCGAACCCCCGAACGGTTTTTAGCCGTTACTCGCTTTCGAGGCGAGCGCGATCAACCAACTCTGCCACCTCTCCGAACTTTGCCTATCGTCAAAACTCGAGGCCACCCTCGCGCTTCGCTTTGAAGAACGCTTTCAGCATCGCCGCTGCCTCGTCTTGCAAGACGCCGCTCTCCACCTGTATCTGATGGTTGAGCAGCGGGCTTGCGGTCAGGTCGAACACCGAACCTGCGCCGCCACCCTTTGGATCGGCGCAAGCGTACACGAGGCGCTCGATGCGAGCCGCGACGCATGCGCCCGCGCACATGACACAGGGTTCTTTCGTGACGTACAGCGTGGCGTTCTCCAAACGCCACCCTTTGTGCCTCGCAGCGGCTTGCCGCAACGCGACGATCTCCGCATGTGCGGTCGGATCGTGGTTCGCCTCTTTTTGATTGAAGCCGACGGACGCGATCTCGCCGCCGATCGCCAGCACCGCCCCGACCGGCACATCGCCGCGTGCGCCCGCGATCTGCGCCAGCTCGAGCGCCCTGCGCATCAGCGCGGTATCGTCGACGATCCTTCTCCCGTATCGTAGTAGGGTGAGCAACGCTCACCCTGAAGTCTGGGCAAGCGTTGCTTGCCCTAATTCGAATAACGCGCGCCCGAGTGGGCTCGAACCACCAACCTTCGGCTTCGGAGGCCGACACTCTATCCAGTTGAGCTACGGGCGCACGATGCGGTGCCTCGGGCAAGACTCGAACTTGCGACCAAGGGCTTATGAGTCCCCTGCTCTACCACTGAGCTACCGAGGCATGGGCACCGACAAGCGACGACTGGGGATCGCCGGACGATATTATTTCAATTTCTGTCCGACGAACGTTCCAACGGTGTCGCCGAAATTGGAGTCCTTGAACTGGCCGCGCAGCACGCCGTCATCTCCAACTTCGCCTCTGAATGTCAGGGTGGCGTCAGGCGTCACATCCGACGTGCCGATGCGGTCCCAATGCCAAACCAAAGCATTTCCGTCGACCGATCCATCCACCGCACCCATCGCGCTGCCGCTCTTGCAGGATCCGGACAACTTCTCTCCATCGAGCTTGAACGTGCAATCCGGATTGATCTGCTCGCCGCCCAAGTCACCGCTAATCGTTCCGGTGATCACCCACGTGCCCGCGAGGCTCTTCTCGGATGCCAACCCTAGCGCCGGAATGGCGATCATCGCCGCGGCAGCCGCTAGCCCGGCAATCGTCCGTCTTTTCGCGCTCACTGTGCTCGGCCTTTCCTCTTTCGAGATCAAGGTAGAAAAAGTACGCGCCCGGAGGGACTCGAACCCCCGACCTCCAGATTCGTAGTCTGGCATTCTAATCCAGCTGAACTACGGGCGCGTGTGTGGCGGAGAGAGAGGGATTCGAACCCTCGATAGCGCCTTAAAAGCACTATAACGGTTTAGCAAACCGCCGCCTTCAGCCAACTCGGCCATCTCTCCACGGGCATGCATTATTCACCCGTAGCCGTTCCGCTGCCTGCCCTTTGCGCGGCACATAATTAGTGCGCGGCGCTCTCGCGGAACAACTGCGTGCTTCGAATATCACAAAGGATTTTGTGTGCTTGGCCGCCTGATAGTCAGGCATGAAGAAAATAGTCGTCGCCGCCCTCGTCCTCATATTCGTCGCGCCCGCGATGTCCGCTGCCAGCGCGGCAACGTCGCCCGCTCAATCGCTTATGACCAAGCTCCACTGGCGAAGCATCGGCCCGTATATCGGCGGGCGGGTCGTCGCGGTCGCCGGGGTGCCGAGCAACCCGGATCTTTTCTACATGGGCGGCGTTCAAGGCGGCGTATGGAAAAGCACCGATTACGGCCAGAATTGGACCAACATCACGGACGGCAAGATTCCCGGCGTCGCCGATCCGATCGGTGCGCTCGCGGTGGCCGATTCGAATCCGCGAATCATTTACGCCGGCACCGGCGAGGCTGACATCCGCGGTGATTTCGACACGGGTGATGGCGTCTACAAGTCGACGAACGCCGGAAAGACCTGGTCGTACGCCGGCCTCCGCGACACGCACATGATCACAAAGCTCGCGATCGACCCTCGCAACCCCGATGTCGTCTATGCCTCTTCGATGGGGCACGTTTTCGCGCCGAACGCCGAACGCGGCATTTTCAAGACGACCGACGGCGGCAAGTCATGGCAAAAGGTGCTCTTCGTCGACGACCGGACGGGCGGCGTTGACCTGTCGATGGATAAACACAATCCCGAGACGCTGTACGCCGCGATGTGGCAAGCGCAACGCGTGCCGTGGAAGCTCACGAGCGGCG
>DATBOZ010000191.1:0-4530 GCA_036561585.1 Candidatus Eremiobacteraceae bacterium | reverse complement strand
TCTTGAACCTCTCGGTACGGCAGCAGCCAGACGAGCGATTCGTCGTGGAGATCGACGACTTGGATGCGATTGCCGAACGGATCGTGGAAGTCGCAGCGGAAACCCGGAATCGTCTTCAATCCGTACTTCTTCACGATCTTCTCGCGCACTTCTGCGATCTGCTGCTCATCTCGTACCATGATGCCGAAATGACGCGTTCTATCCGGCGTCATCTTCGCGACTTCGAACATCGCCAAGAATTGATGCTCGCCGAATTGGAAGAAGGCGTCGCCTTCGCCGTCGTCCTTTTGCTTCAGACCGAACACGTCCTCATAGAACGCGATCGCCTTGCGGATATCGGTCACTTCGATCGCGACGTGGTTGATGCCGTAGACGTGGACGCTCATGGGCGGGCCGTTTGGCGCTGGCCCCGGAATATCATGCCCGTGGACACGATGAAATGCAGAACGCTGCGGCGTATTGCGACCATACCATGATCCGCGTCGGCACCTGCGGGTTTTCCTATCGCGAGTGGGTCGGCCCGTTCTATCCGCGCGGGCTCGCGCAGACCGACTACATCTCGTACTATGCCCAAGTGTTCGACGCGGTAGAGATCGACAGCACGTACTACGCCACGCCGGCTCCGTCGATGTTCGAGCGCCTCGACCGGCGCACGCCATCATCCTTCCGGTTCACGGTGAAGGTGCCGGGCGCGGTGACGCACGCGCCGCCCGACGCCGCGCTCGCCGATGACGAAGCCCAGCGATTTCTCGCCTGCCTTGAACCGATCCGCTCGTCCGGAAAACTCGGCGCCGTGCTCGCACAATTCCCGAACGGCTTCCGGCCTTCGCCCGACGCATTTCGCCGCCTCGACTGGCTGCGGCGCGTTTGGCCCGAGATAGAAATCGTGGTAGAATTCCGGCATCGCGATTGGCAGCGGCCGGAGACGCTGCGACGGCTTCGTGCGCTCGGCCTAGGCTGGTGCAACGTCGACGAGCCCGCGCAATCGTCGCTGATGCGCCCCGACGCGCAGAATACTTCGCGCGTTGGATACGTCCGCTTTCACGGAAGAAACGCCGCCACGTGGTGGCATCACGAAAGACCCGCCGACCGGTATTCTTATCTCTACACCGGCGACGAGCTTGCGGAGTGGCTGCCGAGGATCGATCGCGTCTCCGACAGCACCGACGAGACATTCGTCTTCTTCAATAACCACGCCAACGGGCAAGCGACTGTGAACGCGCGACAGATGGCGCAGCTGCTGCAAGTCGCGAAGGCGGAGCCGGAGGGCGCCATGCCGGGCGGAACCGGTCAGCCGGCCGCGGAGGACCCGCGCCTGAACCTCTTCGAGTAGTGCGCAAGCCTCATACAAGACGTGATGGTGTAGAATAATGAGATGAGCACGATCCTGAAGCCGGGCACCTTCTACGGCGAGTCCGTCTCGCTGCGGGTGGCCGACGCCGTGCTGACCGAGGTTCGCCATCGCATCGGCCGCTCGGTTCCGACGCACACACATGAAGCGTCGTACTTCAGCATCTTGTTGGAAGGCACGTATAGCGAGACATGGCACGAAACCACGATCGTGTACGAACCGTTCACGTGCGTCTATCACGCGGCCCTCACCGAGCATACCGATACGATCGGGCCAAACGGCTGCCGTATGTTCTTCATCGAGCTCTTGCCGTCATGGGTCGAGACGATCGACGCGCTCGGATCGCAACCCGAACATCTCCTCAAGATGCACGGCGGCGATGCCGTGTGGCTCGCCCTCCGGCTGTATCACGAGTTTCTGACCCGCGATTCCGCAATGGCAATCGCAGCCGAATCGCTGCTCTTCGAGCTGTGCACGCACGTCGCGCGCGGCGATCACGACGAGAATCGCGAACCGGCATGGCTCGCCTCCGTGGACGCGGCCGTGCTCAATGGATTCCGCGAGGGTTTGGAGATCCGAGACTTGGCCGCCGCGGTGAACGTGCATCCGTCGCATCTTTGCCGGGCGTTTCGCCGCTACCGCGGTCAAACCGTAGGCGATCATGTCATCGCCTTGCGGCTGCAAGCCGTTTGCAGACGATTATTGGACGCGTCGACGAGCTTGAGCGAGGTCGCGCTCGAGGCCGGTTTCACCGATCAAAGCCATATGAACCGCATCTTCAAGCGCCTCATCGGCGAATCGCCGGGCTCATATCGCCGGCGGCTGCGCGACGGCGCGCTTTCCTAAGCCCAGTTCGCCCGAAACGCCCGTACCGCGCGATACGTTAGTCCTCCACGGAGGATGCGATACATGCGCGGGTTTTGGCGTCCGCTGGCCATTGGGGCTTGCCTTGTCGTGTGCGGGTCGGCGCACTTTGCGGCCTTTGCCGCCGGCAGTACCGTCGCCCGCGTCGAGGTGAACGGCCGGACCATCAGCTCCGATGTGGCGCCGCTCGTCGAACAGCACCGAGTGCTCGTGCCCATTCGCGCAATATTCTCCGCGCTCGGCGCGTATGTCGATTTCGATACGCATACCAAAACCGTGATCGTGGCCCAGCCGAAGTCGACGATCGAACTTCGGGTCTTCAGCCAACGCGCAGACGTCAACGGCAACACGGTCTGGCTCGACGAGCCCGCCGTCCTGCGTCATGGCCGCACGTTGGTGCCGTTACGTTTCATCGCCGAAGCGTCCGGCGCTGACGTCGCGTTCGACGACGCGCGTAATATCGCAAGCGTGAATCTCGCCGGCGCCGGTCCAGCGAATTTCGGACCGCGGTTGCCTTCCGACCGCTCCGGCGCGGCGGCGATTCAGTCGCTCACGATCGACACGCACGACAAGAAACTCTTGGCGGCGGGTGACGTCTTGCAGGTGAACGTCGTCGGTACTCCCGGCGGCAGCGCGACGTTTGATCTTGCCGGCATCGTCGCCGGTTCGGCGATGCACGAGATATCCGCAGGTACGTATACCGGCTTCTACGTCGTGCGCGCCGGCCGGAACGTGAACGACGTGCACGCGTACGCACACTTATCGGTGAACGGCACCACGGCGAACGCGACCTCGGACGACACCGTTTCCGTCGCCGGCCGCGCGCCGAGCATCGTGGCGAGTTCGCCCGCCGCCGGCGAGCAGACCTACGTGGCGCAGCCGTCGATCACCGCATCCATCGACGATCATGGTGGTCCGTCTGTCGATCCGAATTCGCTGCGCGTGTATCTCGATAGCACGGACGTCACGCCGTACAGCGGTATCAGCGCGCATAGCCTCTACTTCACCCCGTACTATCCGCTCGTGCCGGGCTGGCATCGCGTCGGCGTGTATGGCGATGACGTCGCTGGCATTCCGTTCTCCAGCGATTGGTCATTTTTCGTCGAGCCGTCGTACGGATACGGCGGCTATTCGCCGGGTGCGTGCTGCGGTTATGCACCCGGATTCGGACAGAACGGATTCCCGATATTTTCGATGACGCCGTTGCAATTCGGCACGTTTGGGCCCGGCAGCGTCATCACGCTCGTCATGCAGGGTATGCCCGGCGGTTATGCGCTCACGCAGCTCGTCGGAACCGGCAGCACGATTTCGATGAATGAGGTCGGGGGCATGCCCGGCTACTATGTCGGAACGTACGTGGTGCCTCCCGGCCTTAATCTGTGGCCGGTGAATTTCAACGTCGATTATTTCGGTCCGAATGGATTGTCCGCGCACGCGAGTGAGGGATCCGGCCTGCGATTTGTCGACGCGGTCGCGAAGACGCACTATGCGCGCACGCAACCGGTGATGCGCAGACCGATGTTCGCGACGGGCGTCGTGGCCGCGGCCCGCGCGGCCGGCGGTCGGGGTGCGGTGGACGCCGATCAACCGGTCGTTCCGCGCCCGCCGCAGATAAAGCCGCTGCCCGTGATGCATTTGCCGGAGCTGCGTCCGGTGTTCTCGCCTCGTCCGCTGCCGATACCGCGAGCTGCGACTCCGCGGCCCGTGTCGCCGAGACCATCGACGCCACGGCTACCGACGCCGCGACCCATCGGTTCACCCAGACCTCTCGTCACACCGCCGCCGTTGCCGATGCGAACGCCCACGCCGCGGCCGCTGCCTATCGTCACGCCCACGCCGCGGCCGCTGCCTATCGTCACGCCGACTGCAAGGCCGTTGCCGATCGTCATTTCAACGCCGCGGGTAGTTCCAACGGTGTTGCCTGCGCCGCTTCCGATGCCCGTGGCGCCGCCGGCGACGATAGCGCCCGTGACGCCGCCGCCAGGCACGCCGATTCCGGCGGCCACTCGACAGCCATTGCCGCCGCCCACATTGTTGCCCAGCCCGTTGCCTTCAGCGCACTAAGCACGGGGTGATACGTCGGCGCACGTAGCGCGGCGGACGTTCTTCGATCACCCAAGCCCGAGCAACGTGCCCGCGGCGACTCGGGTTGCGATCTCGACGCGAGAACGCAATCCGAACTTCGTCATGATGTTGCTCAAGTGATACTCGACGGTCTTGCTGCTCACGTGCAGCAATTCGCCGATCTCGACGTTGGTTTTGCCGCTCGCGACGAGCAGTGCGATCGCTGCTTCGCGATCGGTCAGGTCGCCGTG
>DATBOZ010000190.1:0-8598 GCA_036561585.1 Candidatus Eremiobacteraceae bacterium | reverse complement strand
CAAGCAAAGTCAGCAGTCCACCAAGCTGTGCGATCACCGGTTAGAAAGTTGAGAAACGCGCGCTAACAATCGTTGTCGCTATGCTTCTTGTGCTCGTGCGTGCATCAAACCGACACGCAGGGCGAAGCGCCGAGCGCTGCTGCGTCGATTTCTCCCATCCAATCGGCTGATTCGGCCGAGTCCGCGGCCTCGCCCGCGACAACGCTCTCTGGGACTGCGGCCTCACCGGCCGCATCGCTGTCGTCGAAGCCTACATCGGATCCGAATCCGTTGACGGTCGTCAACGGCGCGTTCGTTCGTCGATAGACGATCGGAGCATCGACGTGCCGCCGCCGTCTTTACGGCTGGCGGTGCCTATGCAGCGGCCATTAACCTGCTTTCAGGCGACACGATCATTGCGTTGGAGCACTTCGACCCGCCGTATTCACGAAGTGAGATCGCCCTGATGATCGGTGCGAAACACAGCGATGCGGCGGCACGGGCTCAAATCAGAGCATAAATCCACTGCGACGAAGGTATTTGATGAGGCGCCGCAGTCTTGCACGCCGGGCGCACGGTACTCTGCTAGCCTAAGCGCCAAAGGGGTTTGAAACGCATGAAAAAGTCAATCTCGAGGTCGCGTGGCCAAGCTGGCGGCGCTGGTATTGGAGTTCTGCTTTTCGTCGCGCTCCTCGAAATCGCGCTGGCCATTTTTCTCTTCCTCTGGTGGCGCGAGGGTGTCTGTCAACCACCGCTGCCGGCAGCCATACAGCACGCTCTCCTTGGGGGCAGAGCAGGCGGACAGATCGAGGGCAACCTAAACGGCGGGCCCAGCCAGGGGCAAAGTTCGCAAACGCAAGCTCAGAGCGTTTCGACGAGCGTGCCTGAGGGCGGAAATTCATCCACTGGCGCGGCCGCTCAGAATGCCGGCAGCAACGCCGCCGGAGGCAATACGTCGGGAAGTCTGAACGACGTGCCGGATCCGAACTGTGTTGGCAAGACAACCGCATCGCTGCTCAGCTCTGGAAGTTCGACGCCTCCGCCTACCTGCGCTCCGATAAAGGCACCGGCGCAACTGCAACAAGCGGCACAGCAGGTGCAGAACATGAACGGCGCGACGAATGCGCAGACCCAACCCGCCGCGAGCAATACGCCATGAGCCCTCGTTTTGCGTACTGGATCGTCGCATTGGGAGCCGCAGCGGTCGTCGGTTGCTCGCATGGCAGCAGTCAGGAATCGACAGCCACGACGAGCGGTTCATCCCCCGCCAACAGCTCATCCACTGCCAACAGTTCATCCGCGGTGGCGGCCAACGGTGGTTCATCCGCCGCGCCGACGGAGCTCAACTCGCCGCAGAGCGCCGCCAGCCCGGTCGCGACGCCGGAGCAGACCACCTTCAATGTCACCTGGAATCCGCAAACCAAAGTGATCGACGCCGCAACGGTGAGCCAAGCCTATCGCGGTGTCGCTCAAGACGGTTCGTTGACGTTCGATGCGGCATCGGCACCAGCGATCGCAGCCTTGACTCCGGGAACGGTGACCGTGTTCTCCGGCTTGGCGCTGCGAAAGATCGTCAGCGTGCGCAGCGATGGGAATCAATTGCACGTCGTCACGGCGCCCGCTGCTCTGAACGAGGCCATCAGCGATGGTCAGATCGGTTGGAAGTATAACGTCAATTTTGCAAACCTCGCATACGTGACGCCGCCGGGTTTTCATCGCGTCGACGTGGCCGACGATCCGAACACATGGATCGACAGACTCATAGCGAGCCCAGCTCTCGCAGATGCACCGGTCCACTACAATGGCTCGATACAGGACTGGGATATAGACATGAAGTTGACACCGAACGGCGACAACCTCGAGATGGAGCTCACTGCCGACAAGCGGCACGGTGGCGGTTTACTCGAAGTGAAAGCCACGGGCGAACTCGACAGCTTGACGAACTCCGTTAACATCGACTTGGCCAACGGTCAGACAAAGCGCATTGGCATCAGCGACGGAAACCTGCACGGCAAATTCGATCTCACATGGAGCGTCACGTTTGACAAAGATCATGGCGGCGACGATAAGGAGATCTTCAACGAGGCGGCCGTCATCAAGCTCCCGCTTGGGTTCAGAATTCCGTTTTTCGTGGGACCGCTGCCGTTCGAACTAAACATCAAAACCGGTTTCTCATTCTCCCCCGCCTTTACGAGCAAAACCACCGTCGCGCAGGGATCGTATCATGCGTCGTTCGGCGGAGACGTCGCCGTCAATGACGCCACTTCGGGCGGTGGCGCGCAATCCACCATGGACAGCGATGGAGGGCTCGACTCGTACGGAGGAACCCTGTCGGTCGCGCCGCTCGGCCTTTCGCTCACGGTGATGATGCCGAAGATCGAGATAAAACTTGGCGCCCCCGAAGAACTCGAAACCATTCTTGGCGAGACCAGTGGCGATGCGTTCGTGGCGCTTTTCATCCAGGCGAACTTCGTTGCCACCGGACCGGTGGCCATCGCTCCATGCGAGCGCCGCGAACTCAACGTCTCCGGTATGTACGGTTACGATGCCGGGCTCCTGGGTATTGGCATCGCATCGTACAATCATCAAATCTTCAAACGGACCCGTACGTACGTCATACCGAGCAACATCAGACTATGTCAAACGTCTTAGCAAAGTCGCCCGCCGGATCATAAGTTCGCGCGGGCTCGCTTTGGTTCTCCCCCTGACAGCCGTTCGGTGCGAGGAGCGCCACTAAGGACAAGGCGAGACCCGCGTTGGTTCGTTTCATAGCAACGTCAGTGTACTTTGTGGCGTGCCGGAAGCGTACGCCAGTCGATGTTCCCATGATGGCGCGCGCTGCGTGCCGGAAGATCGCTAGGCGCCCGTCGGCGGCCTTCGGACGCGTTGACCATTAGTTGGGCTGGAGTACGACTCGTATTTTCCCTTTGTACCGGAGAACCCCAACGATCCCGGCACTGCCTCTAAAAGTAGTTCCGGCGGAGCTAACCTGTTCCGCATAGCCGGAGAGCCGCGCCTTATACCAAGCGGTCACCACGCTACCGGAATCCGGCGTGTCGAAAAAAGTAGCATAGCCCTGCGTGAGGGCCACCTGAAGCTGCGACGTTGTCGCCTTATTATCATAACGACCGTGGTACCAAGAGTTGATGCGATGGGGATAGACCGGGAGAGACCCACCATCAGCGAGGACGGGCGGGCTCTGCGCCGCTACAACAAAGAGCATCAGAGTGATGTAAGCGAGCTGGATAGGACGTCGGACGTTCACAATTGTCTCCCTTGGAGGAGTGTCGGTCGCTCCGGCGGAGCGACCTCGACGAATTCATGATATCGCTTCAACATACGTCCCGCGTGCGCCGGGATCGGGCCTGGCTCATCGGGGCACGCCAGCCGTACGGCAAAAGTATCGGACGCGTTGAACATTAGTTGGGCATGAGTGCGATTCGTATTTTCCCTTTGTACGGGAGGATCTTAACGAGGCCACCGTCGCCACTGAACGTGGTCCCAGCGGAGACCGTATGTTCCGTATAGCCGGGTAACCGTGCGTGATACCACGCGGTCACCATGCTACGGGAATCAGACGTATCAAGAAAAGTGGCAAAGCCCTGCGTTAGGGCCACCTGAAGCTGCGACGTTGTCGCCTTATTATCATAACGACCGTGGTACCAAGAGTTGATGCGATGGGGATAGACCGGGAGAGACCCACCATCAGCGAGGACGGGCGGGCTCTGCACCGCTACAACAACAACAAAGAGCGTCAGAGTGATGTAAGCGAGCTGGATAGGAAGTCGGACGTTCACAATTGTCTCCTTTGGAGGAGTGTCGGTCGCTCCGGCGGAGCGCCCTCGACGAATTCATGATATCGCTTCAACGTACGCCCCGCGTGCGCCGGGATCGGCCCCGACTCATCGAGGCACGCCAGCCGTACGGCAAGAGTATATGATGCGGGTGAAGGAGCGACCGGAATCCAGCATGCAAAATCATCAGTTCACCAGGCTGTGTGCGGTCGCAGATGAGAACGTTGAGAATCGCGCTACCGGTCGTCGGCGCTATGCTCCTACTGTGCTCGTGCGCGCATCAGACCGCCACGCAGAGCGAAGCGCCAAGCACCGCCGCGACGATTTCTCCCCTCGCGACGCCAGCCAGCGGCGGCGAACTTGGTGCGTCGAGCACGATAACGCAGTCGCCGTCGACTGAGGCGTCCGCATCAGTTGCATCAGCCGAACCGGCGGCCTCTCCCACAAATGTGCTCTCGGGAGCTGCGGCCACGCCGGCCGCGTCGCCGTCGTCGCAGCAATCCACGCCAGATCCGAATCTGTTGACAGCCGTCAATGGCGCGTTCGTTCGCCGATGGACGACCGGAGCAGCGACGTACGGCGTCGAGCGACTAGTCAACGGTGCCGGCATCGTTGTCGCGAATTCGTTCGCGAAGCCGATAGAACTCGTGTTTGAACTTCCCGAGACCGCGCGCTTCTCGGCGATCGGTCTGAGGTCGACCGGCACTACGAAATTGCACGGCGATTTTGCCGTCTCCGACGATGGGCGAACATTCGCCGCCGCGGGCCGCGTTGACGTGGATCCAAGTTCGACCACCCAGCTCGTTCTGCAACCCATCCAGGCTTCGGGGAGGTTCGTTAAGGTTACGGTGACGCGCGACAGTACCGGTGACATGCGGCTGGATGAGGTCGTTGCCGTCGGAACCCTCACTCCGCCCGCGAGGAGGATGCTGGACGGCTATTGGATGTCGGCCGACGCGTCCGACGGATCGAGCGATTCGGTCTTTGCTGGCGCGCGCGGCTTCGTGCCGCAGGCACTGCCCCCGAAATCGGGTGAATATCCGCGCGTCACGTTTGTGCACGACGGCGTTCTCACAGAGTTCAGCTGCACTGACCGGTCAGACGTTTGGCGTGGATCGATCGACGGAACGCGCGCCATCGCGCCGAACGGAGAGGCGCTCAACGTCGTCGCCGACGGCAACGCCTTGGTTGGATTTGCGTCGAAGCGCCTGTTAATCGCGCTTCGCGTACCGCACGCGCCGGCTTGTGTCGACCAGGCCGCGGGGCGAGGGCCGGTCGTGCTTGTGCTTGGTCGCCAGGCGGGCGTCGAATCGCCCGACGACGACGTTACGGCGGCGCCAGGCTATCGCTTCGAGCGTGCGCTACTGCCGCTCGTCGATGCGCCGATGCTACGCGACGCTCGCATCGCGGTTATCGCGCAGTCGTGCGCTGCCGACATGGAGCTCGCGCCGTGGCAGCAAAAACTGCTCCTCGATTGGGTGGGCGCCGGCCACACCCTGATCGTGCGCGATGCCGATTCGTGCACGAGTTCCGCGTATGCTTTCATACCCTATCCGTTCAGGACGAATGCCGCGGGCGCAGGGGGCGCGAGCGGACACGTGCTCGCGATTGCGGATCCGTCGACGCTTGGGAGCCTCGCGTCTGATCCTGCTCACGAGATCGATACGAAGGCGTATATCGCGAGCGCGACACAGCAGATCGGCGACGCGGACGTCATGCAGACCGACGATCCTCACTGGTGCGGGCTGATGTTCGCCCGCAATGCGAGCGGGGCGAGCGGTTGGGTCCACGCCTACGCGCGCTACGGACGCGGCCTGCTCATCTACAACGGATTCGACCGTGACGACTTGCGCAGCCATGTGCCGGAGGCCCAAAAACTCGCGCGAGTCGAGTACGAGCAGCTGCCCTCGGGCGAGCTTCCTTGCAACGCGGAAGTCGCGTCCGATCTCGCGCTGTATTCGTCGGTGAACGAGCGGCTGGCGCCCGGGGCCTTGCACGAGCTGCGTGTGCCGATGACGCTCGACTACGTTGCCCTAAAGGGGAACCCGATCGCCGCGACGTTGACGCTCGCGGGCAATGCGCCGTGGAAAGTCGCCGTCGCGCCATCGCACGTCACGCTGAACGCAGGAGCTGCCGCGCAGATAGTCGCGACCGTCGTGATGCCCGCGTCGGCAAGACCGGCACGCTATGTATTCACGGTGACGGCGAGTGGCGGCAGCGCCACAAAGCAGTCCGCGCAGGCGTCAATCACGATCGATGCGTCGATCGCCCTCGCCAAAGAATTATTGAACGAAAAACGCGCCACGATCTATGGAATTCATTTCGACGTTGCGAGTGCGACGATTCAAGCACAATCCGAGGCGACGATCGCGCAAATCGCCCAGGTGCTTCGCGCCTATCCGACGTGGAAGATGCGCGTAGAAGGACACACCGATTCGGATGGCGGCGCGGCCTACAATCTCGACCTTTCGCGCCGCCGCGCGCTGGCGGTCGTCGCGGTTCTGGAACACCGATATCACATAGCGCGGGGCCGGCTTGCAGCCGAAGGCTTCGGTCTCACACGGCCGGTCGCGTCGAATGCGACGGCTGCGGGCAAAGCGCTCAACCGCCGCGTCGAACTCGTCCGCTTGTAGCGCGGCCAAAGGGAAGAATACCGCCCGTGCGGCGTTGGATCGGCGCACGCCGGCCGCATGGCACGTGCTAGGCTGGTGACATGAAGAACAATCTTCTCGCCACCGCCGCCATCACGCTCGCGTTGTGCGCGTTCGCCGCATGCTCGCACAGTGCATCGAGTTCTGAAAGCGGTGGTACTTCGGCAAAGTCCGCGGCTGCTGCCGGCGGTTCGAGCGCCGGCGGCGACTGGACTGCCAACGGCGCTACCGCCTGCGAGAAATACCTGACGCCCGACGTGGTCGCGGGAATCTGGACCCATCCGGCCAGCCACTTCAAGGCCGGGGACGATGGTTCTGCATGCTCCTACCAAAGCGACGATTCCGGCAGATCCATCGCGATAATGCTCGCGAAAGACGGCCCCGAATCATTCGATGCCATCTTTAAATACCTGGTCGATCCTGCGCCGCTGCCTAACGTGGGCGACAAAGCCTCACTAACAGCGAACGGGGTCGTCGCGGTCAAGGGCGACAACCGGAACTGCCATATCAACGTCTACGGCGAGGACGCAGCGCTCAAAGTGAGCCGCGAAGCGCTGGGGCAGAAGTTGGGCGAGATATGCAACAAGTTATTCGCACTGCCATGACTCCGGCGCACGCCACGCGCACGGCACCTTTCTATACTCGAAGCATGAAAAACAAACGTTTCGCCATCGCCGCCGCGCTCGCGCTCGCGCTCGGCCTGGCGGTCGTCCCTGCCCTCGCAGCGCAATTTGATGGACGACTTCCGCTCTACCCTCGCGGCCACGCCGCGCCGGGTATGGAAATAGCAGCCGGCGCCCTCGCGCAAGGCGTCCCCTACCAACAGGTGACGACCGATTCCGTCCATCTGGTCGATCTCTGGTACAAATCCAACGCGCCGAAATCGTGCACGCGTGTCACGGCGACCGGCAAACCTGCGGTGCAGTACAAATGCCCAGGCGGTTCGATCGTGATCCAGGTGCGAGGTGGAACGCTCATCTCGTTCGTCACCGCATTTCCCCATTTCTAGAACGGTTAAGGAGTGCTCTCATGCGCAATCACGCGTTTTTCATCGCCCTCGCGCTCATGGTGACCGCGTGTTCGCACGGCCAAAGCGCAGCGACGACCAGCACTAGTAGCACGCAGCCCGATTCAACCGTTGCGCAGAATGACACCGCGACGACGCAGTCCGCGGTGGCAGCGGCAAATTCGCCGGCTCCTGTGGCAGGGGTGCCGACGGATCAGGGCTCGGCACCGACGGGATCCGACGCAGCGCCCACCTCGACCGGAGGATCCGACTCGGCCGCGCCGAGCACGACACCTGAGATCGCCACATCCGCTGCTCCCTCTGACGCATCAACCGGCGCGCAATGCGCCTTTTTGTCTAACGCCCAGGTCGAAGACGCTGTGCACCTCAGCGTCAGAGCGGTTCAGGTTACGTCCAATTCGTGCGAGTTCTCGTTTACGAATCAGGCAACGATGGTGAAGATCGAGTTTTCGACGAGCGGTGGAAAAGAGGAAGTGGATTCGATCCGCAAAGGCGCTGGAGGAGCGCAATCGATCGTGGGCGGCATCATCGACGCCGCCGTCGGAAAAAGCGGTAACAGTTCCGATGCGCAAGCGGCAAAGAGTCTCGCGGTCGGAACGCCGCCACCGGATCTCCCGAAAGTCGGGGACGACCAGTATGCGTTTTCAGTCGGTCTTCTCACGTCACTCGTTGCCGCAAAGGGCGATGAATACGTCACCGTCAGCATTACCTTTCCGCCGGACGGAGTGTCGCGCTGGCAGGTGTTGCCTGAGCTAGCGAGCCGCGTCCTCGCGACGCATTAGAAAACCGACCTGCCGCGATATGCTGAACTGTGCACTCGGCTACGAGGCCAGTGGTATCTGTGGGGCACCGTACCACTTTACTACCACTTATAAGGCGAAAACTCGCGAACAAACGCGAAGGACGACGAATTCTCTTGCTGCTCGCCGTCCCCCGTCTTTGTTCGCAATGGCCCGATTCTCAAGCGTTCCAGCGGTAACGCAAAAATAGGCCATTTGTAATTCGCATGTAAAGGGTCAGGGGTTCGAGTCCCCTCATCTCCACCATTGGAACCCGCGTCCGGCGAGGGATTGCGGGTTTATTGAAGTGCGAATGCCATTCAAGTAAGAGGTCAGATGTTCGAGTCCATCTGCGTCGACCGCTCAAA
>DATBOZ010000189.1:0-6889 GCA_036561585.1 Candidatus Eremiobacteraceae bacterium | reverse complement strand
CACATCGTGCTCATCGAAGGCGACTCCAACTCGTTCCACGATCTCGCGCTCTCGGTCGACACCGCTGTGAAAAAAGGCGCGAACGTCGTCAGCAACAGCTACGGCGGCGGTGAATCCGGCGGCCTCAACAATAACAAGCACTACAAGCACCCCGGGCACATGATCACCGCCAGCACCGGCGACAACAGCTTTAGCGCCGGGCCGCAGTTCCCAGCCGGATCGCAGTGGGTCACGGCCGTCGGCGGCACGACGCTCAATCGGGGCGGCGGCGGTCGCGGATGGACCGAAGTCGTTTGGCCGGGTAGCGGCAGCGGCTGCAGCGCGGTCTTCCCGAAGCCGACATGGCAGTTGGATACCGGTTGCTCGAAACGTACCATCGGCGACGTCGCGGCTGACGCCGATCCCGGAACAGGCGTGCTCGTCGCGTACAACGGTCACTTCCTCGTCTTCGGCGGTACGAGCGTTTCCAGCCCGATCATCGCGTCGGTCTATGCGCTCGCGGGCAACGCCCACTCGCTCAAGTACGCGTCGTATGGCTACTCGCACACCTCACAGCTCTACGACGTGACCACTGGATCCAATGGCACTTGCAACCCCGCATACCTGTGCCACGGTGAAGTCGGCTACGACGGACCGACCGGCAACGGTACGCCGAACGGCGTCGGCGCGTTCTAGAACAACCTCTGTAGGGACGACCTTTACGGTCGGCCGGATAACCGTAGTAGGGTGAGCGACGCTCACCCTACTTTTCTGTGTCGTAGCGCACGCTCAGGCTAGAATTGGCGCCGCAACAGGACGACGCTGACACAACCGGCCCCGCGCTCGTGTCTTAGTCTCACGCCGGGCGCCCGATTGGGGCTTGGTGTCACATTGAAGCGCGTTGGGAGACTTGCATGACTCGAATCCTTCGACCGGCAGCACTATTGGCAACACTGGCGCTGAGCTCGGCTTGCAGCAGCGGAAACGGCGGCAGCGCACTTCCGCAGCCCGCCGGGTATCAAAGCGCGGGCACTTCGGGTTCCTATTTCGTCTCGACGTATCAACAACCGGCCAACGTCCGCGCAGCGTGCGGCGGCCCCGCCCCGGCCGGATTCGCCCGTTGCATCGCGCTCGTGCGGACCGATACGGGCGGCGCCACGCTTTTGTCCAACTCCGGCGCGTACGGGCCGGCGGACTTGCAAGCGGCATACGCGCTGCCGTCCAAAGTCGGCGGTCAAGGCCAGACTGTGGCCATCGTCGACGCGATGAATGATCCGACGGTCCTTACCGACCTCGCGAAGTACCGTACGATCTACCATCTCTCTGCGTGCACCACGGCGAGCAAATGCTTCACAAAGGTAAACCAGTTCGGCAGCGCGAGCGGGCCGTTCCCGGCGACCAACGCCGGCTGGGCCCAAGAGATCTCGCTCGACGTCGACATGGTCTCGGCGATCTGTCCGAATTGTCACATCTTGCTCGTCGAAGCCAATACCGCGTCCTTCAATGATCTCGCCACGGCAGTCGACACTGCGGCCAGGCTGGGCGCCAACGCTATCAGCAACAGTTACGGCGGCAGCGAATTCAGCAGCGAGACGTCGGCGCAATCACACTTCAATCACCCCGGCGTCATGATCACCGCGAGCTCAGGCGATAGCGGTTACGGTCCGCAGTTTCCGGCCGCGTCGCGCTACGTGACCGCGGTCGGCGGCACGAGTCTCGTCCGTGTCGGATCGACTTTCACCGAATCGGTGTGGAGCGGCGCAGGCAGTGGTTGCAGCGCGTTCGTCCCGAAGCCGGCATGGCAGACCGACAAAGGCTGTCCTCGACGCACGATCGCCGACGTCTCAGCGGTGGCCGATCCGAATACCGGCGTGGTCGTCGTGTACAACGGCGGAACCTACATCTTCGGCGGTACGAGCGTCTCGAGCCCGATCATCGCCTCGGTCTACGCGCTCGCCGGCAACGCGCATTCGCTCTCATACGCGTCAAATCCGTACAAGCACTTGACTTCACTACACGACGTGACGAGCGGCAGCAACGGTAATTGTTCACCGCTCTACCTCTGCCATGGCCTCCTCGGGTACGATGGGCCGAGCGGCGACGGAACGCCGAAGGGCGTGGGCGCCTTCTGATGTAGCGCCGACCTTTGTAGTAGGGCAAGCAACGCTTGCCCTCGCTTTTTTTGGCAAAGAAAGGCCGACCGTAAAGGTCGGCACTACATTGTTAGGCGGGGACGTCTTTTGTCTGCGGGCCGGGGATCAACAGCGGCTCCTGCTGGCCCTCGATGACTTCCTTGTTGATGACGCACTTCTTGATGTTCGTGAGCGACGGCAGGTCGTACATCACGTCGAGCATGACTTCTTCGAGGATGGACCGCAAACCGCGCGCGCCGGTCTTGCGCGTCTGTGCGCGCTGTGCGATGGCCGCGAGCGCTTCCTTTGTGAAGCTCAGCTCGATGCCGTCCATCGCGAAAATCTTTTGGTATTGACGGACAAGTGCGTTGCGCGGCTCGGTGAGGATCCGCCGCAGGGCGAGATCATCGAGCGGGTCTAGCGTGACCATGATCGGCAGCCGGCCGATGAACTCCGGAATGAGCCCGAATTTGAGCAGATCTTCCGGCATCATCTGCTGCAGTAACCGACCCGTTCGCTTCTCCGACTTGCTTTCCGGCACCGCCCGGAATCCCAGTGTCTGGTCGGAGACACGGCCGTCGACGATTCGTTCGAGACCGTCGAATGCGCCGCCGCAGATGAACAACACGTTTGTGGTGTCGATCTGGATGAATTCTTGATGCGGATGTTTGCGCCCGCCCTGCGGCGGCACGTTGGCTGTGGTGCCTTCGAGAATCTTGAGCAGCGCCTGCTGGACGCCTTCGCCCGATACGTCGCGCGTGATCGACGGATTCTCGCTCTTGCGTGCGATCTTGTCGATTTCGTCGATGTAGACGATGCCCTTTTCGGCACGTTTGACGTCGTAGTCGGCCGCTTGGATCAGCTTGAGCAAAATGTTTTCGACGTCTTCGCCGACGTAGCCGGCCTCGGTCAACGAGGTGGCGTCTGCCATGGCCAGCGGCACGTCCAAGATCTTCGCCAGCGTCTGGGCAAGATACGTCTTGCCTGAGCCGGTTGGTCCGACGAGCAAGATGTTGCTCTTGTGCAGTTCGACGTCGTCGGCGCCGTTTTGCGTGGAATTGACCCGCTTGTAATGGTTGTACACCGCGACCGCCAGGCTCTTCTTCGCCCGATCTTGGCCGATGACGTATTGGTTCAGGATGTGGTTGATCTCTTTCGGCTTGGGGATATTACGAAGCCGGAGATTCTCGTCGACGTTTTTGTAGAGCTCTTCCTCGATGATCTCGTTGCAGAGCTCGATACATTCGTCGCAGATGTAGACGCCGGGGCCCGCGATGAGTTTGCGTACCTGCTCCTGCGATTTTCCGCAGAAGCTGCACTTCAACTGACCTTTTTCATCCCCGAATCTGAACACGCAACCTCGCTTACTTAGGTGCCTGTAGGCTTCGTCATCAAGTCCGGCCGTGACTGCCTGCTCATGACCGAATCCACGAGGCCATACTCGACTGCTTCCTCGGCAGTGAGGTGATAATCCCGTTCCATATCACGTTCAATCCGCTCAATGGACTGCTTCGTGGTCGCGACGTAGATCTCCGCGAGCCGACGCCGGGTAGCGGTCAAGTCCCGCGCATAGATCTCGATGTCGGTTGCCTGCCCGCCGATCTGCGAGATCCACGGCTGGTGGATGAGGACTTTGGAATTAGGGAGGGCGGTCCTTTTGCCCTTAGCTCCGCCGGTCAACAAAATCGATGCCGCGCTCGCGGCCATGCCCGCGCACAGCGTGGCGACGTCCGGTTTGATGAGCTGCATGGTGTCGAAGATAGCCAGTCCTGCGGTCACGCTGCCACCGGGACTATTGATGTACATCTCTATATCTTTATCGGCATCTTCTTTTTCGAGGAATAGAAGTTGGGCGATGACCAGATTTGCCAGGTTGTCGTCTATGCCCGCGCCCACAAAGATGATGCGCTCTTTCAGTAGACGCGAATAGATATCAAACGCACGCTCACCGCGCGCGGTTTGTTCGACCACCATCGGCACCAGGTGTCCCATTATAAGCCCCTTCTCAGTGTCCCGCCAGTGATGCCGCGACGTCGGTGACGGTGGCATGCTCGACCAAGAAATCGATCGCTTTCTGCTTGCGTACGGAATCTATTAGCGGACCGAAACCGGTGTTCTTGCGTATCAGTTCGAGCATCGAGTCGCGCGAGAGACCGTACGAACGCGCGAGTTGCGCTAATTCGCGTTCGAGATCGCCGGTGGTCACCTCGATCGCTTCGACTTTCGCGATCTCTTCGAGCAGGAGCGAAGTGCGAACTCTGCGTTCGGCCTCGACACGATACTCGGCGCGCAATCCGTCTTCGTCGACGTTCTTCGCCGCGAGATACTCTTCCCACGGGCGGCCGATGCGCTGCATGTATGATTTCGCATCGCCGACCAGACTTTCGATCTCATTTTGGACGAGCACGTCCGGCAATGGGAAGTCATGCGCGCTTGCGAGTTGTTCCAGAAGTTTCTTCTGCATCGCCTCGCGTGCTTGCGCACTCCCCACCGCTTCGAGACGCTTGCGGATGTCGGCGCGCAATGCGTCGAGCGTCACGGCCTCAGAGACCTGCGCGACGAATGCGTCGTCCAGCGGCGGCAGCACCGGCATCTTCACTTCATGGACGACGACCTCGAACGTCGCGGCCTTCGCGCGCAAGAGCTCGACGTGATATGCCTCTGGGAAGGTGACGTTCACGGTGCGCTTGTCGCCGGGCTGCGCTCCGAGCAATTGTTCGGCGAAACCCGGCACAAATTTTTCGGGCGAGACCTCGGTCGTGTGATCATTTGCGGTTCCACCGTCAAACGGCCGGCCGTCGATGGTGCCCACGTAGTCCATCGTGACGACGTCGCCGATCTGCACGCCGCGGCCGTTCACCGGTTCGAGCGTTGCCGCGCGTTTGCGCAGCGCCTGCAAGCTGCGTTCGACGTCGTCATCGCTGACCTCCACCGCGGGCCGATCGACTGCGAGCTGCCGGTGATTTGCCAATACGATCTCAGGCCGGACTGCGACGACCGCTTTGATGCGCAGGCTCTTGCCTTCATCGACGTGCTCGAGGTCGATGCGCGGCCGCTCGACGGGCTCGAGGTTGTGTTCCTTGAGCGCTTTTGAATAGGCGTCAGGAACAACGTCCTCGACGGCTTGATGTTCGATCGCATCGACGCCGACTTTTTGTTCGAAAATGCGGCGCGGGACCCGGCCCGGACGGAAGCCCGGCAGGCGGTACTGTTTGACTAGTTTTTGGAATGCTCGTTCTCGAGCGGCGTCGAGGTCGGCCGCTGAGACGTCGATGTCGAGCTCCACGATCGTGGGTTCGAGTTTACGAAAGGTAGCGGTCACAGAATCGTACGAGCCAGCCTCCATCGACGAGGGCAAAACGCCTTCGCGCGGTTCTCGAGGCTATCCTTGGCATCGGAAAGTCTGGAGCGGAAGACGAGATTCGAACTCGCGACCCTCGCCTTGGCAAGGCGATGCTCTACCACTGAGCTACTTCCGCGGGTCACGTGGAAACGTCGGCTTTACGCCGACGTCATCGTCCGAATTATCTTAGGCGCGCGGTGTGGATTTCCTTGCGGGGAAAGTCCTCGTGAGCGCGAATCGGCGACGCATGAATGATACGACGCTCGTCGCATATGTACTCGTCGCGGGCGGCATTGTCTTCATCTCCACGTTCATGTGGATCACCGTCACGCGTGTGCGCGAGCTTGGCCCGTCGAAGCGGCCGCCGGAGCATCACTAAAGCGCGTTGTTCGATCGGTGTGGGCACGAAAGGACTCGAACCTTCACGGGTCGCCCCACTGGAACCTAAATCCAGCGCGTCTGCCAATTTCGCCACGTGCCCCGCGCATGGGAATGTTCACGCCGTCGCTTGATAGTTCCGCTGACAGTCGCTCGACCTACGCGTTGCGTTTACTCGCTCTGCGCTTTGTGCCGCACTTGCAAGAGGTTGCGAACGGTGCCGTCCGGCGAGATCTGACGTGCGAGTTGATCCGCGCTGCGCCATTCTTCGTCGTCTTCGACGAGGCCGTGCAGCAGCAGCGTCGCGCCGTGCGCATCGACCCAGATCGTGCGACGGCTGAGTGCCGGATCCGCGGCAAATGCGGCTTCGAGCTTCGCGGTCGGATTGACCGTGCGCAGCTTCTGCGTCAACGCTGCGGCCGCGGCGATGAAACCGCGCTCGACGGCCTCGGTGAGCTCCGGGAGCGAGTCAAGCAATATCGCGGATTGTTCGCGTGCGAAGGCCGCAACGCGGTTCACCTCCCGGCGCGTCCGCGCGGCGAACACGCGGCGGCCGGATTCCGGCGCGATGATAATTCCGGCAGCGGTGCCGAGCGCGACCGCACCGACCAAACCTATCCCAAGACGATCCATGTCATTCACGCATCTCCAAGCGCGGGCACTTGATGCTCCAAAGTTCATGTGCGTCGTGAGGGAATCGAACCCCCAACCAACAGATTAAGAGTCTGCTGCTCTACCAATTGAGCTAACGACGCGCGCTGCGCTTGGGGGGCCTATTCGATTCCGGATTGCTGGTTCGCCTTCTCCGCTGCCAGCCACGGGGCGTCGAGGCCGCCCCCCAGTTTATCGGTAAGTTCTTCGAACGCAACATCTTGTGCCTGAAGCAAGAGACGGTCTCCGGTAGACAAACCAGAACTGGGGACCGAATCAGAAACGTGGCACTCGACGAGCTGGAGATCCCTAAAGTCTCGGGTATTCGAAAAATCAAAAAAATTGACGAATACCAATTCAGACCCGTCGCCTTTGAGAGTCCAGTCGCACCACTCATGAACGTTCC
>DATBOZ010000188.1:0-3958 GCA_036561585.1 Candidatus Eremiobacteraceae bacterium | reverse complement strand
CACAGCGAGAGAGCGCAGACGTTGGTGACGGGTCCGCCGTCCGCGCTCTCTTGGGTTCTACCGCCGCGCGGGCCGAATGTTGCACTAAGGCGTTGACGAGCCGATCGGCACCGGTGTGCCGGGATGCGAACCGATGCCGGCGACGATGAGTCCGCCTGCGATCGCTGCGACGAAAAAGACCAAGAAGACGATCGTGAACACTCGCGCGAATCGCTGCTTCGATTTCTGATTCTTGAACAGCGGCATTATGCTTGTTTCCTCGTCGCGGCGGGCTTGCCCCACAGCCGCTCCAGATTGTAGAAATCACGCGCCTGCGGCGTGAACACGTGCACGATGACGGCGCCGTAGTCGACCAATATCCATGCGCCGTCCTTATAGCCTTCGATGCGGACCGGAGAGCCGAAATGGCCTTCGTTGGCTTCCACAACTGCGTCCGCGACCGCGCGCGCCTGAATCACCGAGCGTCCCGTCGCCAGTACGAAGAAATCGGCGAACGTCGCCTTCTTCCGGATGTCGATGACGACCGTGTTCTCGGCTTTCTTCTCCGTTGCTGCCTTGCGGCACGTTTCGGCGAGCCGCTTCACTTGCGCCTCTGAAAGCGAGCCCACGGGTTCACGAAGCGATGCGATGCCGTCGCGCGCCGGCGCGAGCGATTCGCGCTGCCGGGTCGTGATGCGGACCGGGGGCTTCTTCTTAGGCCGTACTGCCATACATCTTCACCAATTCATCGTAGAGTGCGAGCGTTTCGGGCGCCGGCGTGATCCGGCGCGCCTTCAGATATTCCAGTGACGACGCGATGCATGCGAGCAGCCCCGCGTCGAGGGATTGCATCGCCGTCGCTTCGAGCCGGGCGCGGCCCGGATAATCCCGGCCCGGTTCAAACGTGTCCGCCTCGTAGACCACTTTCTCCAAGCGGCTCATGCCGGGCACCGCGACCGTATGCCGCGCGATCGCGCCGAGTATCTCCCGATCTTCGACGCCGAATTCGCGACGGGCGATGTCGGCGCCGATCTGCGCGTGCAGCAAGACCGGATGCGCGCGCTCGGTGTCGCCGACCAAAATGTTATGGGTGGCGGCATAATCGAGCAGCTCGGCATTGCTCCACGTCCTGGCGACGTCGTGCAGCACGCCGGCGACGCGCGCTTTGCACGCCGAAACGCCATGCCGCCATGCCAACTTCTCGGCGCAGCGCGCAACGCTCAAGCAGTGCCGGTAGCGGTCGCGCGGCACACGTCTGCGCATCGTCCGGCACATCGACAGAAAGTCGGAAGAGGTGAATTCGGAACGCGTCAGTCCAAGCCCGCTTTCAGTGCCGCGAGCCTATTGCGGAAGATCTCGCCCTTGAGATTCCCCGCCCACATGACCAGCGCGTTTTCATCGTTGTCGGAATAGTAGCCGCGGCGCGTGTTCACCACGGTGAAGCCGTACTTCTTATAGAGATTCTGCGCCGCTTGATTTGATTCGCGGACTTCCAACGTCACCCAGCACGCGCCGCGCGCCAGCGACTCTTCGAGCAGTGCGACCAACAGGCGCTCGCCAAAACCGCGCCGCTGGTGGCCGGGATGCACCGCGATCGTCGTGATGTGCGCGTCTTCGAGGATCACCCACAGGCCGCCGTACGCGACGATCCCCTCGTCGGCGCGGCCCACGAAGTAGTGCGCGAGGCGGTTGTCGGTGAGCTCGTTTTGAAATGCGTTGCGCGGCCACGGCGTGGGAAAGCACAGCGCCTCGACGTTGAGGACGGTGGGTATGTCCTCGACGCTCATGGGCTCTATGATCAATTCCCGGGGTGGCGATTTCATCGTGCCCGTGGTTTTCGCGGGACGCAAACCGACGCCCCTCTACGCGCGCCCGTGTCGCAGCTCCCAATTCACGACGGCATTCGGGCGCTGGCCATATTCGATCGCGAGGCGGCGCCAGTCGCCGCTCGCTCCGGCGTCGAGCGCGGCACGCCCGAGTTTGGCGACTGCCACCGCTCGCAATCCGGGATCATACGTGACCGCAGCGAGCGCGTCTTCGAGTTCCGACGCAGCGGCCGGTGCGCCGAATGCCTCGAGCGTGGCGGCGCGCAGCGCGCTGCGGTCGCCGGCGATGAAAATCGGCGGAACATCGGGCGCGGCGGCGATACGTGCGTAAAAAAAATCGCGCTTCCCTTCGACGACGGTTATGCGCGGCGGCGCACCGTCTGCAGACGATCGCAGCGACGCGATGATGTCGAACGTCGACACGCCGCAGACGGCGATGTCGAGCGCCTGCGCCAAACTCTTCGCAAACGCGACGCCGATGCGCAGTCCGGTGAACGAACCCGGCCCCGCGCATACGGCGACCGCGCGCACTGCGGACAGATCGCGATCGATGGAAGTCAGCGCGCGTCGCACGCACGGCAAGAGGCCTTCCAATGCCTGACGCTTTGTGGTGGACACACCTTGCGCGACATCCGTGACGGCCGCCGCCGCCACACCGCTGCCGGTATCGATGCCGAGCACGACGTTTGCAGGCGTCACGCTATCGCCGCCGCGCACCGTCCGTGCGCTTCGATCGTCGCCCGGCGCGCCTCACCGACGATGGTCAACGTGATGTCGATCCGGTCATCCGGCCATACGTCGCCGGCGCGCTCCGGCCATTCGACCACTGCAACGCCGTCCGGCGGAAGATACTGCGCGAGGTCGAGTTCATCAACGGCGGCGGGGTCGTCGAGACGATAGAGATCGAGGTGCCACAGCGGCATCCGCGCGCCGTCATGGCGATGCGCGAGCGTGAACGTGGGACTCGTCGCCCTCGTGCTGCCGAGCGCCAAAATCAAGCCATTTGCGAGCGTCGTCTTACCCGCTCCGAGCGGACCGCGCAGGAGCACGACCGTGCCGGGCAAGCACGAACGCGCTATTTCTGCACCGAGCGCACGCGTCTGCGCCTCGTCCGCCAACTCGCGAATCGTCATCGCGGCGCGCTTACCGCGGTCGCCCGGAGCTTCCTTCCGGGGGCCTCGACATGGGCGAAAAAGCGGGGATAAGAGAGCCGAAAAAAGAACCTATTATCGAGAGATCTTTTCGCCGAGCTTCGCTCGGCGTGCTACGTTTATGAGGTGGCCGGTACAGCCTTGACGCCCAAAGACGACGACCAATCCCGCGAAGATCGCGGCAAGAAAAAGAAGCCGGAAATCAGCTTCGACGAATACCGCCACTCCACGCCGTCGGACCGCATCATCGGCGTCAACGTAGAAGACGAGATGCGCCGCTCGTACCTCGATTACGCCATGAGCGTGATCGTGGCGCGCGCGCTTCCGGACGTTCGCGACGGTCTCAAACCGGTGCACCGGCGAATCCTTTTCGCCATGTCGCAGCTCGGCCTCAATCCGGATAAACCGCATCGCAAGTGCGCCGGCACGGTCGGCGAAGTGCTCAAGAACTACCATCCGCACGGCGACGTCTCGGTGTACGACGCGCTCGTGCGTATGGCCCAAAATTTCAGCCTGCGCTACCCGCTCATCGACGGCCACGGCAACTTCGGATCGGTCGACGGCGACCCGCCGGCGGCCATGCGCTACACCGAAGCTCGCATCACGCCGTTCGCGCTCGAAATGCTGGCCGACATCGACAAAGAGACCGTCGATTTCGTTCCCAACTACGACGCATCCACGCGCGAGCCGTCGCTGCTGCCGGGCCGTGTGCCCAACTTGCTCGTCAACGGTTCGTCGGGCATCGCAGTGGGCATGGCCACGAATATCCCGCCGCACAACTTGAGCGAGATCGCCGACGCGCTCGTCGCCATCATCGACGACCGGGAGATCGGCGACGAAGCCATTCTCAAAATCGTGACCGGGCCCGATTTCCCGACGGCGGGTCTCATCCTCGGACGCGAGGGCATCAGGCAGAGCTACCTCACCGGTCGCGGCTCCATCATCATGCGCGGCAAGCACGAGTTCGAGGAACTGCGCAGCGGCAAGCAGGCCATCGTCATC
>DATBOZ010000187.1:0-8319 GCA_036561585.1 Candidatus Eremiobacteraceae bacterium | reverse complement strand
CAACCAGTACATCTCGCTCAATAAGCCGATCTACGATGAGGATAGCGAGCGGACGCTGCTCGACGTCATGGCGTCGCAGAAGACTTCGGATCCCGAAGAACTGGTCGTTACCCAAGAGGTCTCCGACGACATCCGCCAGCGGATTCGCCAGAATCTCTCGGAGCTCGAATCGCAAGTGCTCGAGTCTTACCTCGAGGGCAAGAGCTACCAAGAGATGGCCCGCGATCTCGGACGACACGTCAAGTCCATCGATAACGCGCTTCAGCGCGTCAAGCGGAAGATCGAAAAGAACTTGAGTGAAGTAGACCTGTACTAAGGTCTCTTCCAAACCAACGACTGTGGGGCCGACCTTTATGGTCGGCCAATTTTTTTTCCGTAGTGCCGACCTTTACGGTCGGCTCGGCCGATGATAAACATCGGCACGACAGTGTCGCATTCCAAGGGGCGCCCGGGTGATGCTTCGAACGAAGGACGGATGAGCGAAAATCCCGAGCAGCAACATCTCGATCAACTGCGGCACACGGCAGCGCACCTCTTAGCGCACGCAGTCGTCGATTTGTTCGGTCCCGACGTGCAGCTTGCGATCGGCCCGGCCATCGAGAACGGATTCTACTACGATTTTCGAAAAGCAGAGCCGTTCGTCCCCGAAGACCTCGCACGCATCGAACAGCGGATGCGCGAGCTGATCAACAAAGGCCTGACGATGGAAGGCCGCCAGGTCAGCCGCGAGGAGGCGCTCGCGTACTATAAGGAGCGCAACCAGCCGTTCAAGCTCGAACTCATCGAAGGCATCCCGAGCGGCGAGCCGTTGTCCTTCTACACGATCGGCGAGTTCACCGATCTCTGCCGCGGCGGCCACGTGCACAGCAGCAAGGACGTGGGCGCGGTAAAGCTGACGTCGCTCGCCGGCGCGTATTGGCGCGGCGACGAGCACAACCCGATGCTGCAGCGCATTTACGGCACCGCATTTGCCACCAAGCTCGAGCTGGAAGAGCATCTCAAGCGCATGGAAGAAGCCGAGAAACGCGACCACCGAAAGCTTGGCCGCGAACTCGACCTTTTCTCCATCGAAGAGCAGGCGGGACCCGGGCTGATCTTCTGGCATCCGAATGGCGGCCGTGTGCGCCAGGTGCTTGAAGGGTTCATCCGCGACGAACTTCGCACGCGCGGTTACGAACCGGTCTACACGCCGCATGTCGTCAGTGAGGAATTATTCAAAACCTCCGGACACTTGAGTTCATTCGGCGAGAACATGTTCGGCCCGGTGATCGTTGATGAGCAGCGCTATCGCCTGAAACCGATGAACTGCCCCGGCCATGCGTTGATCTTCAAGTCGCAGCCTCGCTCCTATCGCGATCTCCCGTTGCGGTTCGCCGAGTTCGGCACCGTCTATCGAGCCGAGCGGTCCGGTACGCTGCACGGATTGTTGCGTGTTCGTGGAATCACGCAGGACGACGCCCACCTCTTCTGCATGCCCGACCAACTGCAGCAAGAATTCGAGAACACCGCCGATGCGGCGCTCACCGTGCTCAACGCGTTCAAATTCGAGAAGTACCGCTTCTTCGTCGCCACGCGCCCCGATAAGTCCATCGGCGAGCCGGCTGCTTGGGAACGCGCGACCGAGTCGATCAAACGCGCCTGTGATTCGGTTGGGATCAAGTACGAAATGGACGAGGGCGGCGGCGCGTTCTATGGCCCGAAGCTCGATATCATGGTTCTCGACGCCATCGGTCGAGAATGGCAGCTCTCGACGATTCAAGCGGACTTCAACCTGCCAGAGCGGTTCGACCTCACCTATGCGGGCGCCGACGGCGCCAATCACCGCCCGGTCATGATCCATCGCGCATTGCTCGGCTCGCTCGAGCGTTTGTTCGGCGTGCTCATCGAACATTTCGGCGGGGCGTTTCCGGCGTGGCTCGCACCCGTGCAAGTCGTGGTGCTGCCGATCGCGGACGATCAGACCGAATATGCCGAACGCGTCAACGCGATGTTGTTCGCTCGCGGATTCCGCAGCGAAGTCGACCGGTCCAACGAGCGGCTGCAGAAAAAGATCCGCAATCAGCAACTGCGCAAAGTGCCCTACATGCTCGTCGCCGGCAAGACCGAGGTGGCGGACGGTACGGTCAACGTGCGGACGCGTTCCGGCGATCAAAGCACGATGCCGGCTGAGAAATTCGCCGATCTGCTCGCGGCGGAAGTCGCAGCGCGATCGTAGGTGACGCTCGACCCGCTGATCGGCATCATCTCGGTGCTCGGTCTCGGCGCGTTCACGCTGTCGGGCGTGATCGAAGCAAAGCGCAAGGACATGGACATCGTCGGCGCAGCTGCCGTCGCGTTCATCACGGCCGTCGGCGGCGGCACGGTGCGCGATGTCCTGCTCGGCCGTTATCCGATATTTTGGATCAGCGATCAGCGTTATGCGATCGGTATCTTCGCGCTCGCCGCAATCGCGTTCTTCAGCTTGCGAAGCGCGCGGCTCGCGAGCTCCGCGATCCTCATTCCCGATGCGCTCGGACTCGGACTGTTCACCGTGACGGGCGCTTCGTACGCCCTCGCCGCGCACACCTCGATGGCGATCGCGTCGCTGATGGGCGTGATCACCGGAATTTTCGGCGGCGTGCTGCGTGATGTCGTGTGCAACGAGATCCCGGCGGTCTTCGCGCGTACGCAATTGTACGCGACATGCTCGCTTGTCGGCGCGTGGGCATTCCTGCTGCTCGAGCACTTCGGCGCCGGCGAAGGCGTCGCGCTGCCGGCAGGCGTCCTCGTGACGTTTCTCCTGCGCATGGCAGCGCTACGCTTCGACCTCCGGTTGCAACGCCCGGGTTAAGCGCTGACTCTATCCGCGATCGCCCGAGCCATCGAGGTGATCTCCGACGGAATCATGATGATCGTGGTCGAGTTGTGCTCGGCGCCGACCTCGGTGATCATCTGGAGGCGACGTAGTTCGAGTGCGCCGTGCCCCTGTTCGATCACCTTCGCTGCGGCCGCGAGCTTTTGGGAGGATTCGTACTCGGCATCCGCCTTGATGATCCGGGCGCGTTTCTCCCGGATGGCTTCTGCCTCGCGCGCCATGGCGCGTTGCATGAGGGCCGGGATCTCCACGTCTTTCATCTCAACGAGACTCACGGTCATGCCCCACGGAGCGACCGCCTGATCCACGACTTCGCGTAGCCGCGCGTTGATGGCGTCGCGCTCGCGCAGCACGTCGTCCAGCGCATGACGGCCGACGATGCTCCGAAGACTTGTGACCGCGACTTGATATGCCGCTTCGCGATAGTCGACGACCGCGATCACCGCTTTTTCCGGGTCGACAACGCGAATCCACAAAACCGCGTTGATCTTGATCGTCACGCTGTCTTTGGTGATCGTCTCCTGTTGTTCGATGCGGTCGGTGATCGTGCGGATATCGACCATGCGTTGCCACTCGATGAGGGGTGCGAGGTAGAATATACCCGGCCCGCGCGTGCCGGCGTAGCGGCCAAGGCGAAAGACCACCGCACGCTGGTACTCCTGCGCGACACGAATTCCCGACAGTGCGATCACGGCGATCCCGATCGTCACCGCAAGGATGATGGTTGCGTTCATGGTTTCCGGCCTCCTGACCGGTGCAATCGCCGTACTTCGACACGATCGCGTCGAAAGGCAGTGCAGCGCGAAGGCCGGGCCGGAACGCTGTGCCGAAAGTCGAATGAAACGAAGTTGCGCTTATAGTCAGCCGGTTCGGGTCACGGATTGCGCCGCGATGGCGCCGTACCACATCGCTAGCGCGCTTGCGATCACGACCAACAACAGTTCGCCGACGGACGTCAGCCCGAATCGCCACTGCAGACCGTGCGCGCGAATCTCGGGACCGTGGATGAACAGGGCTCCCACGAACCAAACAAAACCGGTCGCTGCGACGAGACGCCCTCCCCACGGGCTGCCGCGCAGAACAAGCCTCGCCCCGATCAGTTGAACGGCATACGATGCGAGCAGTGCGGAGAGTGCAAAGGCCGGAGCAACCCCGAGGCGTGCAGGCTCGCCATAGGCGAAGTCCTCGATCGCGTGCGGCAAACTCACGACGACGAGCACGATCGCGATCCAAGCGGCGCGCGTGCCTTCGATCGATCGCCCGCTCAAGGGCGGAATCCGCCGGTCACGAATCCGGCCGTCATGCGTCTCCTCGGCATCGAAACCTCCTGCGACGACACGGCAGCAGCCGTCGTGGTCGACGGCCGCGCATGTGAAGCGAACGTTCTTGCAAGCCAGGATGAATTCCATCGCGAGTACGGCGGCGTCGTGCCGGAGATCGCCAGCCGAAAACACGCTGAAACGCTGAACGCGGTGATCGAACTCGCGATGTCCAAAGCGCGCACGACGTTCGACGATCTCGACGGCATTGCCGTCACGTGCGGACCCGGTCTCGCGGGCAGCCTCGTGGTGGGCGTCGCCGCCGCGCAGGCCATCGCGTTCGCGCGCGATCTGCCCGTATACGCCGTGAACCATCTGCACGGCCATCTTTTCGCCAATTATCTGGAAAGCCCGGACGAGCCCCATCGCACGCCTCCGGAAACCCCTTTTGTCTGTTTAGTCGTCTCGGGAGGGCATACCGATCTCATCGATGTGCGCGCGCCCGGCGAGCATCGCGTTGTCGGCCGGACGCTCGACGACGCCGCCGGTGAAGCGTTCGACAAAGTCGCGCGGTTGCTCGGTCTCGGATTTCCCGGCGGCCCACTGCTCGATGCGCTCGCGCGTCACGGTGATCCGCAAGCGTTTTCGTTTCCGCGGCCGCTGATCAACGACGACGACTTCAATTTTTCGTTTTCCGGCCTGAAGACTTCCGTGCGCTATCACCTCGATGCCACTCCGCGCGACGCGCAAGAGCGTCGAGCGGACGTCGCCGCGAGCTTTCAAGCTGCGGTCGTCGACGTGCTGTGCACGAAGACGCTGCGCGCCGCGCGCTCGCTCGAGGTCCGGACTGTTGCGCTGGCCGGCGGCGTTTCGGCAAATTCGGCGTTGCGCGCCGAGCTACGTGCTCGCGGTGAGTCGGTGGGCCTGCGCGTGCTCGTACCGCCGCTCGCCTATTGCACCGACAATGCCGCGATGATCGCCGCCGCGGCTTTTTATCGCGGGGACCGCGCGCGCGTCGCGCCCGACGAGCTCCACGCCGATCCCAACTTCGCGTGGTGAGTTATTTCGGGTAGTGCCGACCTTTAAGGTCGGCCGGCCGAACGTAAAGTTCGGCACTACAGAGCTTACGTGGGGCGCGATTCGCCCGCGCGCATGATCTTCAAGAAATTCGTCTTGCCGCGGACGCCCAGCGGCGTTCCGCCGACGACGATCGCCGCTTCGCCCACGCGCACGACGTTGGACTTGATCAGTTCGCTTTCAACGGCGTCCATCATCTCCTCCGTCGAACGATCGAAATCCATCACTGTGGCAAGCACGCCCCAATCCATCGCCAAGCGTCTCGCCACGACCTCGTCAGGGACGAATGCGTAGACCGGCACGGGCGGTTTGTCCTTGCTGACGATTCGAGCCGAAAATCCCGAGCGCGTGAACGCCGCTATGGCGCGGACGTGCATGCTTTCGGCGATGTGGCACGCCGCATGCGCGATGGCGTGCGAATCATTCGTGACGCGGCGCCGCCGCCGCTCACGGGGCGGGAACGCCGATTCGGCTTCCTGCGCAATACGGACCATGGTCTGCACAGCTTCCACCGGATAATCGCCGGTCGCAGTTTCAGCGGACAACATGATGCCGTCGCTGCCGTCGATGATCGCATTGGCGACATCCGACGCTTCGGCGCGCGTCGGTCGTGAATTGTGCACCATCGATTCGAGCATCTGCGTGGCGGTGATCACCGGAATGAGGTGTTCGCCGGCCTTGCGGATGATGAGTTTTTGCATGGTCGGCACGCGTTCGGGCGCCATCTCGACGCCGAGATCGCCGCGCGCCACCATCGCGCCGTCGGATTTCGCGAGGATCTCGTCGAGCCGTTCGATCGCTTCGGGTTTTTCGATCTTCGCGAACACCGGTGTGTCGCCGCCCGCTTCGCGCACCGCGGCTTTGGCGTCTTCCACGTCGCGCGGATGACGCACGAACGAGAGCGCGATGAAATCGACGCCCTTTTTGACCGCGTAAGCGAGATCGACTTGATCCTTGTCCGTGAATGCCGGCGACGAAACGTTGACGCCCGGCAGATTGATCCCCTTATGCTCGCCGAGCGTGCCGCCGTGGACGACGATGGTGCGCACCGTCGTGGTGTCGGTTCCGGCGACGCGCAATTCCAGGTTGCCATCATCGAGCAAGATGCGATCGCCTGGCCGGACATCGCGCGGCAACGGAAGGTACGGTGTGCTCACGCACGATGCGTCGCCGGCGCGCGCGACCGTCGTGATGGAGAATTCTGCACCGTCGACGAGCGTCACCGGACTGTGGCCCTCGAGCTCTCCGATGCGAAGTTTTGGACCTTGCAGATCGGCGAGGACGGCGACGTGCCGGCCCGCGTCGCGGCTAGCGGCACGCACGAGATCGAGCGACGTCGAAAAATCTTCGTGACTCGCGTGCGAAAAATTCACCCTGAACACGTCGACGCCGGCTTCGACGAGCCGGCGGATGATTGCTTGGTTCTTACTAGCCGGTCCGAGCGTTGCCACGATTTTCGTGCGTCGGACCCTGCCGGTATGGTTTGAGTCTTCCATAAGACGTGAATTTCCGGTCCCGCCTTCGCGCCGCCTCCTCATAAGCAGGAGGGTGTTCGTGACGCCGGCCCTAATTGAGCGGTTCCCCTACTGTCGATTCGAAATCGAGGAGTCCGCTCATGATCGCGCATCGTAGCAGGCCGGTTTCCATTGCCGCATTCATAGGATCGGTTCTTGTGATCGTCCTTGCGGCGTGCAGCGGCCAAAGTTCACTCAGCCCACGCGTTTCGCCGCAACAGCACGTGGTCCGGCAGATCGCGAGATCTGGGCCCATACAACTCGTACCGGGCACGACCGTTGGCCAGGTAGTTTTCCCGGAAGGCGACTCCGCCACCGGTGGTCAGGGACAGCAAGTCGACGGTGTGAACTGCCGCAAAGCGCTTAGCTCGATCTACCATCATCACGTGCACCTCTCGCTCTTCGTCAACGGCGTACAGTACGCGATTCCGCGCGGTACGGGCATGAAGAATCCCGGCCAGCAAAAATTCATCTACCACGCCGATTGCTTCTACTTCTTGCATACGCACGACGAGACGGGCATCATCCATATCGAGCCGCCCAACGGCAATGTCTTCGGACTACACCAGTACTTCGGCATTTGGGGCATGCCGCTCAGCACTTCGAATGTGGCCGGCTATCAAGGCACGGTCACGGTGTTCGTCAACGGCACGCAGCAAAATGTGGATCCCAACACGCTGAAATTCCATCCATTCGATCAGATCACGCTTGAGGTGGGCAGCCCGGTGGTCTCACCGCCGGTTTACATCTTCCCGCCGCACTATCCGTGATGGCGAGCGCGCAACCACGCTGAGACGCCTTCACGAACCACATCGCGCTCGACATCGTGCAAACGGTCGAGCGCTTTTTTTTCGTCGTCGCCATGGCGCAGCGCCATCGCCCTTCGCGCGAGGAGCGGTCCTCGATCGACCGCCGGAGTGATCTCGATGAGCGACGCGCCGGTCGTCGTCACGCCGGCGTCAAGCGCGTCGCGTAACGCGTGCGCGCCGCGGAATACGGGCGTGATGGTGCCGTCGGGAAATGCGACGTGATCTGCGGCCGGATCCTCCGGCAGGTATGCCGGATGCAGGTTGAGGATGCCGTCGAAACCGGCGTGCACGAATTCGGGCGCAAGCACGTGCATCCAACCGAGCAAGAGGATAAGTTCGACGCCTTTGGCGCGCACGGTCTGTGCGAGCCGCGCGCCGTACGCGCCGCGCGTTTCAGTCGGCTTGCAATACGGCATTACCAGCGACGGGATTTTCGCCGCTCCGGCCCGCGCGAGCGCGAACGCGTCTGGATTATCAGCGACGACGAGGCGGATTTCGAGTGGTAGCGCGCCTTCGGCGACCGCGTCGATCACCGCTTGCAGATTGGTTCCGCTGCCGGACGCGAAAATCGCAGTGGGGACTACGATAAGACGACCGCCGGACCGCACGAGTGACGGGGTTCGACCTCGCCGACGATCGCTGCGGCCGCACTGTTTGCAGGGATTGGATTTGCGGCAAGCGCCGATCGCACAGCGTCCAGCGCCGCTTGCGCGTCGGCACGTGCGAGTATGATGCAATAGCCAACGCCCATATTGAACGTCCGATGCGCCTCCTCGACGCCAAGATTTGCTTCGCGCACGATCACC
>DATBOZ010000186.1:0-22409 GCA_036561585.1 Candidatus Eremiobacteraceae bacterium | reverse complement strand
GGCCGTCTTTCTTTCAGACGAGCGGCAAGATCGTCGCGTGAGACCACGTCGACGCAGCGCTCGGTGAGAAGACCCATCTGTTCGTCAGCGCTTCGCATCCGCCAGATGTTTGTGGGTAGGCGCTGCTTGCCCTCGTGACATGTTCATTAGGGCGAGCATCGCTCGCCCAAGTTCCTAAATGTCGTAGGGCGAGCATCGCTCGCCCAAATCCAAGAAACGGGGATGAGCGTTGCTCACCCTACTACAGAGGTCGGCAATACATCATTTGATTGAGATCACCGTGACGCCGGAACCGCCTTCGCGATCGGGTGCGAATGCCGTGTCGGCGACCTGCAGATGGCCGCGCAAAAACTCGCGGATGCCGCGGCCGAGCTGGCCCGTACCTTTGCCGTGCAGAACGCGCAGCTCGTGCAATCCTGCGAGACTCGCATCGTCGAGCGCCTTGTCCACGATCGGCATCGCTTCTTCGACGCGCATGCCGCGGACATCGATGCGCGTCGCGGCGCGTTCGGCAGCGCTCTGCAAGTCGCCGCCACGCTTGCCCCCGGGCACGCGAGCAACCGGCCCTGCCGCCGGGCGTTCGAGCGACAAGTCCGACGGCGAGACCACGGTCTTCGCATTGCCGATCGTGACCAAGATGTCGCGTTCGTATACGTCAGCGACGATCCCGTTCGCGCCAAAGGTGCGCACGAAGACCGCATCGCCGACGTGAAATGCCGGTCGCGTGCCGTCGCTCGCGCCGCCCGCGTCCTCAGCCGAGCGCTGTGCCGCCGGACGTTGCTGTTCGAGCCCCAGACTGCGCCGCATCTCGGACAGGGTGCGGTCCAGCGCCTCATCCACTTTCGGCACGGGCTTGACGCGCTGGCGCCGCGCGTCTTCCGCGCCTTGGTTCGCCTTTGCCCGCACTTCTTGCTCGACGCCACGCACCGCGCGCGCGAGCTCTTCCGACGCCTTGCGTTCGAAGTCGGCCCGCTCCGATCGCGCGAGCGCGAGCTCCCGCCGCAATCCGGACTCCAGCTCACCGGCGCGCCGCTGCTGCGCTTCTAGTTCTTCAACCTTCAGACGGAATTGCTCCCTCTGGTCGGCGAGCGACGCGAACACTCGCTCGAGGTCCATCGCCTCAGCGCCGAGCAGCGTCTCCGCGCGCTCGATCGTGCTAGCGTCGAAACCGATCGCGCGCGCGAGGGCGAACGCGAGCGAGCGGCCGGGCACCCCGACGAGAAGGATATAGGTCGGTTCGTTCGTGGCGGGATCGAACAGCATCGAGGCATTCGCGACGCGCGCATGATCGGCGGCGAAGATCTTCAATTGCGTGTAGTGCGTGGTGACGATCGCGCGCGCGCCTGCAGCCAGCATAGCCTCGACAAATGCTTGCGCCAATGCCGCTCCGGCCCCGGGCTCCGTGCCGCTGCCGATCTCGTCCACGAGGATGAGCGATCCCGCGCCCGCGCGTGCCTGTGCGGCGCGGAGCGCACGCAGATGGGCGGAGAACGACGAGAGATTTTCTGCGATCGATTGCTCGTCGCCGATCACGCACGCGATATGGTCGAAGGCACCGATGACCGTGCCGGCGGAAGCTGGAAGCGGAATCCCCGCGTACGCCATCACGCAGAACAGCCCGACGGTCTTGAGCATGACCGTCTTGCCGCCCATGTTCGGTCCGGAGATGATCAGCGCGTCAAACGCGTCCCCGACGTCGATGTCCAGCGGCACCGCCGCGCGACGCAAGAGGGGGTGACGGCCCTGCACGATGCGCACGATACGCCGGTCGGAAAGCGCGGGACTCCCGGCTTGCGTCGCGACGGCCCAGCGGGCGCGCGCCGCTGCGCAATCGAGCCGCGCGCTCAGACTCGCATTTGCGCGCAACGCATCGCCTTGCGCGGCGGTCAGGCCGGTGAGCTCGACCAACACGCGCGCCACTTCCCGTTCCTCCGCGGTCTCCAAACTGCGCAGCTGGTTGTTCGCGTCGACCGCCGCCATCGGCTCGATGAAGACGGTGGCGCCCGAAGCCGACTGGTCGTGCACGACGCCGGCGAATTGATGCGCGAACTCGACGCGAACGGGCACCACGTACCGCCCGCGCCGGACGGTGACGATCGGCTCGGAGAGCATCTTCGCGGTTTCCGGATTGCGCGTGATCGACTGGCAGCGGTCACGCACCTCGTCGTGCAGCGCGCGTTGCTGACGGCGGATCTTGGCGAGCGCCGGCGATGCGCGATCGGCCACTCTGCCGTCCTCTTCGAGCGCCGAGGTCAGACGCGTGACGAGCGAGCCGGTCGGGGCGAGCGTCAACGCGAGCGCCAAGAGCGGCGACCATCGGTTCGCAGTCCCTTGCCGTTTCGCGCCGGCGATCGCGCGGCACGCCGCGACGAGCACGTTCTCATTGTCGGCGATGCGCCGCAACTCCACGCCGGAGAGCGCGCCGCCCACTTCCGCGCGGTCGAGCGCGTCGGCCATATCCGCGACGCCGGCAAGCGCAAAGTCGCTTCCGGCGCGGAAAAATGTCAGCGTGTCTTCGACGAGCGCCAACTGCGCGGCGACAGCCGTGAGATCGATCGTCGGCGCGAGTTCGAGCACGGCGCGTTTGCCGGGGTCGCTGGTCGCGCGCACGGCGATCTGCGCGAGGACGGCGTCGAATTCGAGCGCTGCGAGCGCCGCGCTGTCAAACGCGGCCTCGGCGGCCGTCATCCCAGGCGTTCCTTCAAGAGGGTGCGGACGATCTCGACGTTGGCCTTGCCTCGGCTCTCCTTCATCACTTGCCCGACGATGAAGTCGAACGCATTGACTTTGCCGCCGCGATACGCATCGACTGATTTCTGATTCGCGGCGATCGCCTTGTCGACGATATCCGCGATCGCATTCCGGTCGGTGACGGCGCTCAGTCCACGTTCGTCGACGATCGATCGCGGGTCGCGCCCATCGACGACGAGCACGTCGCAGACTTCTTTCGCCGCCTTGCCGGTGATGGCGCCGCGCTTCACCATGATGATCAGATCGCCAAGCTGGGCTGGCGTCATCGGCGACTGCGCGAGGGTCAGTTCCGCGGCCTGCAGCGCGCGACGCACGTCCCCCATGAGCCAGTTCGCCGCCAGCTTCGCGTCGCCGCATTGCGCGGCCACCGCCTCGAAGAAATCGGCATCCGGCCGCTCGGCCGTGAGCACGGCGACATCGTACTCCGGCAGACCGAACTCCGCGACGATCCGCTTGCGCTTGGCATCGGGGAGTTCCGGCAATTGCGCCCGCCACGCGGCGAGCGTCGCGGCGTCGAGCGCCATGGGCACGAGATCCGGTTCTGGGAAATAGCGGTAGTCGTGCGCTTGTTCTTTCGAGCGCATGGAATAGGTGAGTCCGCGCCCCTCATCCCAGCCGCGCGTCTCCTGGACGATGCGTTCGCCTGCTTCCAGGCAGGCGCGTTGTCGTTCGATCTCGTGCTTCACCGCGCGGCCGACCGACCGGAACGAATTCATGTTCTTGACTTCGGTCTTGGTGCCGAGCGCGCTCGACCCTTGCGGACGGATCGAGACGTTGGCGTCGCAGCGAAGCGACCCTTCGTGCATCTTGACGTCCGAGACGCCGATGTACGAGAGCACCGCTTTGAGCTCGGCGAGATACGCTTCGGCTTCTTCCGATGAAGCGATGTCCGGTTCGCTGACGATCTCCATCAGCGGCACACCTGCGCGGTTATAGTCGATGAGCGTGTATTCCGAGCCGGTCATGCTGCCGCCGTGATGCAGGTTCTTGCCGGTATCCTCTTCCAAGTGGATGCGGTTGAGCCGCACGGATTTTCCGGACGGCAACGTCACCGTGCCGCCGGTCGTGAGCGGCATGTCGTACTGCGAGATCTGATAGTTCTTCGGCATATCCGGATAGAAGTAGTTCTTGCGATCGAATTTCGAATGCGGCGCGACCGCGCAGCCGAGCGCAAAGCCGGCCTTGCAAAGATACTCGACGGCCTTTGCGTTGATCACGGGCAGGCTGCCGGGCATGCCCAGGCAGATCGGGCACACATGGGTGTTCGGTTCGCCACCGAACTCGTTGCGGCAGCCGCAGAACATCTTGCTCGCGGTTGAAAGCTCGACGTGAACTTCTAGGCCGATGACCGCTTCGTACTCGGATGTCTTGAGATCGGTCTTCACGCGACACCGATCTTCGGCGAAGCAGACCACGCAAAGCGCGTCGCCTGCTCGTAGGCGTACGCGACGCCGAGCATCCGCGCCTCTTCGAACGCCGGCGCCGCGATCTGCAACCCCACCGGCAACCCGTCCACGTAACCGGCGGGAACCGACAGCGCCGGGATGCCCGCCAAGCTCATCGGAATGGTGAAATAATCCATCAAGTACATCGCTACCGGATCCGCCTTCGCGCCGAGGACGAACGGCGGGCACGAAACGGCAGGACACGCGATCACGTCGCACACCGCAAACGCGTCGTCAAAATCTTTCTTCATCAGCGTGCGGACTTTCTGCGCGCGCACGTAATATGCGTCGTAATACCCGGAACACAGGGCATAGGTGCCGAGTATGATGCGCCGCTTGACTTCCGCGCCGAAACCGGCGGCGCGCGTCTGCTCGAACATCTGATAGACGTCGCCGTCGCCGTCGACGCGGACGCCGTAGCGCGCGCCGTCGTAGCGGGCCAAGTTCGACGAGCATTCAGCCGGCGCGATGAGGTAGTACGTGGCGAGGCCGTACTTGGCGTGCGCGAGCGAGACCGGAACGAGCGATGCGCCGAGCCGCGATAGTTCGGCGTACGCCGCTTTGTAGAGCGCAGCCATTTTCGCGTCGCCGGCGATGCTCGCTTCGAACTCTTGGACGATCCCGATGCGTACGCCGCGCAGATCTTCGCGCAGTGCAGCGGCATAGTGCGGCACCGGCGTGTCGACACTTGTGGAATCCATGGGATCGTGACCCGCGATCGCCTCGAGCGTGTCGGCCGCATCGCGGACGTCGACCGTCAGCGGTCCGGCTTGGTCGAGCGACGACGCGAATGCGATGATGCCGTAGCGGCTCACGCGCCCATACGTGGGCTTCACCCCGACGACGTTGCAGAACGACGCGGGTTCGCGGATGGATCCGCCGGTGTCCGTTCCGAGTGCGATCGGCACCGATCGGGCTCCGACCGTGCTCGCGCTACCGCCCGACGAACCGCCGGGCACGCGCTCGGGATCCCACGGGTTGCGCGTGGGAAAAAATGCCGAGTTCTCGCACGACGACCCCATCGCGAACTCGTCCATGTTCGTCTTGCCGATGATGACGGCGCCGGCCGCTTCCAGCCTGCTGACCACCGTCGCGGAGTATGGCGGCACGAAGTTCGCAAGGATCTTCGAGCCGCTCGTGGTCTTCACGCCCTCGGTGCAGAACAGATCCTTGACGGCGACGGGCACGCCTGCGAGGATGCCGCATGCCTCGCCTCGCGCGAGGCGTGCGTCGATCTCGGCCGCTCGCGCGAGCGCGCGTTCGGGTGTGAGCGTGAGATACGCCTTCAGTGTGGGTTCGGCGGCGGCGGCGGCGGCGAGCGCCGCTTGCACCGCCTCGACCGCGGTGCTCTCTCGCCGCGCAATCCGGTCGCGGATATCGTGACCCGTCAGCATTGGCGTGCCTTACTCGAGGATGCGCGGCACTTTGAAATACGGACCCTCGACGTCGGGAGCGTTGCGCAGCGCGAACGCCCGGTCGAGCGACTCGCGAATCGTATCGTCGCGCATCACGTTGAAGATCGGAATCACCTGAGCGGTGGCGGGGACGTGCTCGACGTCGAGCGCCTGGAGCTCCGCGATGAAGTCGAACAGCCGCGAGAATTGCGCCGAAAACGCCGCAGACTCAGACTCTGTGAGTGCGATGCGCGCAAGCTTTGCGATGTGCGCGATATCGATGGGGACTTCGCTCATGATCTCTCATTCTGTGGTTCGGGCGGCGGACGACGAATCTCGTGATGCCGCCGGATTACAACGCGAATTCGGCAAGCGCCTCCACGTGCCCCGTATGGGGGAACATGTCGAACGGGGTGACGCGCTCCAGCCGGTACCCCGACGCCGCGAGCGCTTTCGCATCGCGCGCCAGCGTTGCGGGGTTGCAGGAGAGATACAGTACGCGCGGGACCTTGTTGCCGGAGAGCGCTGCGAGTACTTCCGGCTCACAACCCTTTCGCGGCGGGTCGAGCAACACGGCGTCCGCGCCCGCGACAAGCGAAGTCCCCCGTTCGCCCGCTAGCGCATCGGCGACCGGCGAATGCTCGAATGACGCATTGGTCACGCCGTTCTCTGCTGCGTTCGCCGCCGCTTCGCCGACAGCCGGGGCGAACGACTCCACACCCGACGATGAAACGCCTCGCATGCCGAGTATGACGCTAAACGTTCCGACGCCGCAATAGAGATCGACGACCCGGCGTGCGCCCGCGAGGCGTTCGAGGAGACATTGGGCGATCAGTTCGAGGGTCCCGATGTTGATCTGAAAAAATGAGGCGACACCGAACGAATATTTCGCCCCCGCGACTGTTTCGCGCACGACCGGACTGCCCCATAACGTTGCGTGGCGGCGCCCGAACACGGCATTTTCGCCGGCAAGATCCCAACTGATCGCGACACCGGTCAACGCCGGAATGCGCGCGAGCAGCTCGCCGGTCAACGCTCCCAAGCGCTTGTTCGGTTTCTCCCCGTTGAATGAGACGACCAACTCGTCACCTGTCGCGCTCGCGCGGGCGACGACATGCGCCACACCGGAGAACGCCTCCGGTTCGTCCGCGGCAAACCGCACGAGTTGAGAGACCGCGGCATCGAGGCGCGGCAGAAGCACCGGGCATCGCTCGACGGGAACGATGCGATGCGATCGCGCTTCGTAGAATCCGAGCCGCATCGCCCCGCCGGTGAACCGGGTGACCAGGGTGACCTTGTTGCGATAGCCGGCGCGCGGATCGGCTGCAGGTGCAACGGTGGCATCGACGGTGACGTCGCGCAATCCACCGAGCCGAATGAGCGCGCCTGAGACGAGCCGCTGTTTCCAGGTCAGCTGCGATTCGTAGCGATAGTGCAAGGTCTGACAGCCGCCGCAGCGCGGAAACACCGGACAACCCGCATCCACCCGATCCGGCGACGGCGACTCGATCGCGACGACGTGGGCGCTGACGTACGTGCGCTTGACCGCATCCACCGCGACGCGCACGCGTTCGCCGGGGAGCCCGCCGGTGACAAACGTGACCAAGCCGTCAACGCGGCCCACGCCCTGTCCATTCTCGAGAAGATCATCGAGGACGAGCGGGTGGGCGGCGACGGCTTCGGCGGCGCTATGCGCGCCGTTGGTCGTCAAGGGTGTGGAGCAAGTTGTCGGCTTCGTCGATCAGCGCCCGGATACGATCGCGCGTCGGATTGTTCTCCTCGGGCGACCCGAGATTGCTGATGAGCCAATAAGTGCACAAAGCAGAGGCCAGAAAGGCTCCGGTCCATACGAGTGGGTAGAGCCGCCTCATCGCCGAAATGCTTCCCTCATGGTATGCCGAGCGGTAGTGCGCTCGGCTGTCGACTTGCGAACTTCGACCCGGCGCATGCGGATATGATTAGACGGAAGCCGTCTGCGGTCCCTCCGGCGCGACGCACGGCGTAGGATAGGACGAAAGAACGCAGAGGGCATGCGATCCGGCCGCCAACACGGTTCTGCGGCCATCGACATCGATGACGTAGACGGTGAGCATTGAGGACAGCGGCCGCGCGCCGACCACGTCGATGGTCATATGCGGCCGCGCCCGCAATCGCGCGATCCATCGTTCGATCCACGCGATCATGCCGAGCCGGCCATCCAGCGCGGCACGAGGACGCGAAGATTGGCGTCGCTTCCAGCGACATGGAGCGTGACGGCCGCGGCGATGTGCCGCGTGCGCGCGAGCTGCGCGTCGGCCGCGAGGTATACCGTGCGCTGCGGCACGCCCGCGACGGCGGAAAGTCTGCTCGCGATCCCGTGGATGATGTCGCGCAAGATCGCTTCTGCTGCCGCACCGACCACGCTGCCGATCTCGTCCGATTCTGGAATCTTCCCGCCGGAAGCCCCCGATGCGAAGGCGATCACGGCGTCGCGTTGCGCGCAAACGATGAGCGCGCCGGTTCCCCCAGTGGTCAGCGCAAGCCGAATGGCGGACTCAGGCACTTCCGGCGCGTCGACTTCGGTCACTGCGCAATGCGCGACAGTCACCAGACCGCCCGATAGTGAGGTCAACCCGGTGCATGCCTCGGCGATCGCTTTGCCGATGTCGCTGCTGCCCACGGCCTCACGTTTTACCGTCGGCACCGGTGCGTTCGCGGGCCGCGCGACGCCGGGTGCCGTTTCAAGCGCCGGTTCTCGCGCCGGTTCGAGAAATGCCGCGATGCCCGCTTGCCATGCGAACGGTTCGGCGTTCACCACGCACCTGCCGGCGATCTTCGCGCCGGCAGAGTGCGGCGCAGACTCGGTCCAGACCGCCGGATGCGGTGCCGGCGCATCCACGACTGAGCTCAGCGCTTTGAAGAAAAGATCGGCGACCTTGCCGACGAGCGCTCGCGCGCGGCGGCCGGCGCCGGATCTCGCATTGACCCCCGCGCCGCCGAGCATAGCGTCGGCAAGACTCGCAGCCAACGCCGGGTCGAATTCGATCCACCATTGCACCGGTCCGCGTTCGGCGGCATAGCGCCACGCGCCGGGAATCGTGCCGGCCGCGCCGCCCGCAACGGCGCGAACGGGCCGGTTGAGATATGCGGCGAGCGTTTGAGTGAGGGCGCGGCCAAGCGCCTCATCGCCGGCTCTTTGACTGAGGTCGGCCTGCAAGCGTGCGACCGCAGCGCGCTGGGTCTCGGTAGCGTCGCGTCCGCGAGTACGCGGACTTGCGTCTTGCGCTTCGAGTGCCGTGGCGAGTCTCTGAATCTCGTCGTCGCTGATCCGGCTCACGTGTTAGAACTTCGCAGCGAGCCGCAGGCGGCGGCGTTCCAGACCGCAGCGGAGCTGGGACCAGGGAATCGCGGCGTCGCGAGCCGTTTGGACCCGGCAGTCCGCCTCCCGCATTCGGTCCGCGAGCACGAAATCGAGGTTGCTCAACAGCGTACGGTGCGATTGGGCCGCCGCGCAGGCAAACGCGCTGCGCAGACCGCGTGAATTAAACGCTTGTATCGCACGGCCGATGGCGGTGCGATTGCGGCGCCGCAGACCGGTGACCTCGCGCGCGAAACCTGTCGCGGCGGCGACCGCCGCCTTCATACGGCGTTCGACGGCGGTGACGGCATCGAGCGCATGCGACCGCTTCACGTGCGCGCCGCACCGGCAAGTGTGCGGGCGCCGCGCTCGATGATCTGGCGGCGTTCCGGCCCGACGGAGATCAGCGTGACCGGCACGCCGCATTCGCGCTCGATGAACGAGACGTAATCGCGCGCCGCGGTGGGCAACCGGTCGAACGCGCGCGCATCGGCGGTGGAGTTGGACCAGCCTGCGAACGTCCGGTACTCCGGTTGAGCGCCGCCCGCGATTTGGAAGGGCACAGAACCTTCGGAGCTAGCGCGATAGCCGACGCTGACTTTGATCTCATCGAAGCCGTCGAGAACGTCCAATTTCGTGAGCGCGATTTCGGTGACGCCGTTCACCTGCACGGCGTAGCGCAGCATGGCGAGGTCGAGCCATCCGCACCGGCGCGCCCGCCCGGTGACGACGCCGAATTCTTTTCCGACCGAGCGCAGTCGCTCGCCGGTCGCGTCGAGCAACTCCGTTGGGAACGGCCCCCCACCGACGCGCGTGGTGTAGGCTTTGACGACTCCCATCACCGACTCGACCGCGGTTGGACCGAACCCAAGGCCCGCGCCGGCCGCACCGGCGACCGTGGCCGATGACGTGACGAACGGGTAGGTGCCAAACGTGACGTCCAGCATGCTACCCTGAGCGCCTTCCACCAGGACGCGTTTGTTCGCGCGCATCGCATCGTGCAACATCGCGACGGTGTCGCGAACGTGGCGAAGCACGCGCGGTGCGATTGTCTCGAGCCAGCGCACGACGCCTTCGCTATCGATGTGAATGTCGAGCGGTGCAAGCGCCGCCGCGCGTGCTTCGATGATGGTGCGGCAATAGACTGGATCGCGCAGATCGCCCGCGCGTATTCCGCACCGGGCCACGCGATCGCCATACGCGGGGCCGATTCCGTTGCCGGTCGTACCGATGGCGCCCGAACCGCGAGCGCGTTCGCTTGCCCGATCGAGTTCGATATGGTACGGGAGGATGAGCTGCGCGAGATCGGAGATCCAGACACGGGTCGTATCGATGCCGGCGGCATCGAGCGCATCGATCTCGGCCAGAAATGACTCCGGATTGACGACCGTTCCGGGACCGATGATGCACGCTTCCACGCCGGTGACCACGCCGCTCGGAACGATGCGCAGTTTATACGTCTTGTCGCCGACGATGACCGTATGACCCGCATTCGCACCTCCGCCGAAACGGGCAGCGATGTGCGCGCTCGCGCACAGGTAGTCCACGATGCGGCCCTTGCCTTCATCACCCCATTGAATGCCGACGACAATGTTGACGGGCATGCGGGCGACCTTTCACGATGAGCGGGGAAGTGCAGCGATGTTCAGCGCCCGCGCTTGCCGGCCCTCGCCGTCACCTGCGGTGCAACGCCGACATTCGCGATCGGCAGCTCCGCGTACCCCATCACCCGGTTGAGGATCAGTTCTGCGAATAGCGAGCAGGGCCACGCGAAATTCGATCGCGTGTAATGCGCGGGCTCGTTCGGATCGAACGATTCGTGCAGGAGGTGATCGCCAAGATCGGAGTTGTGCAATTGCGCGATGACCGTCGAGACTTCCATTGAATCGGTCGAAGTGAGCGCCTGCATCACGAGCGCCAGCGGCCAGACGTACCCGTTCGGCGTATGCGGGCTGCCTTCGCCGCTCGCGGCCGCGCCGCTGTAATAGTACGGATTGTCCACCGAGAGAGCGAAGCGCCGTGTGTTCTGATAGATCGCATTGGTCGCCGGTTCGTACCCGAGATAGGGGATCGAAAGGAGGCTCGGCACGTTGGCGTCGTCCATCAAATTGACGTGTCCGAGGCCGTCGACTTCGTACGCGTACATGTAACCATATTTGTCGGAATAGACGATCGCGTAGTTGTTGATGGCGGTGCGGATCCCATCGCGCACTTCTGCCGCTTGCGCCTGCATCGCGTCGTCATGCCAGACGTTTGCCTCGAGGTCGGCCAGATCGGTGAGCGCGACGACCGCGAACATATTGTCCGGCACGTTGTACCCGTATTGCGCAGGGTCGTCGCTCGGCCGGAAACCGGTCCAGACCATGCCGGTGTAGCCGACTGGTGGACCGACGCCCGACTCGGCAAGCGCGTGGTGACGGTAATGCGATAGGCTGTGATCGCGTTCCAACTCCATGACGCCCAACGCACCTTCGTAGGCGCGCTTCACCTCGGGCGTGAACGCCGCACTGTCGCCGGTGTGCTTCCAGTAGGTCCACGCGAGCCAGATCGGGTACGCGAGTGAATCGAGCTCGAATTTTTCTTCGGCGACTTTATAGTCCCGGTTGAACGCATTGGCATACGGGTCGATGAGCAGATCCTTGGCCTCGCGCGCGATGACGCCTCGCAGCATGGCTTTCACCGCCGGATCGTCGGCGAAATAGATGTATGGGCGCATCTGTGCGCTTGCATCGCGCAGCCACATGGCCCCGATGTCGCCCGTGATGACGTAGGTCGTGTCGTCGGATGCGAACGTGACGTCGTTGCGGACCGTGGTGAGCAGGCACTGCTGATAAAGCGCGCCCGTGTCTTGACTTCCGCCGTGATAGTCTGCGGCTGCTTTCGAGATTGCGTCGAGTTCTGCCGCTTGCGTGACGGTGGGACCCGCGGCACAAAGAACTGCGATGGCAGTCATAACGGCCAACCAGATCCTCACGCGAGATCCTCCTGACGGGCGCCGCACGACGTTCCCTGTCTCGAGGCGGCGTCATCAGTCTTTGCGCGATACTTTCGGCGCTCCTGCGTGGCGGCGAGTCACGATGCGATATGAAGTTTGATGGTGACCGATGTGCCGCCGTTTCGCCTCGTCGCCGCGCGCAGTTTCGCGCCATGCGCTTCGACGAGCAGGCGCGTGATGGACAAGCCCAATCCGAATCGCCCCCCAGGCCCGAGAGCGAACGGTTGCGCGAAATCGCGCAACGTTTCACGTGAGAAGCCCTCACCGTCGTCGTTGACGGCGATCCGAAGTTCTCCGGCGCGAACGCCGATGCGAACCTCGATCTCCGTTCGTGCGTGACGAGCGGCGTTGTCGATGAGATTGACGAGCACTTGCAGCATCCGTTCGCCGTCCAACGGTGCGACCGCGCCGCCGTGCTGGATGAATCGGATCCGCCGTTCGGCGTAGCGGGGTTCGACGGTATGCCACGCACGTTCGACGATCCCGCCGATATCGACCGGCGCAACGTTGAGGCGCAAGCTGCCCGCGCCCCACGCGCCGGCATCGATAAGGCCTTCGACCAAGCGCGTGAGCCGCGCGGCTTCGGAAGCGATCACGTCGAGATAGTGCCGTTGCTTTTTCTTGGCAAGACCCGGTTCGGATTGCAGCCGCTCGATGTAGCCGACGATGGCCGTGAGCGGCGTGCGCAATTCGTGCGTGACCGAAGCCAAGAATGTAGAGCGCCGCTCTTCTACTCGAGCCAGCACCGCTGCGCCACGGACGGCGTGTCGAAGGCCGGCTATCGGCGCTGCCGGGTCCACCGGATCAACGACGGTCCATCCTACCCGCACCCCCGCACGCCGGGGGATCGCGCCGCCTGGCCGCATCTTGCGGAACGCTTCGAGCACGCTGCTGCGAAGACGCATCGCCGCAATTGCCAGATCCGGATCTGCGACCACCGCTTGCGCACGCGCGTCGACGGCCCGGCCGACCAGAAGCGCTGCGAACCAGGCCGCCTCCGGGCCGGCCGCGACGATGTCGCCACGGCGGAGCACGCTGCCTGCGGACGCGGCGAGGGCGGTCGCGACCGCCTGTTTGCATACTTGCAGCGCAGCGCGGCGTTGCGTACCGCGCATCGTGTCGAGGCCGGTGATTTCGAGATAGAGCAGCGGCGCGGCGCGACCCCGTTCGCTGAGCTCGCGCAGGCTCGGTCCGAGCCCGCGAAGGTCGGCGATGCGTGACGGCAGGTGCCGCCGCTCGGTGGGCATGCGCGGGCGTCGTTACGCGGCGCCGGGCGTGGAGAGCTTATAGCCCAGACCGTGGATGGTATGCAGGTAGCGCGGGGCGCGCGCGTTGTCCCCGAGGGCACGGCGGATGCGGCGGACGTGGACGTCGACGGTGCGCGGGTCGCCGTCGAAATCGAAACCCCACACCGTTTCGATCAATTGGTCGCGCGTGAATACTCGCCCCTCGTTGCACGCGAGCAGCCAAAGCACGTCGAACTCGCGCGGCTTCAGGCGCACCGGTTTGCCGTCAAGCGTCACTTCGCGGCGTTGGGCATCGACCGCGATCGCGCCGACGACGCGCTTCGCCGCGGCTTCGAGCGGTGCCGCGCCCGAGCGCCGAAGGACGGCGCGCACGCGCGCGATCAGTTCGCGGGGTGAAAACGGTTTGACGATGTAGTCGTCTGCGCCGAGTTCCAGGCCGACGATGCGATCGACTTCTGCGCCGCGCGCGGTGAGGAACACGACCGGCGCGTTCGTCTCTTTTCGCAGTGCGCGGCAGACCTCGAAGCCGTCCAAGCCGGGCAGCCCAATGTCGAGGATGACGACGTCGGGCGAATGTTTGCGCGCGCTGCGCAGCGCTGCCAGGCCGTCGGATGCCGAGTCGACGGAGAAGCCCTCGGCGGCGAGGGCGTCGCGGACCAGCTCGGTGATCGCAGGCTCGTCGTCCACGACGAGCGCGACCCGCGTCGCAGGTGCGCGTGCCGCGTCATCACGCTGCGTGGTCACGGTCCACCGAATGTGGCGAACGCAGCCATGAGCGGCCCGCCCTTGCCGTTACGCCGATACGAGTGCAGGATATCGGCCCGACACCGCGTGCACGCCGAGGCGACATTGATGCTGCGCACGTGCGCGGCGCTGAGACGCGCCGCGATCGCCGACGCGAGGTCTAAGGCGCAGCTATCAGCGCGTCTGCGCTCCGCGAGCAACGTTGCCGACGGCCGGATGTGTTTGGGAAATCGCACTGCGACCTCGGGTCCGACTTCAAAGCAGCATGCCTGAAGATGCGGGCCGATCGCAGCGGTGAGCGCCGCCGTTGACGCGCCGTTTTCCACGCACGCGCGCACGCCCGCCTCGATGACGCCGGCCGCGACGCCGCGCCAGCCGGCGTGCACGAGCGCGAGGACCCGAGCTATGGGATCGACGAGCCAGACCGGAGCGCAATCGGCCGCGAGCACGACTGGGACATCGTGCGGTGACGCTGCCACCACGCCGTCGGCTTCGACGCGCCGGCCATCGCGCAGCGAATCGGCGCGCACGATCTCGGCGCCGTGCACTTGGTCGACGCCTCGAAGTCGCGAAGCAGCACCCGGAGCGGCCGCATCCGCCCACGCGACGATTGCGGCGCGGTCGCGCGCATTGATGGTCGCTGTGGACATAAATCCGTGAACGCCGAGCGGCGCGAGCGCGCCGGCGGCGATGACACCGGCAGCATTGCGCGTATGGCGAAATCCGCCGCCGAGATCATCGCCGTTGACGGACGCAAGCGCGGCGTTCAATCGAATGCCTCAATATGTTCGGCCATCGCGCCGCGCCGTTCGGCGCTTCGGCGAAGCGCTCGCGCGATGTTCGGGGCGCCGAAGCCGAGCCGTTCGAGGCGGCGGCCGAGCTGTGCGTAGCCATCAGCAGGCCGCATTGCCTCGAGTTTGCTCAACGCCCGCTCGATGCGTGCGTCCTCATCGTCGTCAAGCTCATCTAAGACTTCGCGAGCGAGGTCGCCGTCGACCCCATTGCGGACGAGCTCTTGAAAGAGACGCAGGCGCCCGACCGCTTTGCGATCGAGTACCGACTTCAGGTGCAATTGCGCGTAGGTGCGGTCGTCGAGATATTTTCGGCGCTCGCATTCAGCGAGCGCCGCGTCGATGGCTTCGGCGGCGTGACCGCGGTCGCGCAATTTCTGCGCGAGCTGCGCGCGGGTCATGCGGCGTCCGGAGAGCAGACGCACCGCGGCGGCGAGAGTGCTACCGCTGGGCCGCGCCGCCGGCGCGCCCTGAAGGCCGTTCACGAAACGCCGTTACTCGCCGACAACCGCGAAACGAGCCGCCCCGTTGTCCACGGCGATGACGCCGATGGCGGGCTTGACCAGCGTGGCTCGGATCTTCGCTTCAAGCTCGTCGGCGGTTTCGGCGTGTTCTTCGAGATACGTCTTCGAGTTCTCACGGCCTTGGCCGATGCGGGTATCCCCGTAGGTGTACCACGATCCGCTCTTGCCGACCAAGTTGAGCTCGAGGCCGACGTCGATGAGGGACCCGGTCTTGCTGATGCCTTTCCCGTACATGATGTCGAAGTCGGCGACGCGGAACGGCGGCGCGACTTTGTTCTTGACGACTTTGACGCGAGTGCGGTTGCCGATGACGTCGGTACCGGACTTGATGGTCTCCAGACGGCGGACGTCCAGCCGCACGGACGCGTAGAATTTGAGTGCCCGGCCTCCGCTCGTGGTCTCGGGGTTGCCGAACATGACGCCGACCTTTTCGCGGATCTGATTGATGAACACCATGGTGGTGCGCGATTTGCTGATAGCGGCGGTCAGCTTGCGCAACGCCTGAGACATGAGGCGCGCTTGGAGTCCCATGTGCGCATCGCCCATATCGCCTTCGATTTCCGCCTTCGGCACGAGCGCGGCGACCGAGTCGACGACGACGATATCGACCGCATTCGAGCGGACCAACATCTCCGCGATCTCAAGCGCCTGTTCACCGGTGTCCGGCTGCGAGACGAGGAGATTATCGAGGTTGACTCCCAGATTCGATGCATAGAGGGGATCCAACGCATGCTCGACATCGATGAACGCCGCGGCGCCGCCGCCGCGCTGCGCCTCGGCGATGCAGTGGAGCGCAAGCGTGGTCTTGCCGGACGATTCTGGACCATAGATCTCGACGACGCGGCCGCGCGGAAGGCCGCCAACGCCGAGCGCGATGTCCAACGCGATGCTGCCTGTGGAAACCGTCTCGATGGCGATGGCTGACGCCGCTTCGCCGAGCTTCATGATGGCGCCCTTGCCGAACTGCCGCTCGATCTGCGCGACGGCATTTTCCAAGGCCTTGTCTTTTTCGGACACCGCGTTCTCCTTCAAAATAGTGCTTCCACGTACGACCGAGGGTCGAACGCGTTCAATTGATCCACCGTTTCGCCGAACCCCACATATTTGATCGGGAGATCGACTTGATCCATCACCGCGACGATTATCCCGCCTTTGCTGGTGCCGTCTAGTTTCGTCAGAACGACCCCAGTTACTTGCGTCGCTTCGTGAAACAGCCGGGCTTGCGAAAGCGCATTCTGGCCTGTGGCGGCGTCGAGCACGAGGAGCGTCTCGTGCGGAGCGCCGCTCACTTCACGTGCGATGATCCGACGCATCTTCTTCAATTCTTCCATCAAGTTGTGTTTCGTCTGAAGGCGTCCGGCCGTGTCGATGAACACCACGTCGAGGTTGCGCGCCTTTGCTGCGGCGAGGCCGTCGAAGATCACCGCCGCGGGGTCTGCGCCTTCTTTGTGCCGGACGAGCTCTGCGCCGGCGCGCTCCGCCCAGATCGCCAACTGATCTGCAGCGCCGGCTCGAAACGTATCGCCGGCGACCAGCATCACCGATTTGCCCCGCTTGCGTTCTTTGGCGGCCAGCTTGCCGATCGTGGTGGTCTTGCCCGATCCGTTGACGCCCACCACCAGCACGACGTGCGGCTTGCCGCCGGCGGCCGCCGGGGCCAGCGCGGGGTGGCGCAAATAATCGCCGAGGTCTTCTTTTAAGACGTTGATGACGTCGGCAGCGACCCGCAGATTGCGTTGCTGCGCCGCTACTTTGAGCTGACCGAGCACTTTGTCGGTGGTGACGACCCCGAAATCGGCTGCGATCAGCGTCTCTTCGAGTTCCGCCCAGAACGCGTCGTCCACCAGCTGCCGGCCGATGAGCGAATTCCAATGCCCCGCGAGCTGGTTGCGCGTTTTTTCGAGACCGTCGCGGAATGAATCGAGCCACTGCATCACGTGCCGCTTCGCTTGCTCCGCGGCGCGTTCATCTACCGATGGGTGGCCGCGCGTCGTCCCCTCGTCGGATTCCGACCCGGGGCGCGCGTCAGCTCGCGGTCTGCGGCTTCTTCCTCACGTATTTTTGCTTGACGTTAGGATCGCCCTCGCGGAACGTGCCCTCGACGTGCATCGCCTTGAGCTTGGAGCGCAGCCGGATCACCGCCTGTGCGTGGATCTGTGAGACGCGCGACTCCGAAACGTCCAGCACGCTCTTGATCTCTTTCAACGTGAGGCCTTCGAAATAGTAGAGCGAGATCACCGTTCGTTCTTGCGGCGGCAGGCTGTCGACGGCCGACGCGAGCGAACCCTTCATCTCGGTGGATTCCAAGAGCAGCGTCGGATCCGGTCCGCTGTCCTTCAGCGTGTCCACCAGCGCCACGTCGTGGCCGCGCTCGTTCGGCAAGAATTCTTCGAGCGAAAGCACCGACGTGCTCCGCACTTTGAGCAGCAACGTGTGGTAATCTTTGAGCTCGATCCCGAGCGCGGCGGCGACCTCGACATCGTCCGGCGCCCGCCCCATTTTCCCTTCGAGCTCGGCGAAAATGCGCTCCATCTCGCGCGCTTTCTGGCGGACGGCGCGCGGCACCCAGTCGAGCGCGCGCAGCGCGTCGAGGATCGCGCCGTTGATCCGCGTGATCGCATACGTCTCGAACTTCACGCCGCGCGAATCATCGTATTTGTTGATCGCGTCGATGAGCCCGAGAATGCCTTCGTTGACCAGATCGTGGATCTCGACGTGCGAAGGCAGGTTGATGGAGATGCGTCCGGCGACGTACTTCACGAGATGCAGATACTTGTGGATGATCTCTTCGCGGGTCAGCGTGAGTCCCGCGATCGTGCAGCGATCCCGGGTCGGTGTGCGCGAACTCATGAATTCGACCGCCGGCGTTCGATATTGCCGTTGCGGTTGATGCGTTTGACGTCCATGAGCCGGGCGAGCGCCTCGCGCCGGAAGCGGTACTGACCGCCGGGCGTCTTGATGGCGTCGACAAGCCCTTCGCGTGCCCAGCGTCGGATCGCAGCTCTCGTCATGTTGAGAGCGCGCGCGACTTCGCCGGAGGTCATCCAATCCTTTGGAGGACTTCCCGCGAGACTGGCGCTCCCGCGCCGCACGCCTGCCATTGCGCCCCTTCTTCCATGAAGACGCGAAACCGAGCCACCGGAATTAACGCTCTCGCTCGTCCGGACACTCGTACCGACCACGATGTGCGTCGGCGGGACAGCCTTTCTTAGACGCTGCGTTTTTTCCCTTTTTGCCCGAATAACCACATTTTCTCTAGTATCCCGAATATCTCAATAATACGCTCGTCGCTATTCGACGCTGCCCGGTGCCACGCGGAACGTGCATTGCGTTCGTCCGAACATCAATCGATCGCCATTCTTGAGCGCCGCCGCGACATGCGCGCCGACACGAGTCGAACCGTTGATGAAGGTCCCATTCGCGCTGTCCAGATCCTCGACCACAAACCCGCCATGGTGGCGCAAGATGAACGCATGCCGGCGCGAGACGTAGCTTTCAGGATCCGCTGGGGTTAGATCGATTTCTGGGAATACCCGATCCAGTTTCGACGCCCGGCCGACGAGCAGGACGTCCTTGTCGAGCTTGATCACGCAGCCGACGCTTCCCACACCATCTTCGTGGACCACGAGTTCGCCTTCGAGCTCCGGGAGCGGAATGCGCCGCGTCGCGCCGGTGTCGTCGGTGACCGTGGGAGCCGTCAGCTCATCGCCGCAGACCTTGCAAAACGTCTCGCCGGAGCTGTTCCCCGCCATGCACCGGGCGCAGATACGCGTACCGTGCGACGTGCTTCGGCCGGGAAAAACGGTGACCGGCGAGCGGCGAAAGCTCTCCGGAATCTCGATGATGCGATCCCCCATGGTAGTCACTCCCGTGCGGTCCATGCCGCTCTTTTTGCCCGCACTGAACAATATCGTACCATGACGCGTCGCGCCAGTCTTGTGACCGCCGTTACAGACCCGGGCTCAGGCGTAGCGAATCCGGGGATTGAGCATGGCGTAGAGGAGATCGACGACCAAATTCACGATGACGAACGTCGTTGCGAAGAGCAAAATCGAGCCGTTGATCAGCGGACTATCGCGGTTGCTGATCGCCTCGAAGGCCAGACGTCCGACGCCGGGCCACGCGAAGATGCTTTCGGTCAAGACCGCTCCGCCGAGCAGGAGCCCTGCCTGCAACCCGACCACCGTCACGATCGGGATGAGCGCATTCCTCAAACCGTGACGCACCACGACGGCATACGCAGTCAAACCTTTCGCCTTTGCAGTGCGGATATAATCGGTTTGCATCACCTCGAGCATCCCGGCCCGCGTCATCTTCGCGATGATGGCCATCGGTATCGTGCCGAGCGTGATCGCCGGCAAGAACAGATGCCGCAGGACGTCGACGAACGCCGGCCAGTTCCCGGCAAGCAGCGCATCGATGGTCATCAGATGCGTGTGCGCGGGGATGTCGTAGCGCAGTGAGATGCGGCCGCCGATCGGGAAGAGATCGACGTTCCACAATTTGCTCGGTTCGTACGCGACAAGCCACAACATCATCCAGCCGAGCCAGAACACCGGCACCGAGACGCCGATCAAGACGAGGATCGAAAGCACGGTATCGATCCACCTGCGATGATTGAGCGCCGCGATGATGCCGGCCGGAATGCCGACGAGCACCGCGACGAACATCGCCGCTAGCCCGAGTTCCATCGTCGCCGGAAAATACGTCGACAGTTTCGAGACGACCGGCTCGTTGTCTGCGAGCGAGACGCCGAGATTGCCGCGCGCGACTTGGCCGAGATAGGCCCACAACTGGGCGTACCACGGCCGGTCGAGCCCGAGTTGCTGCGTGAGCCGCATGACGTCCGCGCGCGTGGCGTGTTCGCCTAACAGAATCTGCACGGGATTGCCGGGGATTTCGTGTAGGAAGAAAAACGTGAGCACGGTGATCGTGACCAGCACGGCCACGAAACGAACCGCTCGCGCAAACAAGAATCTCGCCACCGGTCGTGGGCCTTTGCTGTTCGGAGCGGAGCGACCCTTCCCACACCACGAGCGGTCTATTCCGCAGGAGGAGCGGGACAGGCCGCAAAAATCTGCATGGTTGTCTTCGTACGTGCCAATTCGTATGTCGATGCCCTATTGCCGCGCGCCTGCGTGCGCCTTCACGGAGATTTTCGAGCAACACCATGAATCATTACTCGTCGATGTCGATGGAGCAGCTGGCGATCGGCTTTGCGCTCTTATGCGGCCTGCTCGCCATCGGGTACGGCGCCTATCTCGTCTCGTGGATCCTGCGCAAATCCGACGGCAATCCGAAGATGCGCGAAATCGCCGCCGCGATCCAAGAAGGCGCGATGGCATATATGAAGCGCCAGTACAGCACGATCGCCATCGTGGCCGTCGTGCTTGCGATCGTGCTTGCGATCGTCTTCAGGGGCTGGGAAGCATCGGTCGGGTTTCTTGTCGGCGCTATTCTTTCGGGTCTGACGGGATTTATCGGCATGTTCGTCGCCGTGCGCGCCAATGTGCGCACCGCTGAGGCTGCCAAAGCCGGACTCGGCGCGGCGTTCGACGTCGCCTTCAAAGGCGGCGCGATCACCGGATTGCTGGTCGTCGGCTTAGGCATCATCGCCGTTTCCGGATATTTCTCACTCATGCACTCGGTATACGGCGACGATCTCCAATCGGCGCTCAACGCGATGGTCGGACTTGGCTTCGGTTGTTCGCTCATCTCCGTGTTCGCACGCTTGGGCGGCGGTATCTACACCAAAGGCGCGGACGTCGGCGCTGATCTTGTCGGCAAGCTGGAAGCGGGCATTCCCGAGGACGACCCGCGCAATCCCGCGGTCATCGCCGATAACGTGGGCGACAACGTCGGCGATTGCGCAGGCATGGCGGCCGACTTATTCGAGACCTACTGCGTCACCACCATCGCCACCATGCTGCTCGGCGATCTCATCTTCAAGGGCAACGCCGAACTCGCGCTGATCTCCGCATTGTTTCCACTCGTGCTCGGCGGCGTGTCGATCATCACGTCCATCATCGGCACCGCGTTCGTCAAAGTCAAGAACAAGAACATCATGGGCGCGATGTACGTCGGTCTCGCGATCGCGGCGCTGCTCTCGGCCATCGCCTTCTACTTCTTCACCGGCCACATCATGCAGAATGCGTATCAAGTCGACGCCCGCTTCACGACGCTGAACTTGTGGTTGTGCTCGCTCGTCGGCTTGGTGATCACCGCGCTGATGGTGATCATCACCGAGTACTTCACCGGAACGCAGTTCGCGCCGGTCAAGTCCATCGCGCAAGCATCGACGACCGGTCACGCGACGAACATCATCACCGGTTTGGCGGTCTCCATGAAGTCGACGACGTTGCCGGTGATCGTGATCGTGCTCGGTATCCTCGTCTCGTACGGCATGGCTGGTTTGTACGGCGTGGCCATCGCGGTGATGTCCATGCTCTCGATGGCGGGCGTCATCGTGGCACTCGACTCGTACGGACCCATCACCGACAACGCCGGCGGCATCGCCGAGATGGCGCAGCTCGGCCCGGAGATCCGCGGCATCACCGATCCGCTCGATGCGGTGGGCAACACCACGAAGGCCGTCACGAAAGGCTACGCGATCGGATCGGCGGCTCTCGCCGCGATCGTGCTGTTCGCGTCTTTCCAACAAGAATTGACGGCCATCGGCTCGCAAGCGCTCGTGTTCGCGCTCGACAAGCCGTACGTGCTCGCTGGGTTGCTGCTCGGCGGCGCCCTGCCATATCTGTTCGCCGCGCTGTGTATGGAAGCGGTCGGGCAGGCGGGCAGCGCGGTGGTCGAGGAAGTGCGTCGCCAGTTCCGCGAGATCAAAGGCATCATGGACGGCACCGGCAAGCCTGAATACGGTCGCTGCGTCGATATCGTGACCTCGTCGGCGCTGCGTCAGATGCTCGTGCCTGCGCTCATCCCGGTCCTCACACCGGTCGTCGTCGTGCTGCTCGGCGTTGTCGGAATCGTCAGCCATGAAAATGCGGCGCTCATGCTCGGCGGCGTGCTCGTCGGCTCCATCGTGACCGGGATCTTCGTCGCCATCTCCATGACGTCGGGCGGCGGCGCATGGGATAACGCCAAGAAGTACATCGAAGACGGCAACTTCGGCGGCAAGAAGAGTCCGGCACACCAAGCAGCGGTGACGGGCGATTCGGTCGGCG
>DATBOZ010000185.1:0-30216 GCA_036561585.1 Candidatus Eremiobacteraceae bacterium | reverse complement strand
ACTTCCCGTTGTAGATGTCGATGACGCTATTGAACTCGTCGGAGACGTACTCGGTGGCGCCGCTTGCAGGGCATGAATCAAAGCCGGCGCGGTTTGCGCGCGGGCTCGCTTTTCGCAAGCCGGCTGGGTCTAGGACGCTCGGGTAGCGGCTAAATCGGAATCGCGCATCAACGTTCGGCCCGATCGTCGACGGCGAAATCGAAGCTGGGCCGCTGTTCGAGCAGGCTACGGCTGCTGCGATCGCAACCGCCGCACTCAAACCGAGTAACAAGGTGTGATACCGCATCGGCTCCGCATCCCCAAATCATGATTACAGTGCCGCGTAGTTGATAAAATCTTATTCGAACCGCGGTCCCGCGCGAAGGGCCAATTGTCCTAGGAATCGCCTATGAAATCGGGACCGATCGGCTGCGAGAAGCGTCGGTCGATGATCACACGCTCCGCTCGATCTGAAGCGAACTCCGCGCATCCCTGGCCGCGAGCCCAATCGTGCGACGATCGCAGCAATGAGCGAGCCACTCCCGCGTGGCGCCATGCGGGAATCACGAACATGCCTTCGACGAAGCCGACAAGCTCGGTCGCGCAGCCGGGCACCTGGCGGCGCACCGACAATTCGACGATCCCGACAATTTCACCGCCGGCGGTCTCACACAAGAGCACTTCCTGCGGCTCCTCCAATTCGCCGCGAAAGTATTGTTCGATTTCCGCGGCATGCTCACTGAGCGGCGATTCCGGCCACAACAGCGTACGCAGGCTCGCCCACACGGCGGCGTCGTTCGGCGTGGCACCGCGCACGCAATACATCGACGAAAACCAGACGAGCCTAGTGAACCGATACCTTGACGCTTGCCGAATTGTACATCGTGTCAGAGACGGTCACGAAGGTTGTACCGGCAGCAACGCCGGTGACAACGAATGTGCCGTTGTTCGAGTTGGCCGTGACACTCGCGGTTGATTGGTTTTTCGAAGCCGCCGTCCATTGACCGCTGTAGTTCGTCTCGGTCACATTGAGATTGGCGGTGTGTCCGACTTGCACCGTGATCGGTCTTGGCGAGAGCGTCATCGCCGTACGCAGATACGTGTAGACGCCGGCTCGGCTACGATCGAGCATCCAAAGATTGTCATCTGGTCCCCAAACCATGTTGGGGCCCCAAGCCGGCGCTTTGATCCGTGCGCTCGTAAATGATTGCGAAGCCGGGTCGAAGGTGATCAGATGCCGGCTCCCTCCTTTAACGGCTGAGATCCACAAGTTGCCGTCGGGACCACTTGCGATGCCACGGAGAGCGTCGCCGACACGATCGTCCGCGATGTGACCGATCGTTCCGTCCATTTGTACCCGCACCAGTTCATCCGACCCACTATTGAATCCGCCGAGAACGTACAAGGCGCCGTCTGAGCCGGATGCGATGCCGGAGAAATAATTGTCGCCGACGGCGTATTGCCCGATCATGACCCCCTGGGGCGTCATGTTGGCGAGCGTCGCAGCATCACCGAACCAGATGTTGCCGTCGGAGCCGACCGCGAGAACCTGCTCGCAACCCGTTGCGTACAATGTAGACGAACCTGACGTGGCGATAGCGCCGATCCCGCCGGCGGTCGGGGAGCTGCACTCTATGAACCACAGGCGGCCGTCGGGGCCGGGGATGATACTCGCGAGTGCCGCGCTCCGTGGCGCGACTGCGTAATCGGTTTCTACGCCCGCAGGCGTCACGCGCGCCACGACGCCGTTTGAAGAAGTGACCCAAAGATTCTGGTCAGAACCAAACGCAATCGCGTCCGGCACGATTGAGATGGGATACGATGTCACGTGCTGGTCCATTGCGACCTTGCTGATCGCACCCTTTGTTCCATCAAACGTTTGGACGGCCGCCCATATCTTCTGGTCTGGTCCGATCGTGAGCCCTTTCGGCTCCGCGATCTGACCATAAATGTTAGGAATGGACGTCGTGATCCAACCGCTCTTGGGCACTGGTTGTCTTTGAAAGATTTGAGGCGACACGTCTGTCGGGGCCGGTGCGGATCCTGAATGCGATGAGCACCCAACTGCGAAGAGCGCGACCGCCAGATAATAGAAGCGACGCATCCTTGGGCCCTCCGTGACTCCTGAGGTGGGGGTCATCCGCTTCGCGAATCACGTATCGCCAAACCTTTCTCCGGTCCTACACGGGTCTCGAGTGAGATCGAAGATGCACGAATTCTCGTCGTACTCGTCGAACGCCGACGTATGAAACGACAAGAGCACGCGCTTCCCAGTTCCCATGACGACCGGCATCCGCGCGTGGTGCTCATCGCGCACGACGCGCGCAAGCACGAGATGGCCGAGTGGAGCGCGTTCAATCGCGGAACGCTCGCGAAGTGCAACATCTTCGCGACCGCGACCACAGGTCGCTCCGTTGCGGAGAAACTGGATCTGCCGATCGCGATGCTGCTATCGGGTCCGCTCGGCGGCGACGCGCAAGTGGGTGCGATGATCGCCGAGCGGAAGATCGACGTGATCATATTCTTCTGGGATCCGCTCTCGCCGCAGCCGCACGACGTGGACGTCAAAGCGCTCTTACGCCTTGCCGTGCTCTACGACGTGCCGATCGCGTGCAATCGGCGATCGGCCGACATGCTCATCTCGTCGCCGCTCTTCATGGATCTCGCATACCACGAAGTGAATCGTACGGCTGGATAACACCGCGCTGCGGCGGATCAACCCACGCGCCGGATGGCCTGGGCAAGCGCCTGCATCGCGGCCCGCGTCGCCCGTGCGTCCGCCTGCGTGAATCCGCAGACCAGGCCAGATTGCTTCGATTTGCCGAGATAAAATGTCGAGAGCGGGGTGACGCTCACGCCGAGCTCCCACGCCGCTGCAGCCACTTTCGTGTCGTCGACGCGCCTTCGGAAGCGGCCGACGAGATGCATGCCGGCCGGGCTCGGATCGATGACGAGGTCATCGCCGATCGCGAGATTCGCCTCTTTGATGAACAGCGCTTGGCGTTCTTCGTACAACGAACGCATGCGACGGAGGTGGCGCGCGAAGTGGCCTTGCTCCATGAAGTCGGTCAACACGGCTTGATCGACGCCCGGTGAGTGCCGGTCGCTGAAGCGGCGTGCCGCCATGAACGCGTCCACGAGGTCAGGCGGAGCCACGACATAGGCGAGACGCAGCGCGGGCACGAGCACTTTGCTGAAGGTGCTGACGTAGATGACCCGGTTGAATTCGTCGATGCCCTGCAGCGAAGCGAGCGGCTGACCACGGTAGCGGAAGACGCCGTCGTAGTCGTCCTCGATGATCCAGCCTTTGCAACGCTGCGCCCACGCGAGCAGTTGCATCCGGCGCGACGCGGACAAGATCGCTCCGGTAGGCATCTGATGTGACGGTGTGACGTACGCGAGCCGCGCCTGCGGGCACGCGCGAATCGCGTCGTCTACGCGAAAGCCTTCTGCATCGACGGGGACTGGAACGGCGCGCAGGCCAACCGCCGCCGCAGTCCCTCGCATGCCGGCGTAGCCGGGATCTTCCAGAAGTATCGGATCATCGGGATTTGACAGGAGACGCAGCGCCATCTCAATGGCTTGAAACGAGCCGTTGACGATGATCACCTGGTCCGCGCTGCACCGAGCACCGCGCGTGGCGCCGACGTATCCCGCGATGGCTTCTCGCAACGGCCGATACCCGGCCGACTCGCCGTAGCTCAACAACGACGCGTCAGGCTTTCGCCAACGTCGAAGTGACAGTTGTCCCCACAACGCGTGCGGGAATGCGTTTATCGCCGGCATCCCCGGAGCAAACGGCACTAATTGCGAAATGTCACGCGGCGCCCCACCAGCGTTCGCCAACGTCGTGCCGCGCTGCGAAAGCAGCGGGCGATTGAGCGCCGGACGCGTGATTCCGCGGCGCGGGGCTTCGGTTTCGGAGCGAAGCACTTCGGCGACGCGCGTCGCGTCGCCGACTCTACCGTTGATGTAGCCTTCCATCGCCAGTTGCTCAAACGCGACGACTACAGTGCTGCGCGACACGTCGTAGGTTGAAGCGATCGCTCGCGACGACGGAATCGGCTGTCCAGCAGTCAATCTGCCGTCGACAATGAGGTCGCGGATCTGGACATACATCTGCCGATGGAGCGGCGTCGGTGAATTCCGTTCAAGACGGAGGTCGACCAAGGTAAGCGTGTCGGTATGCTTCGACATAATGGTATGGTCATTATCCACATTAATGGTACTTCCCTATAACCACTTATTTCGTTAAGATATGCGTATGGCCCGGCATCAATCCGACACTCGTCGAACCGCAGCGCACGCGCACGTCCGTCACGTGTTGCGCTTGCTCCGGCGGCCGCACGAACTCGCTACGAGCGCCATCGCGATCGCGCTCTGCGAGAGTTTCGGCGTCGACAATCCGGTGGAAGCAGTCGTCGTGATGCTGCATCAGATCTTCAATCTGCGGACGCAGACTGGCCGCAGGCTCTACGACGCGATTTGCCTGTGCGACGTGGACGGGCTCGCCGCGAAAGAAGTCGCGAAGGCCATGGGTCTCTCGTTGCGTCAATTCTTCCGGTACCGCAGCGAAGCGGTAGAAGCGGTGGCAGCAAAAATCGATCGCCTTGCCGTCGCGCCCCTCATCCTCGCGAGCTAGCAAGCCCATTCCGTAGGCTCCGGAAGTAGCCGCCGGCCGCGCTGACAGGGCGCCCCGCCGTCGTCACGGAACGTTTCACGCCCTTCGCTTCCGCGTGATTCTCCACCGCACCGGCCTGCCACCGCATCGATGACAAAAGATAAGCAGCGCTCAGACGTCGCCGCCTCGTTCTCGCCGCGCCAACGGTCCTTGCCGTCCTATAGGCTTGTCGAAACGGACCTCGAGATGGGCGCAAGTCTCGGCAACAGCTCGATTTGGTTGAACACGAAGAGCACTGGCGCGATCGAGCGCATTTTCAGCATCGAGCGGGGAATCAATCTCTTCGGGTCCATCGGTATCCGCTACGGCGGAACTGGAAGCTCATTGCGCTCGCCGGCGAAGCGTTCCTCAACCGAGGTCCGTTATATCGGGCTCGATCGGGACGGACCCGCCGATGTCGAGATCCATCCCGTCTTCCAACGCCGTCGATTCTCGAACGGCGGCGCGATAGCGGTGTCCGAAACGCTTTGGGTCCCTTTGGGCGCGCGCATGGAGGACGCGCCGGTCGCGTACATCGCTGTTGAACTGCAAGCCGTGGACCTCATGCCGCATGATTTGCGTGTGATGTGCTATGCGCGGCTTGGCGGCAGTCCGGGCGACGACATCGAGGCCGAATACGATCCAAGGCTGCACGCTTTGGTCGCCCGCAATACAAAGGACCCCAACGGGGTGCGCATCTTCGGCCTGGATGTCGAGCCTTCTGGATTCGCGACCACCACCGACTTCGGAAGCGTGTGCGATCAGGCCGACGTTCGCGGCGTCACGAACGACATCTCGGCGCGAGGCGACATCTTGGGGGTGCTGCAGGTCGATGTGTGCCTCCGTCCTGAGAAGCCGGCCACATTTTGCGTCATCGCAGGCGCGCACTGTCACGGCGAGCGGGCAGCGCGCGCGGCTCACGCAAGCGCCCTCGACTGGAAGACCGTGTTCGCAGACACGACGTCTTATATGGAAGAGCTGCTCGACAGCGCGCGCGTCGTCACCCCGGATCAGAGCATCAACCGCGGCGCGGTGTGGAGCAAAGTGAACATGCGCCGCGTCATGGCCGCATATCCGCAGGGCCATGCCTTTACGAACGAGCCGGGCGTCTCATCGAATGTGGTCATGCGCGACGTCGCGTGGTTCGTCTTCGGCTGCGATCATTTCATGCCGGAGTTTTCGCGCGCGATGCTGGACACGTTCGCATCGCTGCAATATCCGGACGGGAAACTGGCCGAGTATTTCAACGCCATCGACGGCACGACGAACGATTACGGGCTGAACATCAACGATGATACGCCGCTGTTCATCCTGGCGACCAACCACCATTTTCGCGCGACCGGCGATCTTGCGTGGCTGAAGAAGACGTACCCGGCCGTACTCCGCGCGGCGCGCCACATCATCGCGCAGATCGACGCGCGCGACCTCGTCTACTGCACGGCCGACGATCCCCGCGGCAACGTATGGGCGATCGCCGGATGGCGCAATGTGATTCCGGACTACCGGATCAACGGCGCCGTGACTGAGATCAACGCGGAATGTTCGGCGGCGCTGCGTGCTGCCGGACACATGGCGCAGAACATCGGGCGCCCGAACGCGGAGGCCGAAGAATTGTTCGCGGCCGGCGAGCGCATCAGAAAAGCGATGGATCTCCACCTTCGCAATCCTGAGAACGGTCTGTACTATTTGAACATCGACGTGCACGGGGTCGTCCATACCGATGTCACCGGCGATCAAGTCTTTCCGGTGATGCTGCGCGTCTGCGACGACGACACGGGCTATCGCATCATCAGCCGTCTCAACTCGACGGATTTTTGGACGGAAGCCGGCCTCCGGACGGCGTCGCGCAACGATCCGCTCTACGATCCATCGGCCTACAGCGGTCTTATCGGCGGCGTCTGGCCCGGCTTGACGTGGTGGTACGCTTTTGCAGCGGCGCGCCATCATCCGGAATACATGGTGAAAGCACTTCGATCGTCATTCGAGCATTACGCCGCGAATCCACGGATGAACAACACCGTTCCGGGCCAATTCAGCGAATGGTTCGACGGCGAGAGCCTCATCAACCGCGGCATGCGCTTGAGCCCGTGGGAGCCGCCGCGCTTTCTGTGGGCTGCGATCGAAGGCGTTTGCGGGCTCATGGTGACGACCGCCGAGCCGAGGATCAACCCGTTGGTGCCGCAATCATGGCGTTGGGTTGGCATGCGGCGCCTCTGTTACCATGGCTCGGAAATCTCGTTCTTCGCCACGCGCCACGAGGGGACGTTTCATATCTGCGCGACCGGGCCCGTCGATACGGAGAGCGGCTCCGAACATTTCGAAGAAGATATCTCGGACCACATCGCGGCATTTTCCGAAGCCGCCGCGGTCATCGCCTTTCGCGGCGGCGACAAGATCATCGTGTTGGTCGGAAACACGAGCGATCAGACCGCGACGATCCCGCTCAATCTCTCAAAAGTACTCGATCCAGCAGCGACCTATGCGTCCAAGATCTACGTCAGCGAACGCGAGTCGTGGGAAGAGTTCGAGCCGAAAGCCGGCGCATCGCTCACACCGCTCGCGATCATCGTTGAGATGTTTGGATACCGGCTCATCGAGCTGCGAAAAGTGTGACGTACGAAGAAGAAATCTTGTCCGAACCGGCGTTGTAGCGCAGGCGCTGAACTGCGGATGTCGAACAAGTAATATTCCCCACCAGAACGACGATCAGCCTGGCGCAGGCAACCACGATTTCGGGACGCTCAAAAATGGAACGCCGGGCGTACGGTGCCAATTTCGTGTTACGCGACGGCGCAAAGTGGAGAAGATAGTAGACACGATCACCATAAAATCATCGACTGGAGAAGGTATGCTGCACGAACATTTGCCGACGACGATCGGGCGCATCAACCCGCGCAGCGCCGCTCATCCTCGCTCGCTGTTCGTGAGTTCGTATCCGCCGCGCCAGTGCGGCATCGCCACGTTCGCCGAAGACGTCCGTGAGGCGTACGACCGCCTCACCGGCATGTCGAGCGAAGTCATCGCGATCAATGATCCCGGGAGTCACTACGATTATCCGCAATGCGTCGTCGGCACGATCCGGCGCGACGCGCGCGATTCGTATATCGATGCCGCGCTGCTCGCAAATGCCTCGACCGCCGATGTCGTGAACATCCAGCACGAATACGGCCTGTTCGGCGGTGAGCGCGGCGCGCATCTGCTCGATTTCATGCAAGCGGTCCACCGTCCGGTCGTCCTTACCATGCACACCACGCTGCCCAATCCTGACGAGGTCACGCGCCGAGTGACGCGCGACATCTGCCGTCGCGCCGACAGCGTCATGGTCCTCACCGAGACGAGCAAGCAAGTGCTCGCAACGCACTACGGCATCGATCCCAATAACATTTGCGTTGTCATGCACGGTGTGCCCGATGTGGCGCCCTATCACGGCACGTACTTCAAACAGCGCTACGGCCTCGAGCGCGACACCGTCGTCTCCACGTTCGGATTGCTCAGCCGCGGCAAAGGCATCGAATCCATCATCGAAGCGCTACCCGGCGTGCTCGAGCGTCACCCGAACGTCGCGTACGTGTTGTGGGGCGAAACGCATCCTGAAGTGCGGCGCGTCGAGGGCGAACGCTATCGCGAGTCGTTGCTGCAGCGCGCGCAAGAGTTGGGCGTCGCCGGCCGCGTTCGATTTGTCGACCGCTACATGACGGACGACGAAGTCGTGGCCGCGCTGCTCGCGACCGACGTCTACGTCTCACCGTCGCTCGATCCTCATCAGGCGGTCAGCGGCACATTGTCGTACGCCGTCGCGTGCGGGCGAGCGGTCATCGCGACGGAATTCCAATATGCGAAGGAACTGCTCGCCGACGGCCGGGGTTTGACCGTGCCCTTCCGCGACCCGCTAGCCATCGGCGCGGCCATCGACGCCGTGCTCGGCGATCCGGCGCTGCGCTCCGGACTGGAACTGGCTGCGTACGCATTCGGCCGCAATATGACGTGGCCGAACATCGCGCGCGGTTATCGCGCCGCGTTCACGCAGTCGCTCACCGCCGGCTTGAGCTTGATCTCGTCGAATCTCGGAGCGTGACCGTGCTTTCGGTCTCGCCGATCTTGACGACGAATCCATCCTTCACGCATCTCCATGCGCTGCTGGGGCCAGCAGGCGTGATCCAATTCAGCAGAGGCACAGCGCCGGACCCGACGAGCGGTACCTGCCTCGACGACAACGCGCGCGCGTGGATCGTCGCAATCTACGCATTGCGCGCGGATCCGGAGCAGCCATACGCGCGGTTGATCGGCGATGCGGCGGCGCAATTTGTCGCGGATGCACAGCGGCAGGATGGCCGCTTTCACAATTTCGCCGACGTCAGCGGTCGATTCACCGACGATGTCGGATCGGAAGATTCATTCGGCCGCACGATTTGGGCATGCGGCATTGCGGCACGCTGTGCACCGGTAAAACAATGGCGCGACATCGCGCGCAAGGTACTCGCCGCCGCTGCGCCGGTGGTCGCCGAAGTCCGGTCGCCGCACGCGCGCGCGTACATCGTACTCGGATTAGCGGCGGCCTTTGCGCCTGAAAAGGCGGCGGCCGTAGCACCGCTAGGCGAACCGCTCGATGCGCCGCTCTTGGACGATGTCGAACGGGCACTCACCGCCGTCGCCGGTGGATTGCTCGACCACCACACCGCCGCCGCGTCGCACGACTGGCCGTGGTGGGAAAATCACCTCACATGGGGCAACGGCCGTCTGCCCGAAGCCATGCTGCGCGCCGCTCTCGCGACCGGAGACCGCCAGTACGCCGCCACCGGCATGCGCGCCCTCGATTTCCTGGCCGGCATCACGCAGAGCGGCACTGTTTTCGTGCCGATCGGCAACCAAGGATGGCGCCTCCGCAGCGGTGCGCGCGCATTCTACGATCAGCAGCCGATCGAGGCGTGCGCGATGGTCGATGCATGGTTGGCCGCGCACCGGCTCACCGGCGACCTGACCTATCGCGATGCGGCACAAGTGGCGTTCGACTGGTTCCACGGCGGTAACACGGAACGGCTTGCGCTCGCAGTTCCGACCACCGGCGCGTGTTTCGACGGGTTGCATCCCGGTCACGTCAATCAGAATCAGGGCGCCGAGAGCACGCTTTCGTACCTACACGCCCACCTTGCGATTAATGCCTCGCTTAGCGACGCCCCCGAGGTCGAATAGCTTACTTCCTCCGTCGCGCAACTCGACCGTGTGTCGCTCCTCCGCGCTGACGAGCGGCGGTTTGATGCGCAACGTGAACGCACCCGCCGTGTCGGTGGCCACGAAGACAACCGCCAAATCGCCCTCGCGCATGGCGACCGAGAACGGCGCGTCGCACTCGATGAAGCGCGAGACGTCCTCTTCGTAGACGACGGTCTTGCTCTTCGATCCGACCGGCATCGTCGCGTGCAAGCGCCTGCGATAATAGAACAACGAGAGCTTTGTGTTCATGACGGGCACATCACGCGCGCCGACCCACGACCAATCGTCGGGGATGTGCGGATTGACGCGCAGGCCGGTGAGCGACGGCTCGAAGCCGAGCAGTCCGTCGTAGGCGAGCCACACATACGTCGGCGGCATCCACGGGCTCATCGCCATCCCACGGCTCTTGAAGGTCTCACCCGAGAGCCGCTCGGGAAATTCTCCCGGAACGACGTTGTAGTAAGCCTTCGGATTTTCGACTTCACTGATCTTCCATATGTTGCGCATGGCCGTGACGAGGCGGCGCGCCGAATAACCCTTGCCGCTGTAGCCGACCCACGCGGTGAGATTCGGCCATACGCCGCCGAGCAGATGCACGCCGTGATCGGGGTCGTAGCCGTCCTCAAGATTGCTCACGGTCCTAACGCCGTATGGAGTCCAGAATTCCGGTGAGTGGAGACGGTCGAGGATCTTCCGCTTGAGATCGTCGTCTGCGACGCCGAACATGACCGGGAAGATCTGGTCGCCGGTGACGCTGTGATGCCGGGTTCCGTCGGGATCGATGTTGAGCAGATAGAGCCCGGTCTTTTCGCTGATCAATCGCGCATTGACCGCGGCTCGAAGGTCGTCGCCCGCTTTAGAATAGCGATCCGCATCCGCGTCGGATCCCAAGTAGCGCGCGAGACGAGCGGCAAGACGAAGCGCGTACACGCATTCGGCGTTGATCTCGGTGACCGCGCCGGAGATCTGGCCTTGCGGGATGATGTTCCGCCAGCCCGCGATACCCCACACGTTTGCTTCTTGGGATGTCGCAAAGACCAAACCATCACGCCGCTGCGAGAGAATCCACTCTGTGGCATCGCGCGCCATCGGCCATAGCAGGTCGAGCGCGGCGCGGTCGTGGGTCACCGCAAAATGATGGTAGACGGCCGAGACCATGAGCGGGGTATCGTCATTGATGTTCAGGCCGTAGTCGCTCTTGCGCGGCGGGATCTCGCACGCGTTGATGAATTCCGTGATCTTGCCGCCCGGCTCGACGCCGTACCGCTTGACGAGCAAGAGCATTTCACGTGAGAAATCCGGCGTGAGATAATCCGAACCCATCACGTACCACGCCGCATCGCGGACCACCACCACGTCTTGCGGCGGATCGTTCGTGAATCCGAATCCGGCGGGATAGCGTTGCTGCACCCGGATCGTGTTGATCTTCGCCCAGTCGATCGCGCGATTGATCGCGGCGTCGGGCGTGCGGACGTAACCGGTCCGGTGCACGCGCTCGTACGACGCTTCGGCTTCGGCAAGGGCCTCCGCCGCCGCCGGCGCGGCGTCGAAGAGATGGAGCGCGGCCTTTTGACCCACGTTGCTGATCGCCATCCGGAGGGCGACCGTGCGCGACTCGCGTGCCGGCACTTCGACCGAAAACGCCTGATTCAGACCGCGATCGTTCAAGTGCGTCGAAGCCGGCGGAATATCGGCGCCGAACACCCGGGCCTCGGTGTCGCGTCCGATCGTGGTTGAGATGACGGCACCGTCGCGCTCGACATGTTCGACGCGCTTATTGCGCTGGCCGATGTCCGGCACTTTGTAGACGCCGGGCCATACGAACGCCGGATAGTGCACGTCGCACATGATCGCAGCATCGATGGCGCCAGCGGTTGGGTTCTCCAGCGTCACCGTCATGTAGGCGATCTGCAGCATCGAGTCCCTAAACGGCAAGAACGCGCGCTTGCGGATGACGAGACCACCGCCGCTGTACGACGTGCCTTGATATGCGGGTGCGTGGATCGTCTCGACGGCCGTCGCGCGTTCGCCGGCCACGTAGATCTGCGTGAGCCACCGGCCGCAATAGATCTGCGTGTCGAGCGCGCTCCACAACGCGGCGACGTCGCTTTCAGGTGTCAGTTTGAGGAAGAGCTCGAGATTGCCGAGGCTCGCGCCCGTCAACAATCGCTCGGGTGGGCAACGATACGCGTTTGCGGGCACTCTATCTCCTGTTGGAGTCCGGATTTCGCCGGTGTCTGATCATGATGACGAACGCTTCAACCGTAGTTGTTCGTACTGCTTGCGTCGTTGTCCGCTACGACAAGATATTGACCGCGCGCGCCGCGACGAGCGCGACGGTCAGCAGTGACGTCAGCGACTGAACGGCCATCAGCATTTTTGCGATGGGTGTCAACGGCATGGTGTCGGTCGGACTGAACGCCGTCGCGTTCGTGAATGCGACATAAAAATAATCGACGAAGCGAGGCATCCAGCCGGTCGACGCGCACGCCGGCGTCACCATCTGCGGAAACAAGAAATCCGCGCCACGGGTGGATGCGATCAAGCGATGACGCGGTCCGCCGCGATCCAACTCCCAATACCACAAGGCGAACACCAAGATGTTGGTCAGCCAGATCTCCGTCGACGAGAGAAGAAGCTGCACGCCTGTTGCCTTGACGCCCGAGTTGATCAAAAAATTGACCAAGAACACGAGTGACGCGACGTTTGCAGCGTTGATGATCGCGATGAGGGCGATGGCGGCGATGCGCCGCCATTTCGCCTCGTCATAGGTCCGCCGGGGCGCGATGATGGAAAGCGGAACGAGCAACGCCAGCTCGAGAGTCGGCACGAGCCAACGCGGGCCGAGCACGAAGTGTTCCGGCAACGTCACGTACAACGCGAGCGCGGTGATGACGGCGAGCGACGCTGGCCAACGGGACTCAGTCCGCGGCGTCGACGCGTTGTGAGACTTCGCTGATGGGTCGAGTTTCATCGAGGCGACAGTTTTGGCGCCGCCGGCGAAGTGGCCTGGTGGGCTGGGGCCTTACGACGGGCCGGTGGGCAGCTGCGAGCCAGGCGGCGCTGCGCCCGGTAGCATCATCCCCGGGCTCGGGCGCGTGCCTTCAAGCATTGCGCGCCACGCGGCCGTGAAAGCGGGGAATACTACTTTGATGTTGTGACCGGCGCCCCACTGCGGATAATACTGTACGGGAATGCCGGCATCGCGCAGATATTGCACGGTGAGGACGGAGTAGGAGTTCGGGATATTGTCGTCGAGCGTGCCCGACACCACGTACACCGGCTTATCTCGGAACTTCTGCAGCACGGCATCGCGGTCGACGTCCGTCATGCTTCCCGACGCGCACAAAAAGCCTGCAAAGCGATTCGCTTGCTGCGGCCCGACTTCAAAGACGCCGAACCCGCCCATCGAATGACCAGCGAGGTAGACGCGCTTCTTGTCGATGTTGAGCGCGCCGACCACCGCATCGAGGGTCGCATAGACGTCGGCAGGCGCGGGGTCGACGTATTGGATGTCGCCGCGCGCGTACGGTGCCACCACGATCGCGCCCGTACTCTCGGCTAACTGCCGGAAGAACGGCATCGCCATATAATCGATCTCGGTCCAGAACTTGCCGTGCAAGAAGAGGACAAGCGGTGATGGCTTCGCGGGATTGTATGTGGTGGGGACGTATAAGGCGGCGGGCTGAAGCGAGTGATCGTATGGCGAGCGCACGAAGATCTCGTCGGCGCCGCGCACGTCTGCGATCGCGTGAAACTTTCCGGTTGAGAGCTGATCGATCAGACTCGCATCGAGGGTCGTGAGCTCGCTCGCGTATTGATCAAATTCGTCCTGCGTGAGGACTTTCGGCTTGAACGCCTGATCGATCGACGACAGATCCGAATCGATGCGCGTTTCGATGGTGACGGCGTCGCCGGAAAGCTCCACGACGCGATTGAAATGGGTCACCATTTCCCGGTGCACGGCGTCCAGGCGTTCGGCGACGCTTTGCGGCGGCGCTGCCGCTGCGAGAGGCGTCGCCGCGAGAGGCGTCGCCGTTGCAAGCGGCGCGGCGATTGCGAGAAGCAGAACGGAGACCGTCAGCGCACCCATGGTGTAAGGATTCAGCGCCGTCCCTCGCCATCGCTCGTCGGCAAGTGACGATTCTCTGCCGTCCTCGCTGCGAGCGGCTTACGTAGTCGTGGTTGTGACGGGGGCTGCTGCAGGGGCGGGGCGTCGTCCCGGGTGCCGGCGGCCAGGACCGGGTCTGATCGCGATCTCGAGCGGCTCTTCGCCGGCTGCCTTGCGCAGGGCGTCGATGAACGACACGGCGGCGGTCTCGGCGGACCGTGCGATAGAAGGATCGTAAAGACGCTTCATAGAGCCGAGCACGTCATCGTGCATTTCGACATTCCACAGTTCGTCGGTCCAACTCGCGGTGATGGATGAATTCTTGTACTTGGCGTGTCGGCCCGATGACTTGATCTCAGCCTCGCCGAGATAGGTCTTTATCGTGGCAAAAAATTCGCGAATATAATCGTCCGGGCTCATCAAGCGTCACGTCCCTTTCCAGAACTCACTCCTTCGACGTCCGCGGCCCAAGGTCCGTTATTTTCTACGCTTAGGATGTTGGGACGTGATGCGCATGGGGTGGCGCGCGCGAGGCGCGGAGGTGCGGCTGTCCGAATCGTTCGTCGATGATACCGCTGAATGATGAAAACGACGACGGGCTCGGCGGCCCCGCGATCGTCAATCTCGCGATCATAGCCCTTAATATCTTGGTCTTCATCTACCAAGTCGGGCATCCGGCGTTCACCAACGGCTTCAGCATGATCCCAAGGGAGATCGTCACCGGCCACGATCTTATCGCGACGCAGTACATCCTCGGCGCCGATGGCGTCACGTACCCGGTGCCTGAAGCGCCCGGCCCCAACCCGATCTACCTCACACTGTTGACCGCGCTCTTCATGCACGCGAGCATCGTGCACATCGCGGGCAATATGTTATTTCTCTATATCTTCGGAGACAACATCGAGCGCGCACTCGGCTCTTTCGGTTACCTGGGCTTTTATCTCGCGAGCGGCATCGTCGCGAATCTCGCGATGATCGCGTTGGACCCGACTTCGGTGATTCCAAATCTTGGCGCTTCGGGCGCGATCGCCGGCGTGCTGGCGGCGTACATCGTGCTCTTTCCTGGAAACCGCGTACGCGTGCTGCTTGCCGGCTACTGGCTGACGACGGTGCCGGCGGCCGTGATGATCGGGTTGTGGATCCTCGTTCAATTCGTGAGCTTAAGCGGGCAGCAAGGCGGCGGTGTGGCCTACGGCGCGCACGTCGGCGGATTTCTTTTCGGTCTATTCATCGCGTTTCTCGTCCGGCCGAGCGTCATGCGCCGCCTGCCGCAACACTACGCGTCGTAGCCTATTTCCTGTAGTAGGGCGAACAACGCTCGCCCATTTCGTAATGTAGTGCCGACCTTTACGGTCGGCCAGGGTTTAATCAAACCTACCAAATCGATATCTAAAAAAATTGGCCGACCGTAAAGGTCGGCCCCACATCAAAAATTGGCCGACGATAAAGGTCGGCCCTACACAGAGACGGCGACGATCTTGACCTCGACGTCGCCCGCGGGGCGCAGCCACATCGCGGTATTACCTTCGCGTTTGCCGAGCAACGCTTTGCCCAGAGGCGACGCCCACGAGACAAGGCCGTTGACCGGGTCTGCTTCATCTTCGCCGACGATAGTGTACGTCTGGCGCCGGCCGTCCGGATGCTCGATCGTGACCCGAACGCCCAGCGCGACCTCACCTACGTCGTTCGCTTCAGTCTCGACGAGCACTGCGGCATCGAGCCGCCGCTGCAGCCGTCGCACATCGGCACGCGCCCGGGTCAGCGCAGATTTCGCAGCAGGATTGCCGTCGCCGGCAAACAGCCGTTCGGCGAGCGACTGCGCCGTGGCAAGCCTCGCGTGCAGATCGGCGAGGCCCTTCGCGGTCACGTAGTTCGGTCCGGAGCTGACAGGAGACTCAGGCAGATCGTCGCCGGGCGAGTCGCCGTCCGGTTCCTTCACAAATGCGCGGCTCATCGAGATGCTCGTTCGCGAGGTGGTTTTCGGCCCCCCGTTCGAGCGGGAACTGGGAGCCCGGCAGGAAGGTTGGAACCTGTAAACTAATTCATTAGTATTAAGCGGCACGATGTGCCGAATTTTTCGGCTGCTACAACTAAGGATTTAAGAGATGAACAGCAGATTCGTGGGTCTGGTTCTCGCACTTGCAGCGTCTTGTGCGGTTTTTTCCGCGACGAGCGCGCTTGCGGATGCCGGTGCGTATCAGATCAACGCTCCCGATCCGGTGACGCCGCCCGCGGTCGACGGTACGCTGAACGATCCTGCGTGGGCGAAAGCGGCGCACGTGACGCTGGAACACGACCTGCAGTTCCAGCGAGCTGCCCAACAGCATACGGACGCCTATTTCATGCTCGACGACAAGAATCTCTATGTCGCGTTCGTCGCCAAACAACAATCGGCGATCATCGCCACCCAGCACACGAACGACGTCGGCGAGAACTCGGACGACGAAGTGGCGGTGCGGCTGTGGCCGGACGGCGGAAACGGATTCGCCTATCGCTTCGCCGCTTCGCCGATCGGCACGCGATACGAATCGTCGTCAGAGAATTCGTCGTATTCGCCCACGTGGACCGCCGTCGGTAAGGTGAGCGACGGACAGTATGTGGTGACGATGCGTATTCCGCTCAACGTGCTGCGCGGCGAGCAGCGCACGACCTGGCGCGTGCAATTCTCGCGGTTCGTCCAACGCACCGGCGAGCTCTACTGCTGGGCCTTCAATCCGAGCATGAGCGGAACCAACGACGTCGTGTACGCCGGCTATCTCAACGGCATGCACGCGGGTCTCGTGCAGGCACCGTGGCCGAAGTCGCGCGTGGCGCTCTACTCGCTCGGCGCGGTCGCTTCGAACGCGGGTGGCGGGAACGGCGTGCACAGCGGCGCCGACATCGCGATTCCAATCACGCGGACCGCATCGCTCGTCGCAACGCTCCATCCCGACTTTTCCAATGTCGAATCCGATCAGCAGACGATCTCGCCGACCGAATTCCAACGGTCGTTCACCGAGCTGCGGCCATTTTTCACGCAGCTTTCGAATTATTTCAACAACGTGAACTGCAACGGGTGCATCGACATCCCGCCGCTGTACACGCCGGGAATCCCGACGCCGATCACTGGTTATGCCGCCGAAGGAAGGCAGGGGCCGGTGAGTTTCGCTGGCTTCGACGCGATCGGCACCGGTCGCACGGACCAAGCGCAGGCGCTGACGCTCGCGACGCCGGACAAACACGATCAGATCTTTTATCAGCGCGTCGGCGTGACGATGCCCGGATTCAGCGATATCTCGAGCTTCACCAATGCGATCGTCGGCAATTATCATAACTTCAACGTCGACGGCAGCTTCGGCGGCGAGACGGGCACCGGCGTCAGCGATTCGTCGCAGGCGCAATACCGCGAATTCGACGTCAACTACTACTCGCAATTCAGTGGCGCGTTTCTTGGTTTGCTCAAAGTCGGCCCACAATATGCGCCCTTCGACGGCTTTACGGCGCACAGCGGCATCGCCGGCTACAATATGTCCGTGTACAAGCAGTGGAATTTTTCGCCGCAAAACGCGGTGACGCTGTTGAACGTCAATCCATATTGGGATATGTATCACGACAGCCACGGCGTTGTGAACCAGGGCGACTCGAACTTCTACTTCCTGCTCAAGACTCGGACGCTGTTCCGGGTCAACGTGACGAGCGGCTATAGTTACCTGATGAATCCCGAGGGTGCGTCGGCCGACTTCAACCAGAATGGCATCGCGGTTGCCTATCGAGGCGACACGTCGACGCCGCTCAAGGCGTCCTACAACATCGGAAGATTCGGCGACGGCTACTTGCGGACGTGGGCGCGCAGCGACACGGTGCCGATGGGTGCGCGCGGCACGTTTACGCTCGAAGCCGATGACACGCGCTGGACTTCAGACACTGCGCAGATGAGCCACCAATGGCTGGAACGCGCCTCGGCGTCGTATCAGCTCGGCTCCGACTCGTCGATTTCGATCGGTGTGCGTCGCATTATCGGGGCAGGTCCGCCCGACGGCTTCTCGTTTCTTCACGGGGCGCCGCTGCTGCCCGGACCCGACACGAGCGCGTACAATCTCTCGTTCGCCTATCACCGCCGGTGGGCGCAAAACGAGATTTACACGGCATACGGCGATCCGAATCTGCTCTACACCAAGCCTGCGCTCGTTTTGAAATGGATCCGTTACTTCGGCGCGGAGAAGGGGACCTGACCCACAGTGTAGTGCCGACCTTTACGGTCGGCCGGAATTGTTGTCGTAGGGCAAGCAACGCTTGCCCAAAAACCGGGTGAGCGTTGCTCACCCTACGACAAATTCAGTGGATCGCGATGCCCGTTGGGCCGCTGAGCTGCGTCGCGGGACCGGCGATCGCGCCGATCGGAGCGGCGTTGCCGGTCACGCCCGCTGCGAATTCGACGAGTGCGTTCTTGCCGGCGCTCGCGACGAACATATTGCCGCCGCTGTCGACGACGATCTCGCCGGCGGATCCCAACATGGTATTCGATCCGGCGATCACGCGGAGCGGCGGGGCATCGCCGGTGCTGTCAGCGGCAAACACCAAGACGCTCGAACTCGTCGTCACGTAGATCTGACCCTGAGCGTCGACCGCGATGCCGCGCGGATTGACGAGCTTCGTGTCGAGGCCTGCGATGATCCGCAGCGGCACGGCGTCTTTGTTCGCGGTCGCGGCGAACTCCTCAATGCTGCCGCCGAACGTTCCGCCGCCGTTGGCGACGTAGATATTTCCGCCGGCGTCGAGCGCAAGGCCGGTGGGACTGTTGAGCAGCGTCTTCTTGCCGGAGATGTTCCGCCCGGGCTTGGTGTCGCCGTTCGCGCCCGGGGCGAAAATCAGGATGTTATTTGAAATGCCATTGGCGACGTAGAGCGCGCCGAGTGCGTCCTCCGCCAATCCCTCGGGTGGACCGAGGTGGGTCTTGCGGCCGGCGATTTGGACGATCGGCGGCGTGAGCGGCAGTGCGTTTGGATCGTATTTCGAAACGTTGGTGTTGCCCGGTTGCGCATTCGAACACCAAACCAAACCTGCGCGGTCTGCGAAGATAAACGTCGGGCCGAAAATCCCGGTCGTACTATTCCCCATCAGGACGTTCTGCGGCGCGATGTCGCCGATCGCCGGCGCCGCATACCAGGCAAGCGTCGACGAGCCGGAATTCGCCACGTAGACGGAGCCCCCGACAACCAGCGGCGATGACGTGTCGAGCGGCATCGGCGCGCCCGATCCACCGCTGCACGCGCCGAGCGCCAGCGCTGCGCTGAGCGCCGGTAGAAGTCGCGCGGCTCGCCGCATTGCTGCGATCACGGGCCTACCGCGAGTCCGGTGGGCGTCGTAAGGCCCTGCAAGAGATTCGCGGGCAAGCTGTTCGACGAGAATGGCGGCAAGAAGACGAGCACGCCGCTCGTCGGCGACCCATTCGCGACGAAGAGTCTACCGACGTTGTCGAACGCGACGGACTCCGGCGCCGCCAACATCGTGAACGCGCCGGCGATCGAATACGATGGCTGGCTCGACGACGTGAATGGCGGCGCGAACGAGTACACGGCGTTCACGTTGCGTGCCGCGACGACTAGATCGCCGTTCGCGTCGAAGGCGATGCCGTGCGGGCACTGCGCAGCGCCCGGCAACGCGAACGAAAGCGCCGGCACGCTCGTGCCGGAAAAGGGCGGATCGAAGCGCTCGATCTGGTTCGAACCGCAGGCGCCGACGAAGAGGCTGCCGTTGCGATCGAACGCGAGCTGGGCCGGCTGGTTGACGCCCGATATCTGGAATGCGGGTGCGGTCGCACTGAGCAGCGGCGGCGCGTACACGGAGATCGTTCCCGCCTCTGCATCGGAGACGTAAAGCGCACCGGTCTTGTCGACCGCAACCGCATTCACGAACGTCGGATTCGGACGCAGCGCAGGAATCAGATAGACCGGCGTGCTCGAGCCGGTGATCGGCAGATCGAAGAATGCGGTGCCGGCCGTTCCCGTCGCAGCGATGAGGGTGAAGCCGTTCGCCACCGCGATGCCACCGACGCAACTGCCGCCGGGAATCGGCGGCGTCACAAAACCGGGGGACGTCGCGAGTCCGACCGGCGCGGGAAATGCAGCGACCGTTGGGGGCTGACCGCCCGAGGGGCAATTGCCGGCGTACAGCGACAATGGCGACGGCATCGGCGTCGGGAGCGAGCCCGGGCCGGCCGTGCTTCCGCCGCAACCTTGCGCGGCCGCACTGAGGACGATGGAACACGCGGCGAGCGCCGCGCATCCGGATAACCGCATCAATCGCTCCTTCACGGCGACGGCGACGGCGTGGGTTCGGTGCCGTAGGTGAACTGTTGAACGCTTGAAAGCGAGACGTCCGCTTGGCCATTCGTGCCCGAGATGACCGGAGATACAGACGAGCTTTGCGGATACGCCGCTGCATACGCGGGATAATCGAAACCCGCTGCATAGATCGAATAACGGTCACCGGTGGCGTTGGGATTGCCGGTCGCCTGTTGATTGTCGGCGGCCGTGCAGATGGTGTGCGTCGGCACTGAATTCGTGGTCGGACCGAGATTCGGCGGCAAGGTCAATTCTTGGACTCCCGCCTGCGTCGTGCGCACGGTGAAGAACGCTTGGCTTGTGCCGAGCGTGGTCTGCGGATAACACTGGCCGAAATCCGAGACGTACACCCACTCCTCGGCCAGCCCGCTTGGGACGTCGACGATGATCTTCAATCCGCCAGGATTTACCGGGTCTGCAAACGGCTGCAGCGCGACGAGCGCCGGCAGCGGCGTGAGCGACGTCAGGTGCGCAACTTTCGAGACCGTGACGTAGCCGGTGAGTCCGGTCGGAATGCGCAGCGTAAGATTGTAGTCGCCCAGCACCGGCGCCGCGTCGAAGGTGAGAAAGCCGGGGCTGAATCCGACGAAGCCTGCGGGATACGTACCGTTGGTGGTCTGCGGCCATGCCGGCGGGCCGCCGTAATAGAGCAACGTCGTGAGGTTGTTCCGTTGGCTGAGCAGCGGCTGGCTGTATTGCGCGAATGACTGCGTCGAGCCGATCAAGTTGTCGGGCGCGATGCCGTAGCCAAACGCGCCGCCGGTGCAGCCGAACGTCGTCACGTTGCAATCGCCGCCCGGTGGCGTGCCGCTGATGTAGTTCGCGTTGCCGCCGTTGACTTGCTCGCCGACGAAATTGTACGGACCGGTGATCTTCGGCGTGTCCAAGAGCGCGCCGCTCAATCCGTTGCTCTGCCGGAACGTCTCGACGGCGTTTAGCCCGATGACCGGTGCGCCTGAGGTCTGCAGCGTCGCGATGCCAACGGCGAATCCAAGGGTGGCGTTTGCCGGATTGCGGACCGTGGTCGCGGGCTGCACGCCCACTTGCCCCGACGTGCACGCGGTGAGGATGGCGCACAGGCCGAGCGAAACCGCGACGGCGAGACCGGAACGATTCCGTGGGCGGTGCGTGCGCGATGATCGATTCATAGCCGTTCCTGGACGTAGACGCGGAAGGTCGTGGGCTGCAGAATCGGCACGATCACGTATGGGCTGGTCGGGAACGCGTCGAGCGGATAGCCGGTCGCGGCGCCGTTGCCGGGTCCGCGCACGCCGGTAGACACTGGATCCACGTACAAGTGATTGAACTGCGGCACGCCGTACAATTGATTGAAGACGTTGGTCACGGCGAGTCCAAACGTGCGCCGCGTGCCGGGCGGCGTGAATTCAAACGTGACGTTGACGTTCGCCGAAGGCTTCGACAAGAATCCGCCGGCCGCTGAGGTTTCCGCATTCACGCCGCGCGACGCGGCGATGTGCGGATCGAACAATGTTCCCGGGTTTTGCGGATCCACGTATTGCGGCGCGCCATTGACGTTGCCGATGGTCGCGTCCGTATTCGGGAGGTTGTACGCGACGCCGTTGATATAGAACGCGCCCATCAGGCCGATGCCGGTCGGGTAGCCGTCGTTGACCGAGATCACCGGATTGATGCGGATCCCAGACCGGTTCCGGTAGTTCAGTGCGAGCGTGGCCTCCAGCGGCGAGAGGTTGGGCGAGTGGTAGAGGTTACCCAGCGCCAGCGACGCCGTGGGAAGATACTGACCCGGCGGATCGTTGCCGATCTGGTTGATGTACGTCGCCGAGAATTGGCCCGACAGACCGAAATCCGCGTCGCGGGTGAAGTCGAGCTCGACGCCCGTCGCCTTCTGGATGCCGAGATTCGATTCGAAGAGCGGTCCCAACGTCTGCGCGCCGGTGAACGGATCGAACGCGACGACGTTACGTGAGTTCTCGACGATGTCGTACCCGCGGCGGTAAAACGGAGTGAGGCGAAATCCTAGTCCGCGGCCGAAGTCGTGCGAGTACGTGATGTCGTAGTTCGAGAAGGTCGCGCCATGCAGCGGCTGTGCCGGTGGCGAACTGGTCACCCCTAGTCCTTGAACCGAGCGGCTCGGATCGGTGTAGAGCACATCGCGCGTGATCCAATACAACTGATCGGCGTAGTTCAGACATGGTTGATCGAACTTGACGCCGCAATAGACCGCCGGCTTGCCGGTGAGATTGTCAAACGACGGTATGCCCTGGAATTGGGCAAACGAACTGCGCTCGACGTTGTTGCCAAGAAAACTCGGCAACGGTATGGCGAGCGTACGCCCAAACGTTGCGCGGATCGAATCACGCGGGCCCATGATGTGTGTGATGCCGATGTGCGGCTCGAATAACCGCTGATGCCGCACGGCGTCGATCGCCGGCGGGTTGCTCGGATCGTCCGGCACAAGGAAGTTATAGCCGTCGAGCCGCAACCCGGCCTGGATTTTCCACGCCGGGCTCATCGCGATCGTGTCTTGCGCAAATCCCGCGTAGATCTGTTGACGCACGGTCGGACCGTAGATCGCCGACGGAAGCCGCGGAATGCCGGTCGTGAACCGTTGCGCGATGTAGCCGCACGGCACGGAGATGGTCTGCGTGCTCGCCGGCACATGGTACAGAAATGGGCAGCCCGCCGACGTCGCCGGCAAGAAATCGAATGCCGCAAGCGGCGAGAACGTCTGGATGTGATTGAAGCCGTTGATCTTCACGACCGTGAAATCTTGATACCCGCCTGCAAATGCGTTGGCTTGCGTGACGTCCACGGTCGTGCCGAACGGTTTTGCGAAATCGAATTTGCCGCCGAATTCCACGTAGTGCTTCGAACCGGCTTGCGCGCTGATCTCCGCCGCAACGCCGCTGCGCGCGCCGCCGTTCGCCGGCGTGAATAGTCCCGATTGCGGGAGACTTTCGCGCTGGATATCGATCGCGCGATAAAAACGCATCGTGCCGAAGACGGCCGGGGTGAACGAATTCGAATACTCGAGTTTGAACGCGGTGAACGGACTGTCAAACGTGTTTGAGCCAAGCGCCGGACCTGGAATATCGGCGCCCGGGAAGATGGGATAAATCGCGAGCATCTGCAGCGGCGTGAGCAAGCCTGGACCCGGGTGCCCGACGTTGCCCGAGTTCTGCAAGCCGAGCGTATCGACGAAGGCGAGATCTTGCGCGACGCTCTGCCGCTGGTAGAACAATTGCAGCTGTTCTTGTTTGCGCGAGCCGAACCGGTAGAAGAGGTTGTTGACGAGGTCGTCTTGTTGCTGGCTTCCCGGGGTGTTCGCGACCGTCGCGTTGGTCGTCGCGATCAGCGCTGCGAGTTTTGTGATATCGCTGCCGCGCGGTCCGAACTGGAAATCTTGTCGCACGCCGGTGAAGCCGACGTATTCGGACCAGCGGCCATTCGGCGTCGCCACGCCATATTCGAAGCCGGCCTGATGATAGAGCGGATCGCCGAGATTCTGCCAGTTGCCGCCCAAGACGTTGGCTTCCAAGTCGATCATCCCGAATGCCGGATATGCGCCGCGCTTTGCGGACAGCGCGATGAGACCCGTGCCGGTGTCACCGTGCGACGAATCGCCGCCGCCCGGGATGAGTTGCAGCGATCCTACGCCGTTCAAGAGGTTGAAATTGGCGACGTTGCCGGCGCGGCTTTGCAGCGACGCGTTGGGCAGCGTATAGTCGATGCCTTCGAACTGATAGGCGGTTTGAAAATCAAAACCACCCCGGATCTTTATGGTACCGGAGCTGTCCTTGGTGACGCTGGGCAAGCTCGCCAACAGCGAACTTTCGTCGGTGTTGAACGACTTGCCGAGTTGGGTCTGCAGCGCTTTGCTCGTCACAGCATAGCTCGTCTCGGTGGCGTTCGGCTGGTACGCGCTGCTCGCGGATCTGGTCACGCGCACCGTGCTGAGCGTGCGCACCTCGACGGTCAGACGTTCGTCCACGGTCTTGGTATCGTCCGGCAGAACCGTGATGCCCGGAACCGTGACCACGGCGTACCCGGTCTTTTCGAACGTGAACGTGTACGTGTCTGGTGCGACGCCGATGAGGGAGAAGACGCCGCGCGCGTTCGTGAGCGCGCTATAGGTGCCGCTCGGGGAAGTCGCGACCACCTTTGCGCCGGAGATAGGCGCGTGCGTGACGCCGTCGGTGATCGTGCCGCTCACCTGACCCGTGAGCGCGGCTGATACCTTTTCGGGCAGTATGAGAACGATGGCGATGACGGCAAGAACGGCGGCGCAGAAAAACACACGCAAATGCGGGGCGAGGGGCATCAACAAGGGACCTCCCCGAATGAGTACGAGGCCTTGAGTATAAGACCTCAACGTTAAGCGGTCCTTATCGGAACATTATCTGTTCGCCGCCGCGGTTTCGCGGCGCACGCCGATGCTTAACCTCTCCCCTATGTCGCGATAACCAGGCGATAATATTCGCACGCTACTCTTGAAAGAGCTTCGGGCGAATCTTTGCTAGGATACGCAAGGCTGCCCGTGCGCCACTCACACTTTTTTCTAGAGGTGGATATGCCTATTCGCTATAGAAAGATCCTGAACAAGGTTCTTTCGGCCGCCATCGCATTCGGCATGGCCGGCTCTCTCGCGGCGTGCGGCGGCTCGTCGTCATCGCCTGGAATCCCCAGCACGCAAAGTTCGCATTCGAAAAACATTTCCGGCACCAATCCGAACGTGACCGTCGGCGGCATCTTCGGCGGCGGCAGTTCGCTCGTGTCGCTCGTGGAACGCTCGCTCGAGGACAACTACGGCGTCGGCATCCAGAGCCAGCCGTCAGGTCCCGTCAATCCGGGTGTGCAGCTCCTGTACGCCTCGATCGGCAGCGGCGCGGGTCTCACCGCATACCTCACCCAGACACCGTCGAGCAACACTCCCACTAATCCGCCCCCGCCCACGTCGACGTTGTTCCCCAACTATCCGTACCCGGAATGGGATTACACGATGAGTGACGCGCCACTCAGCGCGGCGCAGATCACCCAATACCAGTCGACCGATCAGACGCAGCGTGGCCCGGCCGTAGAAGTGCCGGTCACCTCTGACGGCGTCGCGACGCCGTACAATCCTTCCGGCTTGACGGTTCCGCATGCCGGCCTGCAGCTCTCGGTGGACACGCTGTGCGGTATCTTCACCGGCGGCATCACCAATTGGAACGATTCGCACATCACACAGGACAACAACGGCATCCAGGTGTCGTCGAATCTGCCGATTCTCGTCGTCTATCGCTCGGACGGCAGCGGCACGACGTTCCTCCTCTCCAACCACATGAACACCGCCTGCGCGAGCACGTCCTTCCCGTGGACCTTCGGCGTCGGCACCACCGTGACGTGGCCGACCGGCCCTGGCTTCATCGGTGAGAACGGCAGCCAAGGCGTTGCTGGAGAAGTCGCGGCCACAGCCGGCGCGATCGGCTATGTCGGTCCGTCGTTCCTCGGGCCACCGAACAACATCCCGGCGGCGCTGTTGCAGGACAACTACGCGCTCAACAATCCCTCGTCCAAGCAGTTCATCAAGCTGAACACAGCTTCGATCGTCAAAGCGCTCAGCTCGGTGGTATTGCCGAACGGCTTTGGGCCGACCGACATCCTCAACGACACCATCGTCCCAGATTCGACGAAGAAGGGCGCGTGGCCGATCTCGGGCTTCTCGTATGCCGACTTCTACGGTTGTTACGCCGTGTCGAAGACGACGAAGGGCATCACCGGCTACGTGAAATGGATGGATTCGACGAGTCAAGCCCCAGGACAATCGATTGCCGATAAGGCGATCATCGCGGGCGGCCTCGTCTATCTGCCGACGAAGATGAAGCTGGCGACCGTCAAGGCCATGAAGGGCGTGTTGACCGGACCAATCGGGGGCGTTTGCACGCTCTAAGAAAACCGTCCGCCGGGTGCGCGTGGCGCGTGGAATCACGCACCCGGCGACAACACTGGGTCCCGCGCTGCGCCGTTCGTTCACGAGGGGGCGGCGGCGCGGTGCGGGGTCCTCTCCAAAAAATTTTGCTCGGCGCCGCTATGTGCCGGAAAGCGCAAATGCCATGAAGGCTCCCGTTCGCGTTGCCATCGTCGAACCGCAGGCGCTCTACCGGGAAAGTCTTACCCACGTGTTCCGCCGCTCTTCTGAAGTCGAGTTGATGCCGGACGCGCGCGACGAGTCCGTCGACGTGACGCTCGTCGGCACATCGGTCCTCGAGCTACGCACCGCGGACGCGCTCGTCCGCCTGCGAGCCGCAAATCCGCGCATGAAAGTCTGCGCACTGGTCATGCCCGGCAACGACCGGTCTTTTGAGCTCGCGCGCATGTTGTGCGCGGACGGCTTCGCGAGCGTCCATGCGTCGCTTGACGAAGTTATTTCGTCTGTCGTCTCGGTCGCGCGCGGATCGGGTTCGGTCGGTGAAGATCTGCTCGAGCCGGTGGAGCGCCGCAGAAACATGATGCGGCCCGGCGGCCGATCCGATCTTTCGAAGCGCGAGACGGAAGTGATCAAGCTGATCGTCGATGGGATGTCGAATAAAGAGATATCATCGGTGCTCGTCTTGAGCGAGAAGACGGTGAAAAATCACGTGAGCCGGATTTTCTCGAAACTCAACGTGAACGCGCGCACACAAGCAGCGGTGCTCGCCTTGCGGCAGGGTATGGCCGACTAACCTGTAGTGCCGACCTTTACGGTCGGCTGTTCCCCGGTCATGAGTCTATACGCTGCTACCGCGAGTAAAGCCCCGAGCAGCGGACCGGCAATATAGATCCACTGATCGGACCAGACACCCGACACAATAGCGGGACCGAGCGAACGCGCGGGATTCATCGATGCGCCCGAAACCGGTCCGCCAAACAGCGCATCGAGCGCGATGGTGCCGCCGATCGCGATGCCTGCAAAACTCTTCACGGCCTTTCCGTGCACCGCAGATCCGAAAATCACGATGACGAGTAAAAACGTCATCAAGATTTCTAGGATCAACGAGACTGCCGGCGCACCGCTAGGCGCTGTAAGACCGAGCATGCCTACGCGACCGAACAGCGCGAACACGACGCTGCTCGCCGTCGTCGCGCCAAGCAATTGCGCCGCGACATACAGCGGCACGTGTCGGCCCGGAAATTCTCCAAGCGCCCAAAATCCAAGAGTGACGGCCGGATTGAAATGCGCGCCGGAAATATGGCCGAATGCGTAGATGAGCACTGTGATCACGAGGCCGAAGGCGAGCGATACACCCACGTGCGTCACCGCGTGCGTGATCGAATCCACCACGATCGCGCCTGTTCCGGCGAACACGAGAAAAAATGTGCCGATGAACTCGGCGAGCAGCGCGCCTCGTGGACGCATTCAGGCTTTCGTCGTCTTGGTCGGCCGCAGCTGTTCGATCAGGCGCATGACGCGACATTCGATGTCGTCGCGTATCTTGCGCACGATGACGATGTCTTTGCCGGCCGGATCTTCGACTTCCCAATCCTCGTATCGTTTGCCGGGATAAATGGGGCACGCGTCGCCGCAGCCCATCGTGATCACCGCGTCGGCGGCGCGCACGATATCGTCGGTCATCGGTTTTGGGAATTCCTTGCTGATGTCGATGCCGATTTCGTTCATCGCCAGCACGACGACCGCGTTAATGGTTCCGGCCGGTGCGCTACCCGCAGAGCGCACGTGGATCGCGCCTCGCGATCTCGCGTCGAGCAGAGCTGCGGCCATCTGGCTTCGGCCCGCGTTATGCACGCAGACGAACAATACTTCAGGCATAGTTTTCGGCAGCGTCCCCTCGTTATGGGCTGCAGCAGTAAGGCGCTCACGAGCGAAACGATAGGCGAATATTGGGATGTAGTCGCCGACGTGCGAGCCGCTAAGCGAGGCGGCGCTCTCCTCGAGACACAGCCTGACGGTCTCCGGCGAGAAGATGCCGTCGAACTCGTTATGGAGCTTTTCGGCCGACGTCAGTGCGAGTGCAAGAATCCTCGGGTCCGCTTGGTCGCTCACATCGTCACCTTGTCAGACGGCGCAGCAAGCATTCGCATTCGGGTCGGCATCGGAGCAGCATGTGACGCCGCCTTCATTTCGCTCCTCGGTCTCCTCCAAGACCGTGTACACTTCCCAACGCCGGCCGTCGGGATCGGCAGCCCAGACTTTTGTCTGCTTGGCGTAACAGCAGGTTTCATCGCGTTCGATGTCCACAGCCAAGCCGGCCCCCTGCAGACGCGCGATAGCGCCATCGACGGCTGCTGTTGAATCCACCACGATGCCAAAGTGCGCCGAGCGGCCCGGTTCGGCATGCGCGTCCCGATCGAGCGCAAGTTCAAGGCCCGGATCTTGCGTGATGAAGAGCGCATAATCGTCGAGCGATTTCGCCGGTTCGGCGGCGAGCAAGGTGCGGTAAAAGGCGACGCTTTTCGCGAGGTCTCGCGTGCCGAGATTCAGATGGGTCTTCATGCTGCCACCGCTTTCTCCGGGAAGAGTGCATTGACGGCTTTGCGTAAGCGACCGATGACGCCCGGAGCGAGCCGATAATAGACCCACGTCCCTTTGCGTTCGCTGCGAACCAGGTCCGCGTCGCGAAGCCAGCGCAAGTGGTGCGAGACCGTCGGTTGTTCGAGCGGCAGGCCCGCGGTGAAATCGCAGACGCAGACTTCGTCTTTTGCTCGCGCCAATGTCGCGAGAATCGCCAGACGGTGGGGGTCACCGAGCGCTTTGAAGAGCAGCGCCTGCTCGCCGAAATCGCGATCGACGACCGTTGTGACCGGACAGCAACGTTGTATCGACATACGCCAATATTAAACCTTATATCGAAGATTGTCAATATGATAATTCCAAACGGCGAGCGGATTCAGCGACGGTAGGATGGAATCGCCGCCGGCCCCGCCAAGGGCGGCGCGATGACTACATGGGTTGTCTTGTTCGTCGCTGCCGTTTTCGGCGGTGCGCTGAACGCGGTTGCCGGTGGCGGCAGTTTTCTGACGTTTCCAGCGCTCTTATTCGTCGGTGTGCCGCCGATCAATGCCAACACCACGAGCACCGCCGCGCTGCTGCCCGGCGTGTTCGCAAGCATCACCGGCTATCGGGACGATTTTCCAAAAGCGACGACGTTCGTGCTTTGCCTATGCGCGGCAAGTCTCGTCGGCGGTTTGGCGGGCGCGGTTTTTTTACTGCGGACGCCGGAAGACGCATTTCGCCGGCTCATTCCATATCTGCTCGGCATCGCGACGCTGACGTTCATGTTGAGCAAACGGCTCTCCGAGTGGATGGGGCGCGCGGAGCAACATATCGCGACGCCTTCTCCGCGCGCGCTTGCCGGCGCATCGTTTGCCCAGTTGCTCATCTCGATCTACGGCGGTTACTTCGGAGGCGGCATGGGGATAGTGATGCTCGCCACGCTTGGACTCATGGGCATGCGCAACATCCATGCGATGAATGCGGTAAAAACGCTTCTTGCTGCGATCATCAACACGGTGGCCTTCGTCGCGTTCGTGTTCGCCCGCAACATCGTCTGGCCGTTCGCGGCCGTGATGTTCGTGGGGTCCATCATCGGCGGCTACCTCGGAGCGCGCTACGTCCGTCGATTCGATCAGGGTTTGGTTCGCGGATTCATCACCGCTGTGGGAATCATGATGACGGTGTTCTTTTTCGTCCGCCAGGGATTCTAATATTGTCGTGCCGACCTTGTGGTCAGGACTTCAGCGAGTTCGGCCGACCATAAAGGTCGGCACTTCAGCGAGTTCGGCCGACCATAAAGGTCGGCACTACACTCGTAAGACGCCCTGGATCAGCAAGCTCGACACGGCGACGAGCGCCCATACGATCGCACCGAGCACGAGCGGGGTTATGCCGACGCTGCGTAACTTCTCAAAATCCGAACCGAATCCGACGCCGGCGAACGCGACGATCATGATGTAACGGCCGGCCGTCGCGAGCG
>DATBOZ010000184.1:0-11628 GCA_036561585.1 Candidatus Eremiobacteraceae bacterium | reverse complement strand
GCGCCGGCAGTCCTCGATACCACGGCAACGACCGATGCGACCGGCGCGATGCATCAACCCATTCCGATTCCGACCGATCTGCCATTTCCGATGGGGTACTCCGCCGAGCTGACGACGACCGATGCATCGAATCTCGCTGTGGCGAGCTCGGCCAGCTTCGTCGCGCTGCCGTCACCCGAGCTCGTCGGCGAGTATGCCGACTATCTGGCGCCCGCCGGTAAACCGATGCAGGCGTCCATCGTGACAACCGACGACCGGGGATCGCAGATCGCCGCGCGCCACGTGCGCGTCACGCTGGCTCGTATCACGTGGAGCGATAACGGCAACGCGCACGTAACTGATGAAAGTGCGACCGACGTGACCACGCTGGGGCAGCGGCCGGTCGTCGCAGATCTGATCCCGAAAAAACCGGGCTGGTATCGCCTGCGTGCCAATTTCGTCGGTACATCGCGGCGTGCGACCGAGGCGGATCGCGATGTCTGGGTGTACGGTCCGGGCGAGGTCACGTGGTCCAACTCCGACGATGGGCGGAGTGTGGCGTTGCAGCTCGACCGCATCAAGTACGAGCCGGGTGACCGCGCGACCGTGCTCGTCAAATCGCCCTTCACCGAAGCCGACCTCTATCTCGCCGTCGTCCGGCACGGCACGATCTGGCACACGTTCGAGCACGTGACCGGAAACGCGCCGACCGTCACGTTCGAAGTCACCCGGCAGATGCTGCCCGGCGCGCAGATCGACGCGGTCCTCGTGCGGCGCGGCGCGCCGATCGAATCGTTCAAACCCGGAACGATCAAGAGTCTTGTGCGGATTGGGAACGCCGGACTCACGGTGAATCTTGACCGGCGCTACCTCAAAGTAAAGGTGAAGCCGTTGAGCGATCGCCTACGGCCCGGCGGCAACGAAACGGTCGATCTGCAACTTGCCGATTACGCCGGGTCGCCCGTCCGCGGTCAGATAACGGTCATGGTCGCAGACGAATCGATTTTGCAGCTCAACGGCTATCGACCGCCGGATCTCGTGGCGGCGATCTACAGCGGCTGGCCGGTGTCCGTACAAGGCGCCGACAACCGGCTGGACGCCGCGCTCGCGCAGCCTACCGCGGCGCCGCTCGATCAACCCGCTGGGTATTTGCCGGTTGACATGCAGCGGGCGCTCAATGAGGCGCTGCCGGCTGGAGCGACGTCTGATACGTATTCCGCAAGCACGCGGACTCTCGGCATGGTGACTTCAAAAGCGGCATCAGGAGGCCAGGGGGGCGCGCCGGTGCGTGTCAATTTCCAGCAGCTCGCGTACTTCAACGGCGATGTCCTGACCGACGATCAAGGCCACGCGACGGTCACGTTCAAGGTGCCGGACAATCTGACCACATGGCGCGTCCTGGCAGTCGCAGCCGCGGTGACTCCCGCGGACGACAAATCGAACTTCCGGTTCGGCAACGGCGACGCGACCTTCATCACCACACAACCGCTGCTTGCCAATCCGTTGCTGCCGCAATTCGCCCGGCCCGGCGATCTGTTCCAAGGCGGACTTGCCACCAACAACACGAGCGGTGCATCGGGCACGATGCAGGTCAGCGGCTCGCTGACCGGTGCGCTCGTCTTCGACAATGGCGGCGCGTCGACCGCCGTTGTGTCGGCGCAGTTCGCAGCCGCGGCCGGCACTCAGTCACAACGCTTTCCGATGAGCGTGCGCGCGCTTGGCGCCGCAACCGTGGAATTTCGCATCGCACTCGGCGAATCCGGCGATGCGTTCCGCGTGCCGTTCTTAGTCCGGCCGCTCGATATCACCGAGTCGGTTGTCGAGACCGGCGCCACGACGACCGGTGCGACGATTCCGCTGTCGATCGATCCGAACGTCGACAACTTCGCGGGCGGCTTGCAGATCACCATGGCGAGCACGCTCCTTCCGGAGATCCTCGTGCCGGCGAAAGACTGCTTCCTGTTCGAGTACTTGCCGTTCGCAGAGCCGCTTTCCAGCCGGCTCATGGTCGCGGCCGACATGCAGACCCTGGGCAAGAAATATGGACAAACGTTGACGGGCATCGACCCAGTTGCGGAAGCAGCCGACGATATCGTGCAGTTGGCGAAGCTGCAACGGCAAGACGGCGGCTTCGCGTGGTGGCCGGGACAATACGATTCCGACCCGTATCTCACCGGCTACGCCGCGCAGGCGCTTGGACGCATGCAACAGGCCGGCCTGAGCACCGATCCGGTGATGGTGACGGCAGCCCATGTCTATCTCAGCGCGCGCCTGGACGATCCCGATCCGCACAACTGGTGCCTCGGCTACGATCCGTGCATCGAGCGCATGCGCTTCGAAGCCATGCTAGGACTTGCCGCACTCGGTGACCTCAGCGATAGGCACGTCGCCGACGTTTATGCCGCGCGGAATGATTTCGATCTCGTGACGCAGATCGAGATCGCGCGCTTCATGACCGCCCTTCCCGCGTGGAAACCAAAGGCAGACGCCATGGCGCGCAAGATCCAAGAATTGGTCTACGAGACCGGTCGTTACGCCGTGCTCAACACGCCGGAGGACATGTGGTGGTACGACTCCATCACGAAGGGTCAAGCCGAGACGGTGCGGCTTTACGTCGCGCAAAAATACGAGACTGCAGTCATCGATCGCATGGTGCGCAGCCTGCTGGCGCTGCGTCGCAAGGGCTCGTGGGCCAACACCTATGATGACGCGCAAGCGCTCAACGCGCTGATCGATTACGCCCAACTCGAGCCCGAACCGCCCGCATTCACCGCGACGGCCGATCTCAACGGTGTCCAGATCGCGAGCAATACCTTCAACGGTTATCGAGATTCGGTGCGCGACACATACGTGGCGACGGCCGATCTGCCGCGCGGTTCAAGCGACCTCCAATTGCGCAAGGGTGGCACGGGCACGCTGCACTACGTCGTGTCGTATACCTACCGGTTGCACGGGCCGCAACCTGGGGCCGAGGCCGGTCTGCTGATCTCACGCGATGTGCGGCCGGTCGGCAAAGACGGCGTGGTGGCGCACATGGGTCTGGCGAAGCCGCCAGCCGCGACCACGTTACCCGCGGCGCAAGTCTACGACGTCGGCCTGACGATTATTGCCGATCACCCGGTCAATCAAGTCATCATCGTCGATCCGCTCCCCGCCGGCATGGAAGCGGTTGACGCCACCTTCAACACATCACCGCGCACGCAGTCGGCGCAATATGGAGCGTGGCAGATCGACTACCAGGTCATCCATCACGATCGCGTGGTCGCGTTCGCCAACTATCTCGCGCCGGGCATCTACACGATGCACTACCTGTTGCGCACGGTCACGCCGGGCACATACGAGTGGCCCGGCTCGCAAGCGTTCCTCGAGTACGCGCCTGAGGAGTTCGGACGCGCCGCATCGACAACGCTCACCATTCCGTAGTGCCGGCCCCGTGTTAGTAGGGCGAGCATCGCTCGCCCAAAGCCATATTGTAATAGGGCGCGCATCGCTCGCCCACAATTCGATAAAAAAACGAGGGCAAGCGTTGCTTGCCCTATTACGACGAACGGCGGCCGACCATAAAGGTCGGCACTACAGCAAACGGCCGACCATAAAGGTCGGCACTACATGCGGCGCGTAGGGTTACCGCATGAAGCGGATGTGGTGGCACCGACTGCCGGGCGCGACGCAGCTGCGCGCGCTCATCAACGTCATGCGCGTGAACGTGCGCGACCTCGAAATCCGCGATCAGCTACCCAACGCGTCGATCGCCGAAGGCGTGATCATCCGCGGCATCGAGAGTTTCACCGCCGGCAAAGATCTCGTCCTAGACTATCGCGCGTACATCAATTGCCGCGGCGGCTCGTGGAATAACTACTCCGGTTACGTGAAGATCGGAGATCACAGCGAGATCGGCCCCTATTGCGTCCTCTGGGGCGCCGGCGGGATCACGATCGGCAGCAACGTGCACATCGGCTCGCACGTGAGCATCAGCGCGCACGAAGGCATTCAGATACGACCCGAAGATCTCGATGTGATGAAGCCGCTGGATTTCGAATTCGCGCCGGTCGTGATCGAGGATCACGTACTCGTGTGTTCGGGGACGTCGATCGCGCCGGGCGTGCGGATCGGTCACCACTCCATCATCGGATGCGGATCGGCCGTCGTCAAGGATATCCCGCCGTATGCGGTGGCTGCGGGCGCACCGGCGCGTGTGATACGCTTCAGCGTACCTCAGGCGCCGGACGCCGCTTCCTGAACGACGGTTTACGGATAGTTCGGCGGGAACAGATATGTGGGCGGCGGTCCGCTCAGCGGCGTGCCCACCTCCAGCGTGATCTGCATGTACGGCGCGAGCTGGATCTGGCGCGGGTTGCCGGTGTAATTCACGCCGTCCACGATGATGGTCTGCTGGCCGGTATAGCCCGCGACATTGGTCGTGGTGAGCGGCTCGCCCCACATGTCGAACACGTTGCCGAGTTTGAACGACCCCTGACCGACACGCGGCTCCATGTGGATGATGCCGGTGTCGTCGTGCGTGTGCAAGAAGTACAGGCACGTCTGATGGTAGATGAAGTTGTTGTGATCCGGTTGGAACATGCCGATGCCGCGCGGAATCGCGAGCTGTTGGCCGTTCACGAAGAGACTGATGTGCACGTGGTGGTGGCCCGGACCGCCGACCGTTTTCAGACAATTGAGCGTTCCGTCGATCGTCTGGCCCTGTCCGCCCGTCGCAGTGTCGCCTTCGGGGAACGTCGGCGTGCCGACGGTGGTGCCCATGACGAGTTGGATGGGCGGGGGCGAGTCGTTCGGATTCGCGGCCGGGGCGACGTGCTGCGAGCCCACTTCGGGATCGGTGACCGGCACGTTGACGCCCGTGGCGGACGGAGCAGAAGCGGATTGACCGCTGCACGCAGCGAGTCCCAACGCGAGTGCGAGAGGTACGACCCAAGCCACGGGCGCAAACGTTGACTGCCGGTGGAGCGAACGCTTCATTTTCAAATCCTTTTGGGAATGGAGCAGTTGATCGAGCACGAAACCGATACTCCGCTATCGTACCGGGCGCGCCCCGAGAGAGCCTCGGTCATAAAGTCCCAAATCACGCGCAAGACGGCCTAGTGCCGCGGACAAACCCACGATGTCTATCTTCATATAACGATGATCTATCATTTCTGCAATACGGCGTTTGGACGCACCTTTCGAACGCTCGCCGCCGGATACGCGCGCGAACACCGCGTGGCGATAACCACGGTCATGACGAAAGCGCCGATCCGCGAGCGCGATCTGGGCCCACCGCTGGTCATCGCCGACATCAACGATTCGAGTTTTCTGCAGCGCACCGTGCCCGGCGACCACGGCATCGTGAGCGGCTTCAGTCAGATATTCAAGGAAGAAGCGATCGCATGTTTCGCCTCATTGGTGAACATCCACGCGTCGCTCTTACCGTTCTACCGCGGACCCTCGCCGACGCACTGGTGCATCGCTCGGAATGAACCGACGACGGGTTTCACGCTGCACCGGATCACTGCGAAGATCGACGCAGGGGAGATTCTGTATCAAGAGGTCGTGCCGATCGACGGCGAACGGGATCCCGAAACGCTCGCCACGCGAATAGCGGCCGCAGCGGGACCAATATTCGTCCGCTACTTGGACCATCTGCGAACCGGCGAACCATGGATTGCAAGAGTCGTCGACGCGAGCAGCGTGTATGTCAGGCCGGTCCCGTATCTATCGTTCGCACCGCGCGACCGCTAGTGCGGAAGCCAGGCCTCGGGTTTGGCTAACATCCGCTTGATCGAACCCGGAAGCGATCCCGCGACGATATCTGCGATCGTCACCGACTCCAACACCGTCCGCAACGATGCTCGCACGGCGATCCACACATCGCGCAGCGGTTCCGACAGGCCCTTATAGCCGACGCTCTCCGGTCGCACGCCGCGCACGTTGGCAAGCGGCCCTTCAACCACGCGAATGACGTCGGCCAGCGTGATGTCGTCGGCCGGTTTTGCTAGGCCGTAGCCGCCCTCAAAACCGCGTTGCGAGCGGACGAGACCGCCGTGCTTGAGATCCAGCAAGATATTTTCGAGCAATTTAAGCGGAATCGACTGCGCGGTGGCGATGCGCTCGCCTTTCACCAATCCGGGTTCACCCGCCGCGAGCTCGACCATCGCGCGCAGGGCGTAGTCAACTCGAGCGGTGATGTGCATGGTGCCTAGTTTTCCCCAGGTGACGCGCAATTCCCACTAGCCCGCGCTTCCGAACAACATGCGCGTCCGCGAGATCGGAGCGAATCGTTTCTCGCGACTCGGCCGGACGTAGACGATCTGCCCTTGCGTCAGATCGAGTTGCTCGACATCGTCGCGTGTGATCTGCGCCCAGATATGTCGCCCGTCGGCCAACATCAGGTCCACGCGCACTTCGAAGCCGAGATGGACGATCCGCTGCACCATCGCCTCGTACGATGAACTCGTGGGCTCGCACCGGACGTCGACGTCGTGCGGCCGCACGAACGCGTCGTCGAACGCGGTCATCGGACCGATGAACGACATGACGAACGGATTTGCGGGTTGCTCGTATAGCTCGCGCGGTGTGCCGACTTGCTCGATGCGGCCGCGATGAACGAGGATGATCCGGTCTGCGATCTCCATGGCCTCCGCCTGGTCGTGGGTGACGAACACTGTCGTCACGTGGATCTCGTCGTGCAGCCCGCGCAGCCACGCCCGCAGCTCGGCCCGCACGTTTGCGTCCAGGGCGCCGAACGGCTCGTCGAGCAGCAACACGTTCGGCTTGATGCACAGCGCGCGGGCGAGCGCCATGCGCTGGCGCTGGCCGCCGGAAAGCTGACTCGGGTATCGGGCGCCAAGCCCATCGAGCTGCACGAGGCGCAGCAGCTGGTCGACGCGTGCGCGGATCTCGCTCGCGGGCCGCTTCCGGATGCTCATCCCGAACGCGATGTTATCCCAGACCGTCATGTGTTTGAATGCGGCGTAGTGCTGGAATACGAATCCGACGCCGCGATCCTGCACTGGAACATCGAGCGCGCTTCGTCCGTCGATCTCCACATCGCCCGAATCCGGCCGTTCCAATCCGGCGATCATGCGCAACAGCGTGGACTTGCCGCCGCCGCTCGGGCCGACGAGCGCCGTCAGCGAGCCGCCGGGGATTTCGACCGAGACATCGTCGAGCGCAGCGAACCCATCGAAGCGTTTGCTGACTCTCCGTAACACGATGCTCATGATCAGGCCTCCTTACGCGCGAGCGCGTTCATGGAGAAAAGGGTTGCGAAGGCGAGGAGCGCGAGCACGACCGATGCGACGTATGCGCCGGTGAGATCGAATGCCTCGAAGCGATCGTCGACGTACAGCGTCAGCGTCTGCGTGACCCCGGCGAGATGCCCGGCGACCACGCTCACCGCGCCGAACTCGCCGATCGCGCGCGCGGTGGTCAGCACGACGCCGTAGGTGACGCCCCAGCGGATCGACGGCAGCGTGACACGCCAAAATGATTGCCACGGCGATGCGCCGAGCGTACGCGCGGCCTGTTCTTGATCGTCTCCGATTTCGCGCAGTAGCGGCACGACTTCGCGCACGACGAACGGCAGCGAGACGAAGACGGTGGCGAGCACCATCCCGGGTAGCGCGAAGATCACCCGGATGTCGTGTGCGGCAAGCCACGGTCCGAACCAACCTTGCCGGCCATAGAGCAAAACGAGCGCCAGACCGACCACGACTGGCGAGACAGCAAACGGCAGGTCGACCAGCACGTCGATGACGCGCGCGAACCGGAACTTGGATCGCACGAGCAGCAGCGCGCACAAGACGCCGAAGACCGTATTCATCGGCACGGCGATCGCGGCGATCAACAAGGTCAGCCAGAGCGCGTGGAGCGCATCGGGCTGCGTCACCGCGTGCCACGCGGCGATGATGCCGTGATCGAAACTTCGATAGAAGATCATGCCGACAGGCAGCGCGAGGATGGCCGCAAGATAGGCGAATGCGGCGACGCGCAGCGCAAGTCTACCCGCCATGACGCAACCCGCGGCGCTGCAGCGCGTTGAGCGCGAGCAGCACGGCGCTGGAGAGTGCCAAGAGAATCACCGAGACGGTGGCTGCGCCGGCGATGTCGCCGCTTTCGATCTGACCGAAGACGTGAACCGAGGCCACTTCGGTCTTGAACGGGATGTTGCCCGAGATGAGCACGACCGATCCGAACTCGCCGATCGAACGCGCAAAACCGAGCGCGACGCCGGAGATCAGGGCCGGCAAGATGGTGGGGAATATGATGCGGCGGTACGTCTGCAGAATGCCGGCGCCGAGCGATGCGGCAGCTTCTTCCATTTCACGATCGAGTTCCATGAGCACCGGTTGCACGGAACGGACGACGAACGGCAGCGTGACGAAGAGCAACGCTAGGTAAACGGCCGCCTGCGTGTAGGCGACGTCGATGTGGACAGGGCTATTCGGGCCGTACAGCGCTACGAGCGTGAGACCCGCGACGATCGTCGGGAGGGCGAATGGCAGATCGATCAGCGCATTGACAAGTGGTTTGCCCCAGAAGTCGTCGCGAACGAGCACCCAAGCGATCAGCGTGCCGGCGACGGCGTTTACCAGCGCGACGCAAATCGAAGCGACGAGGCTCAATCGCAAGCTCGCGAGTGCGTCGCTTGCAAAAGCTTCGGTCCAGAATGTGCCGCCGGTAAACGCGCGCGCCGCGACCGCGGCGAGCGGCAGCAGCACGATCACGCTGAGAAACGTCGTGACGATCCCTGCAGGAAGCAGTGAATCGCCGCGAATGAAGTTTTTCTTGACCTGCACCCGTTCGCGCTGGATGATCGCCGCGCTAGTGGCCACCGGCCACCCCGAGCGCTCGTTCGATCTGCGCGACCTCGCCGTTTTGCGGATCGAAGAATCGCGTCTGCACCATTTGCCAGCCGCCCAAGAAACCGATGTCGAAGAGCGTGTGCGGCTGCGGGAAACGCACGCTCGTCGGCACCTTGCGTGCGACCGGCCGGTAGCCGTGTGCGGCGAAGATCGCCTGCGCTTGCGGTGTGCGCAAGAAATCGACGAAGGCGCGCGCTTGTTGCTGATGCGCCGAGCCGCTGACCACGGCGATCGGGTTCTCGATCAAGATGGTCTGGTCGGGCACGATGTAATCGACAGCCGCGCCGTTGCGCTGCGCGAGGATCGCCTCGTTTTCATACGCGAGCATCACGTCGCCCTTGCCCGAGAGGAAGGTCTGCAGGGATTCGCGGCCGCTCTTGTCCTGCACGGAGATGTGATCGAAGAGTTTGCTCAAGTACGCGATCGCATAGTTCGGCGAAGCGCCGCGCTTGAGCATCGCTCCGTAGGCGGCCATCACGTTCCAGCGCGCGCCGCCCGAGGTGAACGGATTCGGCGCGATCACGTCCATGCCGGGCTTGATGAGGTCGGCCCACGCGCGCACGCGCTTCGGATTGCCCTTGCGGACCACGAACACGACCACCGAATCGGTGACCATGCCGTGAAATTTGTCTTTGTTCCAATCGGCCGGCACGAGACCGGCGGTCACGAGTTTCGTGATATCGGGCTCGAGTGAAAACGCGACGATGTCTGCAGACATTCCGGCGACGACATTTCTACTTTGCTCGCCCGACGCGCCGTACGACTGCGTAAAGGTGACGTTGCTCCCGGCAGGCGTCGCTTGAAAGGCTTTGATGAGATCGGCGTACGCTTCTTGCGGCGTCGAATACGCTACGAGCGCCAGTTGCACCGAATTGTCCGCCGAAGCGGGACGTGAAGCGAGGCCAAGTGCTGCCGAAGAGGCGACGAGTGCGGCCAAAAAGGCCGCACGCTGGGCGAAGCGAGTCATAAAAATCTCCGAATATCCAAGTAAGTCTACTAACTTGGTATAGAATGCCGGAAAATCGGAGCCCGGTCAAGATGCCCATGCGTCCCTATCGCAGGGGCGATTAGGACTAAGAGGCCGGCCCGGCCACCCGAAGGCGGCGCAGATCGCCGTCGCGCTGCGTCAGTCCGACGCCGTCGAAGTACTCCATGAGCGGCAGCGCATATTTTCGCGACGTGCCGAACGCGTCGCGCACGCGGGCCATGGTCGCAGGTCCGTCCGCTCGCAGTAACGAGACCAGCACGTCGCGCGCGCGGTCGATCTGCGCGCGCCGGTAGACGTCGTCGCCGACACGCACGAGGGCGCCGGTGGCGAACAACATGTCGACCGCGTCGCGCGTGCCGGTGACTGCGGAGGTTGCGACGGCGGCATGCATCGCTTGGAAGGCGCATGGCACGAGCGGATTCGCGTCACCGGTCGACAACGCGGCTTCGATGACGCCGCGTTGCGCCGCATCGAGTTTGGGGACGAATTCCGGAAGATGCCAGTAGCGCACGCGTTGCGCGACGCGGCCATCCGCCTGCCACGCCGCAAGCAGACGCGCGGTGACCGGCTCGCTCAGCGAAAGCGCTGCGGCGAGTTCTGCGTTCGTGCTGCCCGCGATCCACGGTGTCGCATCGTGGCTGCGCCGCATCGTGACCGAAGCGACGGAGAATGCCGCATCCGCGACGCTCGCCGCAAGATACTCCTTCGGCTTGGCGAGTGCGACGATCAACCCGTGCTCGGCCAAGACGACGAGCGCACTCTCGACATCTTGCACGACGACGTTGGCCGCCGCGGCGACTTTGACGGACGCCATCGGCACAAGCCCTGCGGCTTCGAGCGCATGCAGCGCCGCAGATGCCGTCGCGGGCAGCGGCTGTGCACCGCTTCCGCGCGATGCACGCGATTCCGCATGCTTGCGCGCGACCGCGCCGCCGAGAAGATCTTTCGGCGACATCCGGCGCAGCACGAGCCGGCTGCCGGGATAGACCGCGATGGGCGAATGAAGCGCGAGAATTGCGGGTGTGGTCGAAAGATCGCGCGGCGCATTTTTCTCGAAGATCAACATGCCGGGTATTTCCGCCGATCCGATATGGGCGCGAACCGGTGTTCGCCGACGCAACATGGGCAACGCATCCGGAAGCGGCGTGAATTCAACATCGAGCGTCCGGGTGGGCTCGAACTCCGCAGCGGTGGTGAGCGTCTCGCCGCGCGCGATGGCCGCGACATCGATGCCGGCCAGGTTGACGGCGACGCGCGAACCGCCCGTCGCTTCGGTTACGGATTGGCCGAAGATCTGTATTTTTCGGACGCGCACCTCGACGCCGCTCGGCTGGAGACGCAGCCGGTCGCCGGCGCGAATCGTTCCTTGCATGAGCGTGCCAGTCGCGATCGTGCCTTGCCCGGGCATCGCGAAGACGCGGTCGATCGGCAAATACGCGGGAGCGTCCGGCGAGCGAGGCGGCAACGCGAGCAGCACATCGTGGATGGCCGCGCGCAGTTCCGGGATGCCAGCGCCGGTGACATTAGAGACCACGTAGGCAGGCGCGTTTTCGGCGACGGTCGAGCGGCACGCATCGCGCGTGAGCGCAAGCGCCGCCTCCAATCCGGCCTCGTCGGTCGCGTCGGCCTTCGTCAGCACGATCAACACGCGCTGCACGTTCAGAAAACTCAAGATCTGCAAGTGCTCGCGCGTCTGCGGCTTCGGCCCTTCGGTCGCTGCGACGACCAGCAAGAGCAACTCCATGCCTGCCGCGCCCGCCAACATGTTGTGCAGAAATCGCTCGTGACCGGGGACGTCGA
>DATBOZ010000183.1:0-14276 GCA_036561585.1 Candidatus Eremiobacteraceae bacterium | reverse complement strand
CGGCGGTTCGGAGTACTTGCCGTACGAGAAGCGGAGAACGTTATCCGGGTTGATGGTGAAGGTCGTGCCGAATCGCGGTTCAACCGATGTGTAGGACTCCGTGAAATTCGGCTGGTTGATGAGGGTGGCCGGCACGTACGTCAGCCCTAACGGGTTGCCGCCGAAATTGGCGGGGTCCATGCACGACTTGGTCGGGTCGGTCTTGTAGGCCGGCACGCTGCCCTTGGCGGTCGCAACGCATGCGTCTTGATTCCAGGCGTTGAACCAGAAATCGCGCGCTGAGCCTTGCGAGCCCGGTGCTTGCAGCGTGTCGCTGCCCTTGAACGCGTAGCGGTTGTAGCGCAAGCCGACGTTCAGAAGCAGTTTGTCGCTTGCTCTGACTTGATCGGTGATCGCGGCTGAGGCGAAGTTCGGCCGGCCGAGATTGGCGCCGCCGTTGGCTCCGTTCTCAACAGTCCAGTACTCGCACGGACCGCCGCCACAGGTCGTGACGGTGAGATCCTGCGGCACGTGGCTGCCTGAGTTATTCACGTAGGTCGCCAGCGCACATGTGGTCGGAACCGACGGGCCCCCTGCCACGTAGGTGTAGCAGATGCCGGATTTCGGCGATGCCGAACCGACGAGGCGCGCGATTCTGCCGCTTGACGCGTAGTACGCGTTGTTGTCGCGGTAGTTGTACGCTTCGGTATCGGCCACTTCGATGTTGAGCAAGTTCTTCGCATCGAGCTGATCGGCGAAGGTGGCGCTCACGCCGCGTGTGTGGTTACTGAGCTCGTAGTCGATCGGTCCGCCGATGCAGCATTGATTGAAGCTGTTCGGGCTGTTCTGGAGCCAATCGGAGTAGAACGTGTAACCATAGATGCGGAAGTAGGCGTTCGAGCCCATGTTGTGTTGGAATTGAAGCTTGACGATCCCCTGACCATTGGAGACGCCGTCTTCATGAGTGACCGGAATGCCGCCCTGTGCCGGGGCGTTGCCCTGGCTGGGAAACAAGTAGGTCTGGATGTTCGATGTGTAGTTGGCGGGAAGTGGCGCGTCAAGCTGCCCGGTGTAGAGCAAGCCATTTGCATAGCCGTACTGGCCACCGGTGAACTGCGTGCCGCCCCAGTCCTGCACTGAGCTGTACGCGCTCGTGAAGAGTTCCGACGTGTCGAACAGCAGTTGGATGTCATCCTTGCCTGCGTCGTTCTTGTGCGGAATTCCGAAGTGCAGGTTGACCACGTTCTCGCGGTCTGCGATGTGCGAAACGCCGCCCATCTGGTATCCGCCCAGCTTCACGCCGTTCGGGCCGAACTGGCCGTTCGCGTAGCACGTCGCACCGTCGCCCGGGGCACCGCAGCCGTTGGTGAAGCCGAATGCAGTTCCCCAAACCGGCGAGATGTCGGCGCCGTTGCCGTTGTTGACGTAGCGCTGAGATTGATCGTACATGCCGATGCCGACCATGTACGAGAAATTCCGGTCGGCGGTCGCGCCGAGCGCTTCGATGTTCGCCTTGTTGTAGAGCGCAGGTCCGCCAACGCCGAGGTCGGCTGTGACGCTGCCGGGATACGTGCCGGTCTTGATGACCTGGTTGATGTAACCGGCAAGGCCCTGTGACTCAGAGTTCGCAGGCGCTGCGCCGGTGTAGACCTGCAGTTCCTGTTGTCCGAGCGCCGAGGCGTTGGTGGTCGGATAGTTGTCGTACGAGCGTAGTACCGGAACTCCGTCGAACTCGTAGCCAACTTCGTCGTAGTCACCACCGCGGATGTGGATGGTTTGGAACCACCCCTGTTGTCCGGGCGGAACGACGACGCCGGGGACTGCCGCGATCGACGAATACGCACTGTCGAGAGCGCCACCGCCGCCGAGACCGGCGACTTTGGCAGCCGTCGCTGCGTTGATCGAGTACACGTCCGAAGTCGTGCCGGGTTTGACGAGCGCTGCGGTTGCCGTCGTGGTGACGGTGCCCAGCGTTTTCGTCTTGATCTGCGTCGTAAGGTGGACAGCTTGCGTGTTGTCCGCAAACACCGAGACGCCGGCTTGCGCCACGGTATCGTAGTTGTCTTTCGACGCCGTCACGGTATACGTGTCCGGGATCAGCGAAACGAACGAGAAATGTCCTGATGCGTCAGTAGTTGTCGAAACCGACTCTGACGGTGAGGATGCTGACACTTTTGCGCCTACGACTGGCGTGCCGTCTTGTGACGTCACGACGCCGTTGAGCGAACCGGTTGTGCCGGCCAGTGCCCATGTTCCCTGGAATATCAGCATCAACGCCGCCAAGAGGGCGATTTGAACCCAACTCTTTTTCGACATTGAGGTTCCCTCTTGTTAGCTAAGCAAGGAACGCGCAATACGGCGCCAATCGCCGATTGTGCGTACCAAAAAGGAGCGAGCGGCACCATGCGCCTCTCACTTCCACACGCGCGATTCCATGTTAACCAAATCCTAACCTTGCGAGGTTAGCTTGAATTGCGGGACAGCGTTTATCGAATTGCGCGTTTCACCAGCGCTGGGATATCGGAAGGGCTGTCCGCGACCGGCACGTTGACCCGCTGAAATGCCGCGACTTTGGATTCGGGAGTGCCGGAGTTGCCGCTGATGATCGCGCCGGCGTGTCCCATGCGCTTTCCCTTCGGCGCCGAGCGGCCGCCGATGAATGCCACCGCCGGCTTGGTGAACTTGCTCTTTTCGATCATCTCCGCGGCATCTTCTTCATCGCTGCCGCCGATCTCGCCGACGATCACCACCGCGTCTGTGGCGGGGTCAGCTTCGAACGCCCCGAGACAATCGACAAATACACTGCCGATGATCGGGTCGCCGCCGATGCCGACGCACGTGCTCTGCCCGATTCCGTTGCGCGTGAGATGGTCGACGATCTCGTAGGTCGCCGTGCCGCTGCGGCTGATAAGGCCGACTCTACCGGGTGCGAAGACGTGGCCAGGCATGATGCCGGCAAGCGCTTCGCCGGGCGAAATAACGCCGGGGCAATTCGGACCGACGACGCGCGTGCCCGCGCCGATCACCGCCATCGCTTTGATGACGTCGTGAACGGGGATGCCTTCGGTGATGCAGATGACAAGCTCCACGCCGGCGTCGGCGGCTTCGAGCATCGCGTCCGCCGCGAACGGCGGCGGCACGAAGATCACACTCACGTTCGCGCCGGTCTTTTCGCGCGCCTCAGCGACGCCGTCGAACACGGCAAAGTCTTCGACGGTCTGGCCGCCTTTGCCGGGCGTGACGCCGCCGACCATGTTCGTGCCGTATGCCCGCATGCGGTTTGCGTGGTACAGTCCCTCGCGCCCGGTGATGCCCTGCACGATGACTTTCGAATCTTTGTTCAAGTAGATGGACAAGTCTGACACTCCCTATTGTACGAGGGCGAGCTACGCTCGCCCGGGCAAGCGTAGCTTGCCCTACTACATGATATGAGTTTTCGCCAGCGCCACCGCGGCGCGTGCGCCTTCGTTCATCGTCTCAACCGACGTGATGCCGTTAGCGGACAAGAGCGCCCGGCCTTCCTTCTCGTTCGTGCCCGTCAACCGGATCACGAGCTTGTCTTTTGTCCACCCGCCGGTTGAAAGCGCTTCGATCAGACCCTTCGCCACTTCGTCGCCGCGCGTGATGCCTCCGAAGATATTGATGAACAGCGATTTCACTTTTGGATTCGACGTGACGATGTTGACCGCTTCGCGCATCACATCGGCCTTGGCGCCGCCGCCGACATCGAGAAAATTCGCCGGTTCGCCGCCGGCCTGCTTCACCGCGTCGAGTGTGCCCATCACGAGGCCCGCGCCGTTCCCGATGATGCCGACGTCACCGTCGAGCTGCACGTAGTTGTTCTCGCCCAATCCGGCCGCGATCGCGCGCTCTTTGAGGGGATCGGTTTCCGATGCCGACTTCAGCGCCGCCAAATCGGGGCGCCGGAAGAGACCACTGTCGTCCAATTCCACCTTCGCGTCCGATGCGATCAGTTTGCCGTCTTTCGTGATCGCAAGCGGATTGATCTCGACCAAGATGGCGCCGGCGTCGAAGAAGAGGCCATACAGCTTGCCGAGCAATGCGCTGAACTGGTTCCAGATCTCTTTGGGCAAAGCGGCTTCGCGCGCGACGCGCCGGCCGACGAACGAAGAATAGCCCATCGCCGGGTCGATGCGATATTTGGCGATGGCTTCCGGATGTTTTTCCGCGACTTCTTCCACATCCATGCCGCCCATCGCCGACGCCATGATGATCGGCCGTTTGCTTGCGCGGTCGATGGCGATGGAGAGATAGAGCTCTTTTGCGATGTCGACGCGCTGTTCGATCCAGATCGTCTTTGCGATCTCGCCTTCCGGATTCTGCGCGTTGGCGATGCGCATGCCCAGGATGGCTTTCGCCGGCTCGACGACGTCGTCTGCATTGGTGCAGAATTTTATCCCGCCCGCTTTACCGCGGCCGCCGACCAGGACTTGTGCCTTCACGACGGACGGCACCGGATTGGAGCGCATGATCGCGACCGCTTCGGCGACGGTCGCCGCGGGCTTGCCCGGCGGCGTCGGGATACCGGCCTGGGCGAACAACATTTTTCCTTGATACTCTAAGAGGCGCATTATTTCTCCATCGTTCGATGTAGTGCCGACCTTTATGGTCGGCAAGACTGAAATAACCAGCCGACCATAAAGGTCGGCACTACAAATTTATAGGCGGCCGAGGAGGGCGCGCGCGATGACGATGCGCTGCACTTCGGATGTCCCTTCGTAGATCTCGGTGATTTTAGCATCGCGATAGTAGCGTTCGGCTGGGAACTCCGTCGTGTAGCCGTATCCGCCGAGGATCTGCACGCACTCGGCAGCGTGCTTGCGCGCGGCGGTGGACGCGAACAATTTCGCCTTCGACGAAGCGTCGAGCATCGGCAGATCCCGGTCCTTCATCCACGCGGCGCGATACAAAAGCAGCCGTGCCGCGTCGAGATCGACCGCCATGTCCGCGATCTTGAACGATACGGCTTGGAAATGCCCGATCGGTACACCGAACTGCCGGCGGTCGCGCGCGTAGGCTTGCGCCGTATCCAAACACGCGGCGAGGATGCCGACTGCCTGCGCGGCGATGCCGAGCCGGCCGATGCCGAGGCTCGCCAGCGCGATCTTGTAACCTTCGCCCTCGACGCCGAGCAAGCGCTCAGCCGGAACCCGCGCACTTTCCAAAAGCACGTCGGTGGTGTCCGACGAGTGAATGCCGAGCTTCTCCGTCTTTCGTCCAAGGCTGAGCCCCGGTGTATCGCGGTCGACGAGAAAAGCCGAAATGCCCTTCGGCCCGGCCTGGCCGGTGCGCGCGAACACGACGAATGCTTTTGCGTATCCGGCATTGGTCACCCATTGCTTGCGGCCGTCGAGAACGTAGTGGCCGCCGTCGCGCACCGCCCGCGTGCGCAGTCCACTCGCGTCGGAACCAGACTCGGCTTCGGTGAGCGCGAAGCCGCCGAGCCATTCGCCGGCGCACATCTTCGGGAGGTACTCCGCACGGAGCGCTTCGGATGCGAATCCCTCGATGATGCGCGTGATCAAACCCGCGTGCACCGACACGGTCACGCCCACGCCCGCGTCTGCGCGGCTCAGTTCTTCGATCGAGATCGCGACGCTGATCGCATCGAGCTGGGCGCCGCCGTACTTCTCCGACACCGACATCCCCATGATGCCGATCTCGCCGAGCGCCTTGAATACGTCGACTGGAAAGGTGTGGTCGCGATCCCATGCCGCCGCATGCGGCGCGATTTCGTTCGCCGCGAACGCGCTCACCGCGTCGCGAATCGCGCGCTGATCATCGGTCAAGTCGAAGTTCATGGGTAGCGGTAGAAGCCTCGACCGCTCTTCTTTCCGAGGTAGCCGGCAGCCACCATCTGTTTGAGCAACGGACACGGACGATACTTGGAGTCGGAGAATCCGTCGTGCAAGACGTTCATGATCGCCAAGCACGTGTCCAAGCCGATGAAGTCCGCGAGTTCAAGCGGTCCCATCGGGTGGTTCATGCCGAGCTTCATCACCGTGTCAATCGCTTCGGCCGATCCGACGCCCTCGAAATGCGCGTAGATCGCCTCGTTGATCATCGGCATGAGAACGCGGTTGGAGACGAAGCCCGGAAAGTCGCGCACTTCGACCGGCGTTTTGCCGAGGCCGGCCGCGAGCGAGCGCACGAATTCATACGTCTCGTCGCTCGTCGCGATGCCACGGATGATCTCGACGAGCTTCATCACGGGCACCGGATTCATGAAGTGCATGCCGATCACGCGTTCGGCGCGTTTGGTCACCGCGCCGAGCATCGTGATGGAAATAGAAGACGTGTTGCTCGCGAGGATCGCCGACGGCGGCGTCGCCGCGTCCAAAATCGTGAAGATGCGCTTCTTCAACGTTTCGTCTTCGCTCGCTGCCTCGATCGCGATCGAGACATCCGCCGGCTTGCTCAGGTCGAGGTGTCCGGCGATGCGAGCCAACGTCGCTTCGGCGTGCTCCTGGCCGAGCTTGCCCTTGGCGACGGCGCGCGAGAGATTTTTCGCGACGACGTCGACGCCATGCTGGATCGCGTCGGCGGAGATGTCGTTGAGCAGCACGTCATGACCGGCGGCCGCGCAGACGTGCGCGATGCCGCCGCCCATCTGGCCGGCGCCGACGACGAGCACCCGCATTTAGTTCAGCGGACTTCCACGAGCAACGCGTCGCCTTGTCCGCCGCCGCTGCAGATCGCGGCGATGCCCAGCCCGCCGCCCCGGCGGCGCAGCGCGTGCACCAAGTGCGCGACGATGCGTGCACCACTGGCGCCGAGCGGATGGCCGATGGCGATGGCGCCGCCATCGACGTTCACGCGGTCGAGATCCAGCCCGAGCCGTTCGGCCGATGAGAGCGACACCGCTGCAAACGCTTCGTTGATCTCCCACAGCGCGATGTCGTCGACTTTGAGGCCGTGTGCATCGAGAAGTTTTTGCGCGGCCATCGCCGGCACGAGGGGCAGGTACGGCGGATCCCATGCGGCACACGCATGACCCTTGACCGTGCCGAGCGGCGACAAACCGTGCGCTTTCGCGAAATCGGCGCCGGCCAACACGAGTGCGGCGGCCGCGTCGTTGACGCCCGGGGCGTTACCCGCGGTGATGTTACCGTTCTTCACGATGGACTTGAGTTTGGCGAGCGCTTCGAGGCTCGTGTCCTTGCGCGGGGCTTCGTCGCGCTCGACGAGCGTGAACGGCGCGTTGGGGTCGGCGAGGTAGGGCGAGAACACTTTCGGATCGGCGACGAACTGCTGCGGCGTTTCGTCGATGCGCATGGCGCCGACGCCCACCGGCGATCGCGAGACGGGCACCGAATCGACGATCAACTTTCCGCGCTGCTTCGTGGCGACTTTGAGCGCGATCATCTCATCGGCAAAGCGGCCCTGCTCCTGGGCGTCGATCGCTCGCTTGTGGCTGCGCAGCGCGAACTCGTCCTGTTGGGCGCGAGAGACGCCCAGATAGGTGGAGACGCCATCGGTCGCGTCCGCCATCATACAATGGAAGAATGGGCACCATAATCCGTCGTGCACCATCGAGTCGAGCAATTGGCCGTTGCCCATCTTATAGCCGAAGCGCGCGTTCGGCACAAGGTACGGCGCGTTCGACATACTTTCCATGCCGCCCGTGACGACGGCGTGTGCGTCACCCGCTTGGATCAAACGATGGCCGTTCGCGATGGCGAGCAGGCCGGAGGCGCACACTTTGTTGACCGTGTCCGCTCCGACGGTTTTCGGAAGGCCCGCGAAGAGCATCGCTTGGCGCGCCGGCGCTTGACCCGCGCCGGCTTGGATCACTTCGCCCAGGATCACGTAGTCGAGGTCCTCGGGCGCGACGCCGCTTTTGGCCACCGCCGCACGCACGGCTTCCGCGCCGAGCGTGGTGACCGCGAGTGAGGATAAGCTGCCGCCGAGTTTTCCGACCGGCGTGCGCACAGCAGAAAGGATCACCGTTTCATTCATAGTGCTCATGACCTTCGCGTATTTTCCCGACCCGGAGGATGCGCCTCCAAAAAAAGAGGCCGCCTTGCGGCGGCCTATGCAGTGCAAACCCCGTCCGGCGATGGTGCCTCGAGGACGCCCTACTCAATCCGTTTGGACGAGTCGGTCATCCCGGCGGCGGCGTTCGCCGGGTCTCCGCAGAACCGACCAAGTCGTAGTCGGACGGGGAGATTGCCTTTCGGAGGATAGCATCGTGTTTGCTTCCGGCACAAGCCAACGGCTGTTCGAGAAACCCCGAAGTATGGTCCCACGATGCGGAATATTTGGGATATTTTTCCAGGCGGGTTTCGGGCGGGCATTTCTCGGGACATTCGGCTAGAAAAAGACGCCGAGGTTGCTCCACGGACCGAGTTTGAGCACCACGACGACGACCATCAGCACGAAGAACGTGAGCGTGATGATTTCCGCCTTCGCGATCACATCCGCCCGCCAAACGCCCTTGCGCTCTGCCGGCGGGAGCGTGCTGCCGAATGGGAGCAGGCGAGGCACGGTTTCTTGATAGCGTTGGTAGTCTTGGCCGAAAAGTCCGGCGAGGTACGCCTCCTCCAACGGAATGATGATCGCGTAGACGCCCGCCACGAGCGCGAGGACGACCACGCCCAACATCGCAGCTTCGAGTACGGAGATGCCGCCCGAGAACGCGATCCAGAATCCGATCGCGACGATCGCGTTTGCGACGTAGAGCGGATTGCGCATCACGCCGTATGGTCCGCCGGTGACGAGCGTTGGAGCGGTGACGATCTCGGCGCGTGTCGTCACGCCTGAATAACCCACCGCCCATATGCGAAGCAGTTCGCCAAGTGCTGCGATGGAGATACCGATGACGGCGCTCGCCGGCGACGGCCTGCCGAACACGAGCAACACGAGCGCGACGGGCACCAGCAGAGCGCCGCGGTTCTTGAACACGAGCGTGCGAAAACCGCCGGTGTTGACGTGCATCGCGCTGTAGATTGGAGATTGCAGGGGCTCGACCTTTTACTTTGTGGGGCCGACCTTTAATGTGGGGCCGACCTTTATGGTCGGCCAGAATTATTTCTCTGTGGGCGGCCAGCCACACCAATGTTGTGGCGATGCCTATCATCGGCCCGGCCAATAAACAACGGCCGACCATAAAGGTCGGCACTACACGTCACAAGTACGAAGCCAGCAGATCGGTCAGCGTCTGATCGAGCGGAATCGTTGGCATCCAGCCGGTGGCTTTTTGCAGCGCGCTCGCATCGCCGATGAGCAGCGGCGTATCCGACGGTCGCATGCGCGCTGGATCTTCCTCGATCCTCACGTCGACGCCCGCGATGCGCACCAGTTCGTCGACTATCTGCCGCATGCTCACGGCGGTGCCGCTGCAGACGTTGTACACATTGCACGGGCCGCCGCGCTCCGCGAGCAGCCTGTATGCGGTGACCACATCACGCACGTCGAGAAAATCGCGCAGCGCTTCGAGATTCCCGACGCGCAGTACGGGCGGCTGGGCGCCGGCTTTGATCGCAGCGAGCTGCTTGGCGAACGCAGGAGCGGCAAACGCATCGCTCTGACCAGGGCCGGTGTGATTGAACGAACGCGTGACGAGCGCGCGTACCCAACCGCTGCGCGCGTATTGCAACGTCGAGACTTCCGCCGCCGCCTTGCTGCCGGCGTATGGGTTGGCCGGACGGAGCGGGGCGTCTTCGCGCAGCGGCATCAGCGATGGGTCGGCGATGCCGTAGACGTCAGCCGATCCTGCGACGACGAGCATCGCATCCGGCGCTTCTCGGCGGCACGCGTCGAGCAATCGCACGGTGCCGAGCAGATTGACCTCGAACGTCTCCGCCGGATCCGCGATGGATGCCGGCACGTTCGATTGTGCCGCAAGGTGGAAGATCGCATCGGGCCGCGACGCGCTGACCGCGGCACGCAGCGATTCGGGCTCGGTGAGATCGATGCGATGCCAGTGCATCGCTTTCGCCCGTTCGGCATCGAGTGTGCGCAGCGGCATGCGAGCGGCGCGCGAACCACCGTGCACCTCGTATCCCGCGTCTTGCAGTTCGCGCACGAGCCATTGGCCGACGAATCCATCGGCCCCGGTGACAAACGCGCGCACTATTTGTATGAGGGCAAGCATCGCTTGCCCAATGGGTAAGCGTTGCTCACCCTAATACGCGGACGGGGAAAGTTACCCACGCAGCCTCGCGAGGTCGGCGTCGACCATGTCTTTGATGAGTTCCGCGAACGCGACTTTCGGTTTCCAGCCGAGCTTGGTGCGCGCTTTGGTGGGATCGCCGACGAGCAAGTCGACTTCTGCCGGCCGGATGAATTTCGGGTCGAGCACGACGTGCTTGTGCCAATCGATTCCGACTGCACCGAATGCGGCTTCTACCAGTTCTTGCACGCTTCGCGTCTCGCCGGTGGACACGACGAAGTCGTCGGGTTCATCCTGCTGCAGCATGAGCCACATCGCCTCGACGTAGTCGCCGGCGAAGCCCCAATCGCGGCGCGCATCCAGGTTGCCGAGACGCAGCTCGTTGCTCAGTCCGAGTTTGATGCGGGCAGCTGCGTCGGTCACCTTGCGCGTGACAAATTCCAGACCGCGGCGCGGGCTCTCGTGATTGAAGAGGATGCCCGAGCACGCGAACAGGCCGTACGACTCACGGTAGTTCACGGTGATCCAGTGGCCATACACCTTCGCGACGCCGTACGGACTGCGCGGATAAAACGGCGTGCTCTCCCTCTGCGGCGTTTCGAGCACCTTGCCGAACATCTCGCTGCTCGACGCCTGATAGAATCGCGCGTCTGCCTTCAGCCCGCGCATCGCCTCGAGAAGCCGGGTCACACCGACGGCGGTGAACTCGGCGGTGAGCACCGGCTGCGTCCACGAGGTGGGCACGAACGATTGCGCCGCCAGATTATAGATCTCATCGGGCTGCGCTTCGCGGATCGCGGTCGCGAGCGAGTGCTCGTCGAGCAGATCGCCGGACAACAAGGTGATCTTGTCGACGATGTGCGCGATGCGATCGAATGAATTCGTGCTCGAACGGCGCGTGATGCCGAAGACTTCGTAGTTCTTGGCGAGCAAGAATTCGGCGAGATACGAACCGTCCTGTCCGGTGATGCCGGTGATCAACGCGCGTTTGGACAAAAGGTATCCCTCTTAAGTTAGAAGGTGCGGTAGCGAATGATTCCTCGCACGCGCCCGTCGGCACCTCGCGTCAGACGACGGCAGTGTCGATGCCCGGGGACGCGCGCTCGTTCGCGTAGGCGACGAGGCCGATGCCCGCCAGCGCGATCAAGCCGCCGATGGCTGTCGTCACCGGCACCCTTTGGTGTAAGAAAAGAAATGCCAACACAGCGGCGATGAGGGGCTGCGAGAGAATGCAGACCGCGACGACGGCCGCCGGCATGTACCCGAGCGAGCGGCTGATCAACGTGTGACCCATCACGGTCACGACAAGCGCGAGCGAGACGGCCAGCCACACGTCGTGCATGCTGATGACGGGTGAGTAGTGCGTCGCCGACAGCATCAACCACGTGCATGCGGCGCACGAGATGTAGACGATGGTGGCGTAGCGCGCGGTGTCGAGGTGCGCGCGGACGCGCCGGCCGATGAGGAAATACCACGTCTCGGCCATCGCCGCGGCCAACGCGAGCGCATCGCCCGCCAGCGCTGAACCCGATATCCGGATGTCCATGCCGGCCACCACCGCCGTGCCGGCGACGGCGACCAAAATGCCGCCAACCGCGAGCGGTCTGGGTTTCTCGGCGAAGAACATCGCGCCGAAAAGCGCGATCCAAATGGGATCGGTGCTCACCATCAGCATGGCGCTCGAGACCGAGGTGTAATGCAGGCCGACCGCCCACAGCGTGAGGTCGACCGCGAAGATCGCGCCGGCCACAACAGAAAGCAAGAAATCGCCGCGCCGGATCGGGGCTCGCGTTTCGGTGGTCGCGCCGCGCCGCGGAATCGCGAGCAACGGCAAGACCAGCAGCGCCGCGAACAGGCAGCGATAGGCGACCATCGTCATCGCTGGAGCGTGCGCGAGCGAATAGAAGATGCCGGCGGCTGACAGACCGACCACGCCTAAGAGGAGCAACGCGTAGCGTGCTCCGGCGCCGCCGCGCGGCTCCGTTGCGGTCAAGGTCAATGGTCGCGGGCTGCCGTGTCGAGCGCGCGTTCTTGCTCGCGTGTTTCCTTACGTTGCCGGTACCGCATCGCGGCCTGCTGGAAGCGCAGTTTCTCGCTCTGCGATTCGGGGATCACGGGCGGCACCGAGGTCGGCTTGCCGTGCTCATCGAGCGCGACGAAGATGAGGTAAGCCGATGCGACGTGGTTGCGCTTGCCGGTCGCGAGATTTTCGGTCTCGATGTGGACGCCGACTTCCATCGATGTCTTGTGGGTGTAGTTGACGGCCGACTTCAATTCGATCATGTCGCCGATGCGCACCGGATGCAAGAAATCCAAACGGTCGATACTTGCGGTGACGCAAAGCCGCCCCGCATGCCGGATCGCGGCCGCCGCGGCAGCCTGGTCGGTCAGCTTCATGATATGACCGCCGTGGACGTTGCCCATCGGGTTTGCATCGGCGGGTTCGGCGAGCGTGGCGAGAACGGAGACGGAGGCTGCAACCGGCTTGCCCTTAGGGATAGCGGCGTTGTGATCGGTCATGGGCTCACGCGTTCGACCGAAGCGAGCTTGGTTCCGCGGGCAGGTCGAGCTGCGGGCGCCTTGGCCCGGGCCTCCGGGACAGAGGCCTGGGCTTCATCTTTCCCGCACTATTCTGCAACTTTTCTGCGTCGGAACGGTAGATTAGAGTGACGGGAGGTTCGGACATCAACGCGACGGTGCCGGGAGACGAGACACTCGTAGCACTCGTCCTCAAAGGGAACGCCCAGGCCTTCGCGCCGCTAGTCGAGCGGCACCAGCGCGGGATCGTGAACTTCATCTACGCATGCGTCCGGTCGGCCGAGGACGCGAACGATCTGGGTCAGGAGACATTCATGCGGGCATACGCCCACCTTCGAACTTTCAACCCCGCGCTCGGCAAGTTCTCGACATGGCTCTACCAGATCGCGCGCAACGTCGCCCGGACCCACCTTGGAAAAGAAAGCCGCCGGCCGCAGACCGAAGACCTGTACGAAGACGAAACCATCGAACAGCGCTTGCCGGAAACTCGGCGCGACGCGGCGCCGGAGGCCACGCTGGTCGCGGCTGAAGACGAAGCGCTTGTGCGCGACGCGCTCGCACGCATCCCGGAAAAGATGCGCGCCGCGCTTGCGCTACGCTTTTTCAACCATCTCGAATATCAGGAGATCGCCGACACGATGCAAGTCTCCCTCGGCAACGTCAAGACACTGATCCATCGCGGCAAGGCGGCGTTGGCGCGGGAATTGGCACAGGAACAGCACACGGGTCTCGTTGGTGCAGCGGTGCAACAGGAGGTGCGCGGACGTGAATTGCTCAGCTTGTAGCGCGCGGCTCTCGGCCCATCGCGATGGCGAACTTTCGCGCGCCGACGCGCTGCTGATCGCAGGCCACCTCGCTTCGTGCGCCTCGTGCAGCGCGCTCAACGCGCGGCTGCAGCGTGTCGACGACGTTCTCGAATCGCTCTCGTTCATGGAGCCTGCGCCCGACTTCACGGCCAACGTGATGGCGAAGATCGCCGATCTCCCCGTGCATTCTGCAAAACGCATCTCGGCGTGGTGGATGGGTGGCTACACGGCCGCGGCGTGGGCGGCGTTCGGCGCGCTCAGCGCGGCGCACGTCATCAACCCACAGGGCGTCGTCGCCGAACTCGGTGTCGTCGCGGGCAAGACCGGTTTCGCGCTGGAAACGCTGTACAAGGTCGGCGCGCATTTCCATCTCATCGATGTAGCCGTGGCGGCGGTTGCCATCGAAGTCGCAATGCTTGCCGTGGGCGCCACGGTCGGCCGTAAATATCTGCCGCGCCTCGGCTCGGCGTTGTTGGGAGCCCAATCGTGATTATGGATCTCGCACTGTCGCCGCGCCGTCGCACGTCGCCCGTGCTGTTCGCGGCACTGACCGCTCTGGTCGGTGTCGCGCTGTACGCCGCGCCCGCTTCTGCTGCACGCGGTCGAAGCGAAGGCGACCGCGTCGTCTTCGGATCGAGCGTGGTCATTCCGGCCGGCGACGAAGTGACGGGCGACCTCGTCGTCATGGCGGGAAGCGCAGAAGTGCACGGCACGATCGACGGTGACGCCGTCGTGATGGCCGGCAGCTTGTACGTAGCGCCGGATGGCGTCGTCAAAGGCGACACCGTTGCCCTGGGCGGCAGCGTCGACAACGAATC
>DATBOZ010000182.1:0-16641 GCA_036561585.1 Candidatus Eremiobacteraceae bacterium | reverse complement strand
GCGCCGGTCACCGGAACGCGCGCGGGGCTCGCTCCGGGCGAACATCGGATCACGGGCACGATCGTGCGCGTTGCCGGGAATGTGTTGACGCTGCGAGTACGCGATGGACGCTTCGTGCCGATCGATGTGACGCTCGCGCGCTCCGCGCGCCATCTCGGCGTGCTTCCCGCCGGCCGCGCGGTGACTGCGTACGGATTGATCGACCGGACCGGCGCATTCCGCGCGACGACGATCGGCCACACGAGTCCCAACCCGCGCGATTGGCCCCCCGACCGGTAACCCTTTTGTAATGCCGACCTTCATGGTCGGCACTACAAGAATGCTAGTCGTCGGGGTCGACAGGCCTTGTGTCCGGCGGTTGAGCGAGGAGGCTCTTGATCGTCACGTTGCCGGTCGGAATCGGTGTGAACTTCCTCGGCGCGCTGCCAAAATTGAAAAGCGAAAACAAGTCATCGGTCTGCGCGTCCAACTGGCCGAGCGATGCCAACCCGTAGACGTCTTCAATGAAGTGCGGGATTGCGGAGAAATCTCGCTGCGTGTGGTCGACGAAGCTCGGTTTCGCGTACGGTCCGATTGCCAAGAGCGGTACGCGAAAGCCATACTCATACGGATCGGTTGGGCTATTCACCGGGTGCCGAAATCTCACATGGTCGTAATAGCCGCCCCAATCATCCCACACGACGATGATCGCGCACTGGTTCCAGTACTGCGACGCGCCGAGAGCGTTGACGACGGATGCCACCCACGCCGGCCCTCCTTTGTTGCCCAGGCCGGGATGGTCGGAATTTGCGTAGCTCGGGATGACGTAACTCACCTGTGCCAGTTTACCGTTTTGAATGTCGGACAAGACGGTTTTTTCGGGAACGATGACGTTCGCCTGATCGTTTTGGTAGAGCGACTGGATCACATACGGCGCATTCCAGATGAAGTTGGTGCTCGGGGTGTAGTACTTCCACGAGATGTGCGCGCTGTCGAGCTCGTCGAAAATCGTCAGCGCATTGATGCACGGAAAGATCGGATTTCCTTCGGTGCCCGGAAATGTGGTCGTCATATCGATCTGCTGAGCTCGTTGCGAGTGCGGCGCATTACACCCGGCCGCAAGGCGCTGGTTGTCGTCTTCAGCGATGTTCCAATGCGAGCCTTGCTTTCCCGAGGTCGCCGCAATGAGGTAGATGTGCGCGGGGAAGCTCGGCCCCTCGTTGCTCTGAAGCACTTCATCGGCAAACGCGTACTGCGTAGCGAGCGCGGTATATGGTTTGATCTCCGAGGGCGGGACATAGGAGAACGCTTCATCGGGCGGGGCAAGCCCGCATTTCACGGCATCGAAGCCTACGGTCGCTTCTTTGACGAATGACGCGTACGAGTGACTGCACGAATATCTTCCGCCGAGGTCTTGCTTCTTGAGCGGCACGCGATTATTGTGCGAGTCGAAACCGAAGTTTTGCGTGTCGACGCCCGGCTGCGTTTGAAAGAGATTATCGACCGTCCTGTTCTCCTGCACCATGACGATGACGTACTTCGGAAAACTGACGGTCTTACGGTGCGCTTGGAGACTCGCGCCGTTCGGCATGGCGGCTGGGGTGTGTTCCGCGCCGCACCCCATAGCAATTGCGATGACCGCGCACAACGTCAACGTGGATCGGAATTTTCTCCTCATGTCGTACGCTCCCCATGCGATGATCGGAAATAGCATCGGCTGATGATGCGGTGCGATTTCGACTCAAAGTCTGTCGCGGCCTATGGCGCGCATTCGTCTCTGGCCGGAACTCTATCAAAAGGACCGGCCGGCCGGAGTGAAGCGCGTTTCGACGCCCGGCTGCGTTTGGAAAAGATTGTCAACGGTACGGTTCTCTAGCACCATGACGATGACATATTTCGGCAGCGTGAGCTCCTTCCGGTGCGCAGACAATCCGGCGCCATGGGGAATTGCAGCAGGGCTGTGCCCAGCGCCGCATCCGGCTGCGAGGCGACGACGGCGCACAGCGACAATGTGGTTCGAGCATTTCTTCGCATGTCGAACACTCTCCATATGACTGACGGAAACCGAGATCAATTTCAGAAGATGACGCCACGCCCATTCGACGCAATCCTGACTGCGGCCTAAGCGCGCGGTCGAGACTGCGCGCCTTCATACGACTTACCGGCCAGTCATTCGGAGTCGACCGGTGTACTATCGGGAGGACGGTTGATGAGGCTCTGGATCGTCACGATCCCGGTGGGAACGTGCGTGAACTTCCTTGGCTGGCCCCCAAAATTGAAAAGCGTGAACAGGTCGTCGGTTTGTGCGTCCAATTGGCCTAGCGATGCCAACCCGTAGACGTCTTCGATGAAGTGTGGTATTGCGGAGAAATCGCGTTGCGTATGGTCAACATAGTTCGCTTTGGCGTACGGACCAATAGCCAAGAGCGGGACGCGCAAGCCATACTCGTAAGGGTCGACCGGGTTGCTCGCCGGGTGGCGATACGCGACGTGGTCGTACCAGCCACCCCAATCGTCCCAGACGACGACGATTGCGCACTGATTCCAGTACTGCGATGCGCCGAGCGCATTGACGACCGACGCTACCCATGTCGGCCCTCCGTTGCCGCAGCCCGCGTGATCGGAGTTGATACAGCTCGGCATGACGTAGCTCACCTGAGCCAGATGGCCGTTTTGAATGTCTTTGAGGACGGTGGTTTCAGGCGTGATGACGTTCGCCTTGTCGTTGTCGTATAACGAACGGATCACGTACGGCGCGTCCCATATGCCGTTCACGTTCGGCGCGTAGTACTTCCACGTGACGTGCGCGCTGTCTAGTTCGTTGAAAATTGTTAGGGCATCGATGCACGGAAAGATCGGCTTTCCCTCCTTGCCGGGAAATACGCTCGTCATGTCAATCGTCGTGTCCCTCTTGCTCGGTATCGCATTACACCCGGCCGGACTCTTACTCAACGGGTCCTCGAACAATTGTGAATCATTTTCCGAGAGATCCCAATGCGAGCCCGGCGATCCCGAAGTTCCCGCGATCAGGTATATATGCGCGGGAACGCTCGGACCTTCGTTGCTCTGCAGCACTTCATCGGCGATCGTGTATTGTGTGGCAAGCGCGGTATACGGTTTGATATCGGCGGGATCGACGTAGACGAACGCCGAATCGGGTGGCGCATTTGGCGCGCAAATATCCAAGTCAAAGCCCTGCGTGACTTCTTTGACGAATGACACATGCGAGTGATCGCAATCGATCTTGCTTGCCAGATGTATCCGCTTTAACGGAATGCGTTTACCATGCGAATCGAACCCGAAGCTTTGCGTATCGACGCCCGGCTGCGTTTGGAAGAGATTGTCGATGGTACGGTTCTCTTGCACCATGACGATGACGTACTTCGGCAGCGTGATCGCGTTGCGATGCGCCGATAAGCCGGCTCCCTTGGGGATTGCAGCTGGACTGTTCCCCCCGCCGCATCCGGCTGCGAGCGCGACGACCGCGCACAAGGACAAAGTGGATTGGATCCTCGTCCACATGCCGCACACTCCCCACACGACAGAACTAGACCGCGATCATCCGATAACGGTACACTGCATTTTCAATGCGGGCTTCACCGCGGCCTATCTCTTGATGCTTACGGATGTCTGAGATGCGGCAGTTGGCCGAGCGCTGCGTGCCGCAGTACATGGAAGTGGTTCGTGGAAATGAAACTGGGGTGAACGACTTAGCCGTGTACTAGCGACCGCGTGGGTTGAGCGGGTTGCGCGCGACCGAGACGATCGCGGGGTTGCCCGCACTTGCGACGATCGTATCCACGGTGGCGCGGTTGGGTGAAAGCGAGCATACGGGATCGGTCAGGGCGGCGTTACCGGCGAGCAGGAACGCCTGGCAGCGGCAGCCGCCGAAATCGATATCGCGCCGCGCGCAGCTGCGGCAGGGCTCGGTCATCCAGGCGGTTCCTCGGTACGCCTGAAACGATGCCGACTCGTACCAGATGTCGTCGAGCGACGCATCCCGCACATTTTCGAATCGCATCGTGGATATCGCCGACGCCGCCGGACACGGCAGCACCCTGCCGTTCGGGGCGACCGTCATGAATTGGCGGCCCCATCCATTCATGCACGCTTTCGGAAAAGCGTCGTGATAGTCGGCGCGCACGTAGACGATCTCCATCGTACCGCTCAAGCGCGCCTGAGCTTCGGCGGCCACCGCGTCGGCGCGATGCAATTGATCGAGGGTGGGCAAGACGCTCGCCCGATTGCGGTGCGCCCAGCCGTACATCTGCGCGTTGGCCAGTTCGAGCCGCTTGATCCCAAGGCGTTCGGCCAGCGCGACCACGTCCACCGCGCCGTCGATGTTCGCGCGATGTAAGACGCAATTCAACGTCACCGCGATGTCACCGCGCGCGGTGATCCGCGCGAGCGCGTCGAATTTCTGCGCGTGCACCGCCGCGCCGGCGATCGCATCGCCCGCGCTTGCATCCGCCGCTTGCACGCTGATCTGCGCGTGATCGAGGCCCGCGGCGACGAGCCGGTCGAGCAGCGGATCCGTGAGGAACGTACCTTGCGTGATGAGGTTGGTGTAAAGATCGCGATCGCGCGCGGTCTGCACCATGCTGACCAGATCGTCTGCGCGCAGGGTCGGCTCTCCACCCGAGAAGTGGATCTGCAATACGCCCAGCCCCGCCGCCTCGCCGATGACGCGCTGCCACTCGTCGACGCGCAGCTCCTCGCGATATGTCGACAAGTCGAGCGGATTGTAGCAGTACGCGCACTGCAGATTGCACCGGTACGTGATCTCGGCCAGCAATGAAAGCGGCTGGGAGACGGCGGCGTTCACCGGATCAGCTCGATCCACGTGCGCTGCGCGAACTGTGCGATGAGCTCGCTGACGTCGACGGCGATGTCCGCTCCGGATGCGTCAAACCGCCGTTCCATCGCTGCGACGATCGCGGCGACGTCGCGCTGCCCGTCGATCGATTCGATCACGGCTACGCCGGTGGGCGAGAGCTTGATCACGCCCTCCGGCACAAGCAGCACGCTCGCGCCGTCATCGAGCGCGCGTAACCGCACGCCGGCTGCAAGTCTTGGAACCGACGTGGGATCGATGTGCTTCATAGATCGGCGGCACCGCGCTCGGTCGCGTCGAGCAGCGACCACAGCACATCGCACTTGAAGCGCAGCGCCGCGACGCACGCATCCTGAAGCTCCTGCGTGACGGCGCTTTCGGTCACCCAGGCGAGCGCGTAAGCTGCGTCGCGCGGCGCCAGATGAACGCGCGTCCGGAAGTAATCGAGTCCCGAGGGATCGATCCACGGGTACTTCTCTCCGATGGCGATGATCCGCTGCGCCATCAATTCCGGCGCGAACAACTCCGTCAACGAAGATGCCACCGCGGGAAGCCACGGTTCCGTCCGCGCGAACTGCACGTAGCCGTCGACGGCAAAGCGCGCGCCCGGATGTACGAAGCGCTCTGCGACGACATCGTCTTCGCGAAGTCCGGCGGCACGCGCGAGCGTCAGCCACAGGTCGATACCGCCGTCGCCGTCGGCCGTGCCGTCGTGATCGAGGATGCGCTGCACCCAGACGCGCCGCTTCGCGCGATCGGGTAGATTGCCGAGAATCGCGGCGTCCTTGATCGGGATGCTCTTCTGATAGTAGTACCGGTTGTAGATCCAGCTGTGCACCTGAGCCCGCGAGAGCGTGCCCGCGTGCATCGCTTTGTGAAATGGGTGCCGGTCGTGATAGCGCTGGGCGCCCACTGCGCGCAGCCGCGCCACAAAGGCTTCAGCCGCCGCCATCGAGCACGATCTCCATACCCTCGGTGGCGACCGAAAATGACGCTTCGCGCAGCGCCTGCGCTTCCGGCGACCGCGGGTCAAGAATCGGATTCGAGTTGTTGACGTGCGTGCAGAAACGGCGCGACTCCGCCGCCGCGCCGCGCCCAGGCATCGCGCTCAGCCAACCGCCATCGCCGGAGATCGGCGCGTGACCCATCTCGCGCGCGCTACGCGTGCCGAGACCGCGCGACGCGAGCTCGTCGTCGGTCCAAAACGAACCGTCCAAAAAGAGTGCTTCACACTCATCGGTCGCTTCAAGCAACGCTTGGCTCATCCGCAAGAAGACCGGCGCGTAAAGCATACGCGTGAACAATCGCCGCCCAACCCGTTCCTCAAACATGAAGGCGGTTGCGGCGCCCGCAAGCTCTTGCGCCCCGGCATACGACGGCAACAATCCTGGGACGTCGATCGCGATCACGCGCAACCCGGGAATGATGATGGGCACATCATTGAGCGTCTCGTCCGCTCCGAATGCAGTCCACGTGCGTTCGCCGCGTGCAAGCGGTGCGAACATCGCATTTTGGTCGACGAGCGCGGCGCGGACGACCCCGCTTGAGTAGATCTGCAACGACTGCGCCTGCCGGAGTTCGAGCAGACCCGCAGCGTGATCGATATTCGCATCCGTCAAGAGCACCGCGCGCACGGGTGTGGAACGCAGCGCGTTACCGGGAGGCGCGGGCAACTGTTCCAGCTGTCGTCGCACGTCTGTGGTGGCGTTGACGAGCAGCCACTCCGAACCGTCGCAAGAAACGGCGATCGAAGCTTGCATGCGCGCCGGCGTGGTCCCGGCGCGCGCAGATCCGCAATTGGCGCAGCGGCAATTCCACTGCGGTACACCGCCGCCCGCGGCAGAGCCGAGGACGCGGATGATCAATGGTTAGATCGAGTTCGACGTTCCGAGGTACGCCGTGACTTCCGCACCGAGCGGTACGTACTCGAATGACGGCTTTTCCCATCGCTGTTTCATGGCGGACAACTCCTCGAGGGACGCGCAGGGCAGGCGATTACGGCGGACACGCGTCGCGTTCCCTCGCTTGATGGGACCGTTGGCACCACAATTGAGTCCAGGAGCGCCACGCCGGGCGGCAAATGAGCGCATCATGCCTTCGGCAGTGCGTTTGGGTGCTCTTATCATCGTCTGCATAGCGGTGGTCGTCGCGGCGCTGTTCGGTTATGTCCATCGCGCCCGGCTCGCTGCGATATGGCGCCATCGCGTTGCCGGTCAACTGAACGTCCCGCTCGATGTCGGCGAACCATTTCCGGCGCTCGATCTCATGTCGCCGGACGGGCGGCGCGTGCATTACGCACCGGCGCCGGGCAAGGTGACGGTGGTCAACGTCTTCGCGACCTGGTGTCCGCCCTGCCAAGCTGAATCGCCGGCCTACGCCGGCTTTGCCAAGTCCGCGTCCGCGCGCGGCATCGCGATCGTGGGGATCGACCGGGCGGAGACCGCGCAGAAAGTCGACGCGTACCGGCGCACGTATGATCTTTCCTTTCCTTACCTCATCGATGATGGCGACAAGACCAAGGACGTTCTCGGCGCACGCGCGATGCCGGTGACGATCGTGGTCGACGCCCGCGGCATCGTACGCGCGGATGTCGCGGGGCCGGTCACCGCCGAGCGGCTCGATGCGTTGACGGCACAAGCCAAGCGCTAAGCCCTGTCGTTTACCGGCGCTTCGCGGCGCAGCGCGGTGCCGAATCCCGTGATGAGTTGATGCGGGAGAACCGTGGCGCTCTTGGCCACTGCATCGAGACGCACGCCGTCGAAGTCACCGAGCACGATGCCGTCGTCGCCAGGCGCGACGGCGTCTCGGACTTCGGGCGCGAGCCGGACCATCGTGAAATTCATGCCGACTGCGCCCACGATGCCGCACCGCACGCCGCGGATGAGCACCACCCCGTCGCTGGGAAATATGCGCGGCATCCCATCGGCATAGCCGATCCGCAGCGTCGCGATCGCGTCGCCGGCGAGCGCGCTATCGAGCCCGCCGTAGCCGAGCGGCGTTTGATCGCTGAAGCGTTTGATGCCGGTCACCGCCGCGCGGACCTCCACGGCGGTGCGAAGCTCGGCGGTCAGCCGCGCGTCGCCAAACGCCGCGCCGAACAGACCGATGCCGATGCGCGCCGCGTCGCCGCCCGCGCCCCACACCGCCGGTCCGGTCGACGCGAGATGAACGATACGGACGGGCAGTCCTTCGGAGCGAAGGTCGTCGACCGCGCCCGCGAACGCCACCGCTTGATCGTGCATGGAAGCTTCGGACGCGATATGCGTCCACGCGCCCGCCCAATCGATGCCCGGATACTTGCGCACCTCGGCCGCAAACGTTTTCGCCTGCCAAGCCGGCACGCCGCTCCAGCCGGTGCCCGTATCCACCGCGACGTGCGCCCGCACGGCGCCGCCCTTCCATTGCGCGATCGCGGCGAGTTGCCGTGCGGCGCCCGAGTCCGCAACGCTTGGAATCACTCCCGCCCGCACGGCGTATGCGAGGGCGTCGTCAGCCGTGGCCATCACGTGCATGAGCGGTACGCCGATGCCCGCAGCGCGCAACGGCGCGGCTTCGTCGATATCGGCGATCACCAAACACGGCGCGCCGGCTCGCACGCACGCGCGCGCGACGGCGACGGCGCCGAGCCGATACGCGTCCGATTTCACCACCGGCCATAGCGCGCGCGGCGCGAGCACCGATCGCCAAACGCGCGCGTTGTGTTCGATCGCGTCGGCGTCGAACCGCAACCACGGCTGCTTCAAAAGGTCTTTCTCGAATCGAGCAGGACGGTGACGGGGCCGTCGTTGGTGAGCGTCACGTGCATCTCCGCGCCGAATTCGCCGGTCTGCGTCCGCACACCGGTGTCGCGCAAGCGTTGGACGACGTGATCGAAAAGCGGACGCGCCTGATCGCCCGGCGCGGCGGCGATGAACGACGGGCGCCGGCCTTTGCGCGCATCGCCGTAGAGCGTGAACTGCGACACTGCGAGGACGGCGCCGCCGACGTCGGCGAGTGCCAGATTCATCACGCCGCTGGAATCGTCGAAAAGGCGCAAGCCCGCGATCTTTGCCGCGACGAGGTCGGCATCGCGCACGTCATCGTCGCGCGCGACCCCGACGAGCACGACCAACCCTGCGCCGATCTCGCCGACGATGCGATCGCCGACACGGACCGAAGCGGCCGTCACGCGCTGGACGACGGCTCTCACGTATGGCCGCGCTCAGCGGCCTTCGGTCGTGAGCCGTGCGCTTCGTCTCACTGCGTGCTCGCTCGCGCTTCTCGCTTGGTCACCCGGTACGCATTGCGGACGTCGCGCACGTTCGCGACCTTTGCGAGGATGCGGCTGAGGTGGCTCAGATCGCGGATCTCGAGACTGCACGATACGGTGGCCGTGTGGTCGCGCTTGACGCGGGCCGTCACCGACGTCGCGTTCGTCTTCTGCTCCGAAAGCACGGCCATGATCTCCTGAAGCAGTCCGGGCCGGTCGAGCGCTTCGACCTCCACATCGACCTGGTGCGTCTCCTTCGGCGCGGCATCCCACGAGACGTCGATGAGGCGTTCCGGCTGCGACGTGATCTGCGCGACGTTCGGACAATCCACCCGGTGCACGGAGACGCCTTTGCCCTGCGAGATGAAGCCCAAGATGGGGTCGCCCGGCACGGGCGTGCAGCACTTCGCGAAGCGGACGAGCACGTCGCCGGCGCCGAGCACGCTGATTCCCGACGAGCCGCGTCTGACGCCGACCTTGCGCCCCGTCGTCGCGCCACTCGAAAGACCCGATTTCAACCGGCCGTCGAGCGAGATCACGTTCTGACGGCGCGCCTCTTCGCGGAGCTTGCTGATGATCGACTGGACGGAGACGTCGCCGAAGCCGATTGCCGCCATCAGGTCGTCGACGGTCACGTGATTCAATCTGGCGGCCAGCGCCTCGAAGAACTGCGTGGTTGCGACCACGCCCAGCTGTTGCCGGGCGATCTCCCGTTCCAGCGCGTCGCGCCCGAGCGCGATGTGTTCGTCGCGCCGGTTCTTGCGGAACCACTGCTTGATCTTGTGTTTGGCGCTCGACGTCTTGCACGTCGTCAGCCAGTCCAGCGACGGCCCGCTGCTCCCCTTGTTGACCAGCACTTCACAGATGTCGCCGGTGCGCAGCGTGTAATCCAGCGGCACGATCTTGCCGTTCACTTTCGCGCCGACGCAATGATGGCCGACCGAAGTATGCACGTGGTAGGCGAAGTCCAGCGGCGTGGCTTCGACGGACAAGCCCATCACGTCGCCTTTGGGCGTGAACACGAAGACTTGGTTGTCGAAGAGATTGAGCTTGAGGTGTTCCATGAACTCGCGGCTGTCGCGCATGTCTTCCTGCCACTCGAGCAGTGAGCGCAGCCAGGCGAGTTTCTGATCGAGGTCGTCCGCGCGGCCGCCTTCTTTGTAGCGCCAGTGCGCGGCGATGCCGTACTCGGACGTGCGATGCATGGTCCGCGTGCGGATCTGGATCTCGAGCGGATCGCCGCCCGGACCGATGACCGTCGTGTGGATGGATTGGTAGCCGTTGGTCTTCGGCATCGCGATGTAATCTTTGAAGCGGCCGGGCAGCGGCGTCCAGATGCTGTGCACGACGCCGATCGCGCCGTAGCAATCCTTGACCGAATCCACGACGATCCGCACCGCGATGAGGTCGAAGATCTCCGAGAATTCCTTGCCGCGCTGGAGTTTTTGATAGATCGAGAAAAAATGCTTTGGCCGGCCGCTGATGTCCGCTTCGATGCCCATGGCCGCGAAGCGCTCCCCGACTTGTCCGATCACGCTTTCGACGAGCTGCTCGCGCTCGTTGCGCCGCTTTTGCACTTTGTCGGCGATGTCGCGGTAGCCGCCGGGATCCATGTAGCGCAGCGAGAGGTCTTCCAAATCCCACTTCATCTTATAGATGCCGAGCCGGTGCGCGAGCGGCGCGTAGATCTCCATCGTCTCTTGCGCGATGTCGCGCTGCTTCGCCGGCGGCAGGCTCTGCAGCGTGCGCATGTTGTGCAGACGATCGGCGAGCTTGATGATGATGACGCGGATATCTTTGGCCATCGAGAGGAACATCTTGCGCAGGTTCTCGACCTGGATGTCTTCCTTCGATTGATAGGGGATCTTGGTGAGCTTGGTCAGGCCGTCGACAAGGCCCGCGATCTCGACGCCGAATCGGCGCTCGACCTCCTCGAGCGGGATGGTCGTATCCTCGACGACATCGTGCAGCAGGCTTGCGGCGATCGACGCCGGGTCCATCTCGAGGTCGGCGAGGATCGCGGCCACCTCGAGCGGGTGCGAGATGAACGTCTCGCCGCTCGCGCGCGTCTGCCCGCCGTGCGCCGATTTGGCAAACGTGTAGACTTCCTCGAGCCACTTGGCGTCGAGGGCGGGGTGATAGGTCTTTACCTTTTCGAGCAGGTCCGAGAACTTAGAGGCCATGGCGTTCGGGTTTTTATTATTCGACTACACCGTAAACCCCTCGCAAGAAGCACGGTTCGAAGCGCCGCAGCCGGCTATGCGCACCCGTTCGACGTGAGCAGTACGAATCCCGAATTGGGCTGCACCGTCAGCGGGCTCGTGACGTTGCCGCCTTCGATGTTGCGATACGACGCTTTCGGCAAGCCGACGGTGTACGGCACCGTTCGGTTGACGTTGACGACCGCGAGACCACCTGAGTATTTGCGGAGATACACGTTTTCGCCGCGGAAATTCGGATCGTTGGGACCGCCGTACATCGGCGCACACGCCTGGCCGATCTTCGCTGCATACTCGGTGTAGTAGTTTTCTTTTCCGTACATCGGGTTTTGACCGACGTACAGTGCCGCGGCTTGCTCCTTACCCATGAGATACGTCGCGATCGAGTAGTCGAGCTGCGCCACCGTCGGCGGCTGCGATTGTTGATCCCAATCCGCGGTCGTCAGCGTCGCTTCGGCGAGTGATTGCGCGTATTCCATCCATCCCACCGCGTTGTTGAAGGCACGGTCGCCGGCGTAGTTCCCCCACATCGCGAATCCCGCTTCGTTCAAGATGATGTCGGCGTTCGCGACGATGAACCTCTCGTCGGGATCACCGCCGACGCCGTTCACCGGCGCCGAGTACCCATCGAGATTGGCGTTGACGGCGAGCGCGAGCGTGCGCGGGAAGTGTGCCGGATTGTGCAACGCATGGTGCAGCCCCCACACCCAGCGCTTCGTCGCCGCCGCCCACAGCGGATCGACCGAATTTCCCGAGAACTTCGCGACCCATGCCGTATGCGCATGCGTCCAGACGCCGCAGCCACCGTGGCCGGAGGCTGCATGTCCGGTGTTGTTCGTCAGCGATACGATGTCGGCCGCCACGCCGTCGAATCCGTTGGCTTCGGCGAATGTGCCCAAGAGCGCGGTTTGGTAGCGCATCACCGCCGGGTTGGCGATGTCGAGCGGAACACCGTGCAAACCGGGAACGTATGCGATCGTCGTCTTATCGCATTCATACAAGATCCAGTTCGGATGATTGGCAAGCCACCACGCCGTGGGCTGATCGAGCCCGCTGCCCGTCGCGTCGGTGTCGTACGGCGTGTAGAGCAAGGCGCGCAGATGGCCGTTGCCGGTGTGCCAGGCCGACGCCATGCGCTTGTTGCGCACGCCCCACACCGATTCGTAACGGAGGCCGTCGGCGATGCCTTGCGCCTCGGTGATGATGTAGCCGTGCGCTTCGTCGAAGACCTGCAATGCGTGGATCCCGACCGATGTGTTCGCCATGAATGCGCTGGGCGCAAACGACTGCTTCGGCGCAGGCGCAAGCCGCCGGCCGTATATTTCGTTCGGCGGTTGCGGAAGAATGGGGAGGCCCGGATTTCCCGCGCGCCCGCCGCACGCGGTCAGGCTAAGAAGCGCAGCCACCGTGAGAACGGTGCGTGCCGCATCGAGACAAGACATGAATGTAGTCGCCCACGAATCAGATCGGAGAATGCACTGCCCGCGTTCTGATTATATGGGTTGATATGCGATCGCGCATTGATGCGCCGCACCTCGCGTGCGTATCCGAGGCAGTTGTGCGCTAGAACACACGCACGGTCGGCAGCGAAACTGGCGTCAGTCGCAGCCGTCCGTGGTCAGCAACACTTCCCCGGTGTTCGGGCCCACCGTGAGCGGGCTATGCACTGTGGCGCCTTCGATATTCGTGTACGTGGGCTTCGGAAGCACAAGGCGATATGCGGTGGTCGGACTGACGTTGACGATCGCCAACGCGCCGGTATACTTCCGGAGATAGATCTTCTCACCACGGTAGTGCGGATCGTTGGGGCCTCCGTACATCGGCGAACATCCCTGTCCGATCGCGGCGGCGTACTGGCTGTAGTAATTCTCCTCGCCGTACATGAGGTTCTTGCCGACGTAGAGCGCCGCTGCCTGCTCCTTCCCCATCATGTAGGTCGCCAGCGAATAGTGCAATTGGTGCAACGTCGGCGCGCCGCTCTGCTGGTTCCAATCATCGGCGACGAAGAACGCCTTGCCTTGCGATTGCATATATTCCATCCAGCCGACGAGCGTGCTGAACAACGTGTCGTCGGCGTAGTTGCCCCAGACGGCAAAGCCGGCTTCGTCGAGCTCGATGTCGACGTGATCGAACACGGTGCGCAGGTAAGGATCGCCGCCCCGGCCCTTCACCGGCGGCGCGTATCTGCCGGGAGGGGTGTTGACGGCGAGCGCGAGACGCCTTGGGAAGCGGTGCAGCAGTTGTTGCAGCGTGGTCGCCCAGGTGCCCACCGCAGTCGCCCACTTCGGATCGACGGCGTTGCCGGAAAATTTCTGTTGCCAGACGTGGTTCTTGCTCCACACGCCGCAACCGCCCTTGCCCGAATTCACGTGACCGGTGTTGTTGGTGAGGTCGACGATGTCGGCAGCGATGCCGTTGTAGCCGTTCACTTCTGCATACGCACCCAGCACCGCGGCCTGATATGCCGGCACGGCGGGGTTGGAAAAATCGAGGGGCACTTCGGGAAGACCGGAGATGTAGGCGACCGTGCGCTTGTCGCACTCGTAGAGTATCCAGTCGGGGTGCTTGGCTTGCCACCATTGCAAGGATTCGCCGAACTGGTCGGGAGCGTCCGCATCGAAGAGGGTGTAGTAGAGCGGGCGATTGGCCGGATTTTTCGTCTGCCACGGAATGACGGTATTTTGACGGCTGCCCCAGACCGCGCCGTACCGGCCGCCGTTGGCGGTCGCTTCAGGTATCGAGATGAAGTTCGAGCGCCGTTCGTCGAAGATCTGGATGGCGTGGAAGCCGATCGACGTGTCGTCGATGTCCGGACTCAATGCGCCGACGGCGGGCATCGGACCGCCGACGGGTCCGATGTATGCCGGCGCGATCTGCGGCAACACCGCACTCGTGCCGTGACCGCATGCACCGAGCGCAAGATTGAAGCCGGCACAGACAAGCGCCGCCGCGCACAAAAAAATGCGCCGAGCGCGTACGGACACGTTCATAGGGGTAATCTTCTTGGGAATTCTGTCAGTTGCCCTGCCAGCCAAGCGGCATCGAGCGCTCGTCCCTTAGCGCGCGACGAATCTGTTCCGCACGTCGCAATACATCGCGTAGATGGGCGAAATGCGGACGAATCTGGTATAGGCTGAGCTAAAAGCACCAAGACCTTCCTTGAAACGCTTCACGCCTGGCGAGCAGCCTTCACTCGATCCGAGGTTGTACCACCGGACTCCCCGCGCAGCAGCGGCGCGGATGAGCGCGACGTTGAGCGCGTTGCTCGGCCGCAAGGTGCTGAACTCCGTCAACATCGCTGCGCTCCAGAACATCAGTTCTTGGTCGCCGAACACCGCGACGCCGCCCGCGATCGGTCTGTCTTCAAAGCGGGCGAACCAGATCTCCACGTCCGGGCCGCCGCGAGCGACGACCTCGTCGAGCAGCTGTTTGGGAAATGTCGGCGCACCGCGATCCCACGCCGATGCCGTGATGGATAGCATCGCATAATATTCATCGACGATTTCGCTGCTGGCCGTTTCGCGCGTGCAGATCACGCCGCGCCGCTCCGATTGGTGGGCCATCCGGCGCGCATTCCCATCCATGCGGGCAAGCGCGGCCTCCGCGCCGTCGCTCAGATCGATGAGCGACGTTTCGCGGATGCCGCCGGTTGCGCCCGGAATGGTGATCTCACCGTATGCGGGCGGCCACGGCGTCAGCGTGCAGCTGTGACCGAGGCGAGTCAGCACGTAGGCGAACGCGGCCTGCGCGCGCGCAGGATCCGCGAGGCTGCCATCGCGCTCGAGCGCGGCGGTGTACTTATCGAGCGGCAACCCGAAATATTCGCTCCATCCGAGACGGCCGCGCGATTTGACCATCGGCACGAAGACTTTTGAGCCGTCGGCGAATTCGCACCACACCGGCGCGAGCGCGAATCGCGGATACGTCATCACCACCGATCGCGCCCATGCGGGCCGTGCGAAAAAAGTCGGCGCAGGTTTACGCCGGTCGATCGCTTCCCATTCGGCGACGTCCATCGCGACGGCGCGCTTGACCACGAGGCCGCGGTCCACGTCTAGTAGGTGATGAACGATCGGACGTCGCGGCCGGGCAACTTGTCTCGGCCCTTGAGCGCGGTCAATTCGATCAGAAAAGCGAAGCCGACCACGTGCGCGCCGAACTTCTGCAGCAGTTGTCCGGTGGCGGCGGCGGTGCCGCCGGTCGCAAGCAGATCATCGACGACCAATACGCGTTCGCCGTTGGCGAGCGCATCCGCGTGCATCTCGAGCGTGTTGTTGCCGTACTCCAGCTCGTAGTCGACGTTGATCTTTTCGAACGGCAATTTGCCGGGCTTGCGCACGGGGATGAAGCCGGCGCCGAGTCTGTAGGCGACCGGTGCGCCGAAGATGTACCCACGCGCTTCGATGGCCACCACGTAGTCGACGCGCGAATCCGCGTACGCGTCGGCCATCATGTCGATCGCGGCATGAAAGCCGCGCTTATCCTTGAGCAGCGGCGTGACATCGCGGAAGAGGATGCCCGGGATCGGGAAATCCGGGATCGAACGGATCAGCGATTGCATCGCGGCTTGGTTCACGATCGCTCCTCGTCGGACGGTGGCGGTAGGTTCGCGCCGGGTCGAAAGGCCTGCGGCGCGGCGAGTGGATCGGTTGCCGTCGGCGTGACCTTGTTTTCCGGCATGGCCGGTCTAGAAGCGCGGTCTTTTGCGAGCGATGCGCGGATCGCCAACTCGCGCTCGAGGCGTTCGTTTTCCTTCACCATGCCTGCGGCCACAAGGCCACCGTACATGAAGACGAGCACGACGACATGGACGCCGACGCCGAACCACTGCGCGCTCATCGCGAGCAGGGCGCCGTCAGCTGTGTACGCGATCATGCCGATGATAAACGCCCACGTCTTGCCAAGCCCGGCGAACCACCCCAACAGCGCGAGCGCTGCGACCGCGGCCACGAGCGCCGCGATGCGGTTGCTCCCCGCGAACTGCGGCAAGAGCGGCGCTTGCAGCACGCCGAGCCCGATGGCACCTGCCCAGAGCTGCCCGGACGATCGCAACAACGACGCGGCGATCGCGAGAACGGCTGTCCAATAAAACCAGACCGCTCCCGAGCGCCAGCGCATTTCAAGCGTGCTTTGCATGCCCCACCATTCGTCTCCAACGTGAAAGGCTCCCGGGACGGCGAACACTGGGCTCCAGCTACCGGTCCGCCGCGAAGATGCTTTGTGGAAGAAATGCTCCGACGATCCAATTCGGCGCGTCGACGATCTCGCAGATCTTCAGATCGACGACGACGCTGCAGAGCATATATGCGTCGGGGCGCGAAAGCCCGTATGTGCGGACGAGGTGGTCGATCATCTGGCGG
>DATBOZ010000181.1:0-9398 GCA_036561585.1 Candidatus Eremiobacteraceae bacterium | reverse complement strand
ATCTTTTTACGTGATGCTGTCCGGGTCGGGCGCGGTGCCGGCCAAAAGATCCTCCACTGCCTTGACGAGTTTGGTGGCATCGGCGGTCTTGGCGACGTAGAGATCCGCACCGGCGTGCTTGCGCCAATACTGATCGTGGGTCTCGCCTAAGCCGCTCATGAGGATGACCGGCGTGTTCGCGGTCGACGCATTGTCTTTGATCTGGCGGCACAGCTCGTAGCCATCCATCATCGGCATGATCACGTCTGCGACCACGAGATCCGGGACTTCGGCGGCGATCATCTTCAGCGCGGTCCGGCCATCGGGCGCGGTCAGCACGCGAAACCCGGCGCGTTGTAGCGCGAGCTTCAACGCGAATGATTGCGTGACGCTGTCGTCCACCAGCAGGACGGTCTGCCTCATCAGGACATCCTTTCGAGTCGAGCGGCCAGTCTGCGCAGGCGCCCAGCGATAGCTCTAGGTTCGGCAAATGCTTCAACGGCTCCCAGGCGCCCGGCCGCGGCGGGCATGCCGAAGACCGTGCAGCTCCGCTCATCCTGAGCGAACGTCTTCGCTCCCTTCGTGCGGAGTTTCAGCAGCCCATCGGCTCCGTCCCTACCCATCCCCGTCAACAGAACGCCGGCGCAGCGCGAGCCGAAGAGATCCGCCGCCGATGAGAAGAGCGCATCCGCGGATGGTGCGATGGTGCGGCGGTCAGCTAAGACCGGTATCACGCGAAGGCGCCCGTCGGGATCGAAGACGAGATCGGCGCCCGACGGCGCGAGATAGACTCGGCTCCGCGCGGGCACGACGCCGTTTTCTGCTAAGATCACGCGGAGCGGCGTCTCCTTGTCGAGCCAGCGGACCAGGCCTTCGACGAACGGTGCGGCGATGTGCTGCACGATGACGATCGGCGCGGGAAAGTCCGGCCCAAGTCCGGTGAGCAATTCGACGAGCGCCGGCGGACCGCCGGTCGACGCACCGACCACGACGCACTCGATGGCCGCGTCGAGCGCGGCTGGTTGCATACGCGCGCGAACGGCTCGCTCGACCGGCGTGTGCGTCGGCACGGCGTGCGCGAGCGCGAGGGTCGCGATGCGTTCGTTGAGGTCTGGAAAGAAGCTGCGTAACGAGGTCTCGTCGCCGGACGGCTTGACGATCACGTCGGCCGCGCCGGCGGCGAGCGCGAGAAACGGCATCGATTCTATTCCGTCCACGCCGAGCGTGCTGACGATGATGATCGGAACGTGGCGCGTGTGCAGCACCCGCTGTACGACGCGCAATCCGCTCTCATCCGGCAGCACGAGATCGAGCGTGATGACGTCGGGCCGCAGCCGCTCCGCCATCTCCACTGCGCTGCGCGCGGTCAGTGCGATGCCGGCGACCGCCAAGCGTTGATCGCGCGAGATCCCCTCCGAGAGGATCCGGCCGGCGACCGGCGAGTCTTCGACGATAAGGACGCGCGCCCAACGGCTTTTCGTCACGCCACGAGCCTCTCGACCGTCTCGAGAAGCTGCGTTTCGTTGAAGAGACCCTTGACGACGTATGCATCGGCACCCAGCTCGAGTCCGCGCCTGCGTTCCTCTTCCTTGGAAAGCGATGTGACGAGGACGATGGGCGTGTTGGCGAGCCGCGCATCCCGTTTGACGCGCTCGCAAAATTCCCAACCGTTCATGTTCGGCATTTCGATGTCGCTCATGATGCAATCGAACTTCATGGTCGTCACTTTGTTCCACGCATCGACGCCGTCGATGGCGGTCTCGACGTCGTAGCCGGCGCTCAGCATGATGTTGCGCAGCAGCGTTCGAGTGGTGAGCGAATCGTCGGCGATGAGCAGCCGCCGTTTGACCACCGGTTTCTCGTGGACCACCGCTCCGGCGGTAGCGCGATCGTGCGCAGAGCGGACGAAGTGCTGACCGTCGAGCACGCACAGCGGCAATCCGGCCATCGAGATCGCATAGCCCGCGATGCCCGCGACCCGCCCAAGCGGCCGAGGCAGCGGCTTCACGATGACGTCGGAAAGTCCGGCGAGCGCGTCCACCACGACTGCTGCACGTTGCTCGCCGTCCGTGATGATGATCGCGGCGACGACGCCCTCGCGACCGAAGAACACCTGCGCCGGACCTCCCATGATCGATGCGAGCGGCACGACGGGCATGACTTCGTCGCGCACGGTCGCGCAGATGCGCCCCTCGATGTTGACCACATGTTCGGGCTTCAACAGCACGGCTTCGTGGATATCGGACTGGCGGAGATAGGCTTCGGTCGCGCCGGCGCGCACCGCCAACACAGACGAGGTCAGCAGACTCACCGGCACGCGGAGGATGAATTTCGTACCCACGCCGAGCGCGCTCTCGATGTGGTAGCTGCCGCGCAATTGTGCGACGCGATCGGCGACGACGTCGAGACCCACGCCGCGGCCACTGATGCTGTCCGCCGCCGCCGCGGTGGAGAAGCCCGGCTTGAACAGGTATTGCAGCAACTTGAAATCGGAGAGCACGGCAACATCGTCGGTCGTCGCGTAGCCGTTGGCGACCACCGCGCGCCGCACGGCTGCGATGTCGATGCCGGCGCCGTCGTCTTCGACGGTCACGGTCGCGCTGGAACTACCCGTTGTGACCGAGACTTTGACCGTTCCGACAGAACGTTTGCCCGCGAGCAATCGGATCGCCGGCGATTCGAGACCGTGTGCGACGGCGTTGCGGACCAGATGGATCAGCGGTTCTTTGATCGCCTCGAGCACGACCTTGTCGAGGGCGACATCGATGCCGGCGAGCGATAGCTCGGCCTCTTTCGCCTGCAACAACGCGACGTCGTGGACGATACGCGCGAGCGGCTGCATGACGGTGCCGGCGGGCAGCATGCGCAGATCCGCCAGACTGTCGCGAAGGCTTTCGAGAAGGCTGAAGCGCCGCAGATTGCGTTCGTCGATATGCGCGACGGCGGAGCGCAGCGTCTCGCGCTGCCTGCGGATGTCATCGTAGAGGCGCTTTCGCTCCGGCGTGGTCTCGATATCCAGACGCATGCGCAGCGTCTCAACGTCGCCGAACGCCGCGTCCGCAGCGGTCGCCAAACTACGCAGGCCGAGTTCTTCATCGGAGAATTGACGGAGGAGTTCGCCGCGCAGCGCGATCAGCCGGTCGATCTTGTCGGCGCTGATACGCACCATATCGCCCGACGTGTCGTCGCGTCCGCGGTCGACCGGCGCGGGCGGCGCGACGGCCGGCGCGGGTAGCGACCGCAGCTGTCCGTTCTTGCCATCTTTTCTCGACTTCGCAGCCGGCTTCGTTTTGGCCGTAGCCGCAGGAGCGGCCGCGCCATTGCCGTGGCCGGCGACGAGCGCGAGCATAGCACGGACGGGCTGCTCGTCGATGGACGTCCCCGTCCCACTCGCCATGAGGTCTCTGATCGTGTCGGTGGCGCTGAAGACCAGACCAACGGTCGCCTTGGTGAGCGGATGCGTGCCGTCGCGGGCGTTGGCGAGCACGGACTCAAGGCCGTGCGCGACCGCCTCGATTCCAGCATAGCCGACCATGCGCGCTGCGCCTTTGACGCTGTGCATCCGGCGAAATGTCTCGTTCAGCGTGTCGGCATCATGCGGCGCGTGTTCGAGCGCCATGAGCAGGCCATTGAGCGCGCCGAGATGATCGTCGCACTCTGCCCGGAACATGCTCTTGAGCTCCGACAGTTCTTCCGGAGACATTGCCATTGGCGGTCTGTTCCTAGATTCGATACGCTGCGACGAGGCGCTTGAGTCCGAGCGCAAGATCGTTCAGCCGCGAGGTCGCCTCTTGCGTCTGACCGGTGGCCGATACGGTGTCACGCATCGCCGCATTGATCGAGGTGATGCTCTGCGTGACCTGCTCGATGCCGTGCGACTGCTGTTTCGCCGCGAGCGCGATCTCTTGCATGGAATCGACCGTGTGCTGCAACGTCTCGATGATCTCCGCGATCGCCTGACCGGTCTGCGCCGCGTGACTTGCGTTGTCGTCCACGTTCCGGCTGCCTTCGATCATCGCCATGACCGATTCGTCGGACGCGCGTTGGACTTCATGGGTCAACGAGTCGATACGCTCGGTCGCGGTCTTGCTCTGGTCCGCGAGCTTTCGGATCTCGGCCGCGACGACCGCGAACCCGCGGCCTTGCTCGCCGGCACGCGCGGCTTCGACGGCCGCGTTGAGCGCGAGCAAGTTCGTCTGCGCCGCGAAGTCCGCGACGGTGCGGGTGATCGTACCGATCTGTGCGATCTGCTCCGAGAGGTGCGCGATCCGGTCCGACGTCTGGCGGAAACGGTCGCGCAGCGCGAGCATCATCGAGACGTTGGTCTCGACATCCGCGCGGCCGCGGCGGGCGATGTCTGCGCTCTCGAGCGATTTGGACGAAACGCTCTCCGCTTGAAGCGCGGTGGTCTGTGACGCGGCGTTGAGCTCTTGGATCGTCTGCGAGATCTCGCTCATCGCGACCGATTGTTGCGTGGTCATGCGCTCTTGCTCTTGCGCCGTCGTCGCGATCTGCATGACCGCGACCGTCGATTCGTTAACCGCCTGCTGCACCTGCTGCAGCGACCCGCCGAGCTTCTCGACCATGTCGTTGACCGCGCCGCCGAGCTCTTCCAGCTCGTCTTCCGTCTTGATGTCCACTCTGCCGGTGAAATCGCCCGATGCGATGAGGTCGGCGGTCTTCGAGAGCAGTGCGGCGGCGTCGCTCACTTGCTTGATCGTCTTCCAACCGATGTAGAACGCGACCGCGAGCGAGAGGAACGACGTGAGCACGAGCGCGCCGATGAGCATCCAGACAATGGACTGCGCCTGCGCCTCGAGCGCGACCCGCTGTATGGCGATCTTGGCGATGAGTTTGTTCTGCGCGTCGATGAACGACTGCAGCTTGGCCCGTTCCTCGACGAAGCCGCCCGCGACTGCCTGGCGGATCGACGTCGAACCGTCTTCGGCGCTCGTCACGATGTTCTCAACCATCGACGACTCGTCGTTGGCGTGTTCCGTCAGTGCTTCGATCTCGTTCTTCAACGCATCGTCGCTGTGGCCGTAATTGGAGAGCTTGACGATGTCGTCGGCGTACTTGGTCTTGCCGTCGTCATACAACCGCAGGTCCGCGGTCTTGCCGGTGAGACCCCACTGCGCCGCGCCGCCGATCATGCTCAGCACGTCGAGCCGGACGTTTTGCGCCGCCTCGGAGACCGGCTGCAGCTCGTCGGTGATGCGTGTCTCCGCCGTGAAGATCATACGCGGCAGAGTAAGCGCAAAGGCGATCTGCACGATCGTGATTCCGGCAAGCCACAAGAAGATGACGACCATCTTCCGGCGCAGCGACTTTTCCGAAAGGATAGCCAGTTGCGACTTCACGTTGAGACCTCATTTCCTATTGTGAGCAGCGGTGCGGCGAGCAATGCCGCGACGTCGATGAGTTGTACGGTCCCGTGCGGGCCGGGATGGACCGACAGCGTGAATCGGCCCGGTTGTGATGCTGTCGAAGCGGTGAGCGGCAACGTCTCGAGCCCGGCCAGTTCGTCGACCGCCATCGCGATGCGAACGCCGCCATGGCTCAGCACGATACCGTTGACGCTTGCGGGCAACTTCGTCGCCGACAGGCCCAGCAAGGGCCGCATATCGTACAGCGCGATCGCATCGCCGCGCCGGTTGACGAGCGACGCCGCAACGCCGCGCACCATGAGCGGTGCGTGCGGAAGATCGCGGAAGAATTCGAGGATCGACGTGACCGGCACGGCGTACCGTTGTCCGTCGAGCAGAAAAACCGCAGCCTCGGTGCCTGCCGCCGCTTCGGCTTCGGGCGGCGCGGCGAGCGCGGCGGTGCGCTCGGCGAGAGGCGCATCGTCGTCCAATTCCACGTCAAGCGATTGGAATGCGTCCTCGTCATCCCAGGGATCGGGAACCGAGAAGCCTTCCACGTCGACGATGGCGCAAAGCTCCGGCGTGGCCGCGATCCCTGCGATGACGCGCGTGTTGATCGGTGTGTCTTCGAAGAGCGCATCCGGTCCGCCGAGCGCATTGGTCGGCACGTCGATCAAGTTCTTCACTTCGTCGACGATGACGGCCATCGGCCGGCCGTCGACGCGCAAGAGCACGAGACGATCCGTGAGCATGATGTTGCGGCGCGGCAGGCGGAGGCAGCGGCGGATATCGGCGACCGGCACCGGTTCGCCTTGAATGCGGACGCCGCCCAGGATGCCGGTTCGCGCCGACGGGATCGAGGTCACGTTCGGCGCGGCGTGCACCGAGATGACGTCCTCGATCGGAAAAGCAATATCGAATCGATCCACGCGGGTCAGCAGATGCGAGCGGGTCAAGCTCGACACCGCCATCGCGCCGAGCGCCTTGCGGTCACTCATCAACGTGCTCGCCGACTTCTGCGCGCAAAAGCGTGGTCAATTCGCCGACGGTGAGCTTGTCGAACGGCAACGCCTCAGCTTCCGCCGGCATGCCGGCGAGCTGCGTGAGCGCGCGCGCGAATGCGAACACGGCCTGGCGTTTGCGATTGGTGATGCCGTATAGATTGCCCGCTTGCCACAGTGCGGGCACGTAGACGGGATCCAGGAATAGCGCGCGCCGCAGCTCCGCTTCCGCTTCGCGCATGGCACCGCGCGCCATGAGCAGCGCGGCGACGAGCACGTGCGGTTCCGGGTCGAGCGGCTCGGCGCGCATCGCGTCGATCGCGTGGCGCTCGGCCGCCTCAACGTTGCCCGTGTGTGCGGCGCGCATCGCATCGGCGAGCAGCGCGCGCGATTTTTCGGCGTTCGGTTTGGGCTTTTGGACGATCCGATTTTCGTGCGCGGGCCGCGGCGGTTCGATCGACGTGGCCGCCTTGCGCTGAACCGGACGCAGCGCTTTCACCGGACGCTTTGGGGCGGGCTTCGCGACCGGAGTGACCGGGGTGGCCGCCGGATCCCACGCGACATAGCCGAGCGGCTTGCGATACACCACGCCGGCGGAATGGCGCTCGGCGACAAGACCAGGAATATCGATGCCGGCTGATTCGCCGTGTCCAAGGATCAGCACGCCGCCCGGCGAGACGCTCGCGGCAAGCCGCTCGATGATCTTGACGCGCGCGGCGTGGCTCATGTAGATCAGGACGTTGCGGCACATGACGAGTTCGAACGATGTCATGCCCGCCTGCGCGTACGACGATTCATCGACGAGATTTTGCGTCTCGAACCGGACGAGCGACTTCACTTCTTCGGGAACGCGAACGGTCTGCGCGCCGGTCGCAGCGAGCGATTCCCGCCGCTCGTCGGAGACACCGCGCAGCGACCACTGACCATACGCGCCGACGCGAGCCGCGGCGACGGCTTTGGGATTGACATCGGTGCCGAGGACGCGATAGCCGTCGCGACCGAAGACGCGATGCGCGATGAGGGCGAGTGTGTACGCCTCCTCGCCCGTCGAACAACCGGCGCTCCAAATCCAGATCGGACGCGCGAGCGACTTGAGACCCGGGAAGAGCGAGGTTTCGACGAGTTGCCACAGCTGTGCGTCGCGGAACAAAAATGTCTCGCCCACGACGACCGCCGGCGCGACCGCCATCCATTCGGCGCGTGCCGCGTTTCCGCCATGAGCGAGCAAGCTGCAATAATCTGACTCGAGCAGACCGAGTGCATTCGCGCGCGTGCGGCACGCTTCGGAAAATGCGTCGAGCGTATGCGGCGTTGGTGCAATGCCGAGCCCGCGCTCGAGCAGCAGTGCGAACGCGTCGTCTGCTTTCGGCGTTACCGGGAGAAGCTCGGATTCGCCGCTGTGCGGCGTCGCCTTGGTGTGCGTTTCGATTGTCGTTTCCGCCGCCGTCGGTGACCGTAGGAGAAAAGCAGGCCGCAATAGGCCTCTTCATCAGGTATCGGCGTCGTGGACCTCATGGCAGAGTCCGCGGCGTGTTCCACCCCAAGGGACGTGTTGCTGTTTCGGCGATACACGATTCGGGGAAAATGCCAGCTATGAAGCTGAATATTGCGACTCTCGCCGCGGCAATGGTGATTGCAGCGGGTTTACTTGCTTCGCCATCAGTGTCTGCGGCTGCGGGCGGCGCAAAAGTTGTCGCTCAAATGCCGGTAGCAGCGAGTGCACTTTCGGGCCGCGTCGTCGATGCGACGCAGAACACGCCGCTGGCCGGCGTGAAAGTCAGCGCATTCGCGCAAGGATCGACGATGGCCGAATCAAGCGCGGTGACCGACGATCACGGCAAATTCACGCTGTCCGGATTGCACGGTGGCAACTACGAGCTCTTATTCGAGCGCGCGGGTTATCCGAAGTCGATCGCTTCGGGCATCACAGTGCGGCCGAACGAGCATCTGGTGTTGATTTCGTCGTTCGCGCTGGATTCGAATCCCCGATTCGGTCAGGTGCGTTTGACCAATCCGTGCTCCAGCTTGCTGCAGCCCGGCGAGGTCGCGGACGTTTACACCATCTGTAGCGGACACTAAGCGGGTACGAAGCGGCAGAGCTGTCCCGGACTTCACGCTTGACGGGTCCCAGCCATAGTGGTAATATACCTTGGTGGCTCGGCTCTGCCGTGTCTGTTCTTTGAAAACTAAACAGCGCAAACGCGAATAAATTCGTGGGTCCCGAGAGCCGCAAGGAATCGGACTGGCGCAAGCCGGTCTTTATTATTCTAAGGGGTTCGAAGGAAATCAATTCAAATGTTCGGGCGCCAGTGCCTGGACCCTCATCGGATTCGGCTTTAGCCCCTCCGATGTTGTAAGCGATCGATAATCGTCGATCGCAAGCTATAGAGCCTTCAGACGGCTCGTTGATGATTTGGCGCCGGTCTCTGTGGGACCGACCTTTATGGTCGGTCAAACGTGTTGATTGGACGTCGTAAGATTTAATGGAGAGTTTGATCCTGGCTCAGGACTAACGCTGGCGGCGTGCCTAACACATGCAAGTCGAACGGACACCACTTTGTAGCAATACAGATGAAGTGTTAGTGGCAGACGGGTGAGTAACACGTAGTCAACCTGCCTTACCGTCCGGGATAACTAGCCGAAAGGTTAGCTAATACCTGATACGATCGTCGAGTGGCATCACTTGACGATGAAAGCAGCAATGCGCGGTTAGAGGGGGCTGCGGCCCATTAGCTAGTTGGTGAGGTAATGGCCCACCAAGGCAACGATGGGTAGCTGGTCTGAGAGGACGACCAGCCACACTGGGACTGAGACACGGCCCAGACTCCTACGGGAGGCAGCAGTGAGGAATTTTCCGCAATGGGCGAAAGCCTGACGGAGCGACGCCGCGTGCACGAGGAAGGCCTTCGGGTCGTAAAGTGCTGTCGAGGGGGACGATTATGACGGTACCCCTGGAGGAAGCCCCGGCTAACTACGTGCCAGCAGCCGCGGTAAGACGTAGGGGGCGAGCGTTATTCGGAATTATTGGGCGTAAAGGGTGCGTAGGCGGATT
>DATBOZ010000180.1:0-58551 GCA_036561585.1 Candidatus Eremiobacteraceae bacterium | reverse complement strand
GGCCAGATGTATGACTGAGCGGCTGCGAGCGGTGACGCTTGCCTCGAGTTCGCCGCGCCGGCTGACGTTGTTGCGCAGCGTCGGGCTGGAAGTGACGGTCGTTGGAAGCGACTACGAGGAAATCAACGAGCTGACGGCCGGCGGCGACCCGCAAGACCTCGCGCTCGGCCACGCAAAGGGCAAAGCCGCGGCGGCGCATGCGAGCGGTCCACCGGTGCTCGTCGCTGCCGACACGATCGTGGTCATCGACGGCGTGGTGCTCGGCAAACCGCGCGACGAGGCCGACGCTCGCCGCATGCTCGCACTGCTCTCCGGCCGCGAACACATCGTGCACACCGCCTTTGTCGTTCAAGACCGCGCGGCCGGCACGGGCGCACACGGCGTGGAATCCGCCAGGGTACGATTCGTCGAACTCGGAGAGGAGCGGATCAATCGCTATGTCGCGACCGGCGAGCCCATGGACAAAGCAGGCGCCTACGGCATACAAGGTCGAGGTGCGCTCAACGTCGCGTCCGTCATCGGCGATTTCTACACCGTAATGGGTCTGCCGCTCGCCCGGCTCGACCAGGCTTTCACCGCCCTCGGTTACGAATTGCTCTAGGACCTGATGAGCGGCTTTTTTGACCGCCTCTACGCGCGGTATGCGCCCGAGGTTGGCGTTGACCTGGGCACCGCAAATACACCGGTATTCGTGCGCGGCGAAGGCGTGCGCTTTTCCGAGCCGAGCATGGTCGCGATCGATACCGACTCCGGCGAGATCATCACCGTCGGCGAAGGCGCGAAACAGATGCTCGGCCGCACGCCGCGCAACGTAACCGTCGTCCGGCCGATGCGCAACGGTGTCGTCTCCAACTTCACCTACACCGAGGCGCTCGTCCGGCGCCTGCTCGAACGCGCGTTGCGCGGCCGGCCGCTACTCCCGCCCCGCGTGATGGTCGGCGTGCCGGGGTCGGCGACCGTCGTCGAAAAAAAGGCGGTGAAAGAAGCCGCGCTCGGCGCCGGTGCCGGACGCGTCTACTTCGTCGAGCAAGCGATGGCGGCGGCTGTCGGGGCCGGCTTGCCGGTGCTCGAGCCAAACGCTTCGGGCATCGCCGACATCGGCGGCGGCACGACTGAGGTCGCGGTCATCTCGCTCGGCGGCATCGTCGTCGGCAAATCGCTCAAGCTCGGCGGCGATCGGCTTGACGAAGCGATCATCGCGCACATCCGGTCGACGCGCGGCTTCATCCTCGGCGAACGCAGCGCCGAACAATTGAAGATCGCGCTCGCCTATTATGGCCGGCCGCTCGGACGCGCGAGCGTTGCCGCGTTCGGTCAGAACGTGCGAACGCGCGGGCCGGGAACGCTCGACGTTCGCGAGGAAGAGATTGGAGCGGCGATCGCAGAGCCGCTGGGCGAGATCGTCGACGCGATCCGCGGTGTCGTGGAGCAGACGCCGCCGGAACTCGTGCGCGACCTTTCCGAGCGCGGACTCGTCATCGCGGGCGGCGGATCGCAGATCGCCGGTCTCGCGGAGACGCTCAGCCTCGTGCTCAGGTTGCCGGTCCGGCGGGCCGAGAACCCACTGCTCTGCGTTGCCCTTGGCACGGGCGAGATTTTGCGCGATCGCCGCCTGTTCGATACGCTGTTTCCCGCGTCCGTCTCGCTGATCGGCAGGTGGTGGCGATTCCTTCGTTCTGGGATGAAAGAAAGCTCCTCGTTTTCCTCGCGTTGATCATCGTCGCATCAGCCGCGATGCTCTTCGAGATCGACGCGGCGCGAAGCGGCGGACAAAGCCTCGCCGACGAGATCGTCGGCACCGTCGTCACGCCGCTTGCGCGCGCGTTCGCCCTCTTCGGGCACGCGATCGGGGTCGAAGCGTACGTCGTCACCCATGCCGGTGTCATCCAGGCCGAGAACGCACGTCTCGCACAAAAAGCGCGCGACCTCGCCGCAGCGAACGAACGGCTGAAAGCGCGAGCAGCGGAAAATGTGGAGCTGCAGCGGATGCTCGGCGTCCGTGCGGCAGCCCCTTCGCGAACGGTTGAAGCTGAGGTCGTGGGGTATGCGCCTGAAGCAGCGCGCAGAGAGATCGCGATCGATCGCGGCACCGCGGACGGCGTGCACCGCAACGATGTCGTCGTCAACGGCGAAGGGCTGGTCGGTCACATCGTCGATGCGGGCCCGCATCTCTCGCACGTGCTGCTCGTCATGGATCCGACGAGCGCCGTGCCGGCGTATCTATCGCGCAGCCACACATGGGGGATCGTGTTCGGCAGCGGACTGCACGCGAGGATGAAGTACATCGGCCAAGACGTGAAGGTCCTCGCAGGCGATAAGGTCGTCACCGGTCTCGGCGAGATCTACCCGGCCGGCATCCCCATCGGCGCGGTGATGGAGGTCGACCGCAAAGATAATGCGCTGTATCAAGTCGCGGTGCTGCAACCGGCGGTCGACGCGGCATCGCTCACGCGCGTGCTGGTGCTGACGTCGAGATGAGCACGCTCGATCCCGCGCGCGACGCCGATCGCCTTCGCAGCGGGCCGCGCCGGCAGCCGCGACTCGCGCACGTCGATGCTGAGATCTCGGTGCCACCCAGGTTTTCGGTCTTGCTCGCGATCGCATTCGGCTGTGCCGTCGTGCAATCGACTGTTCTCTCCGGCATCGAGCTTCGCGGCGCGCACGTCTCGCTGCTGCTCGTGCTCGTCGTGTGGACCGGACTGCGCTGCGGCGTCGTCGCCGGCGGATGGCTCGGATTTTTCGCCGGCCTTTTCGCTGACGCGCTCGGCGGCGGCGGGGTCAACGTCATCGGTTTTACGCTCGCGGGCTTCGGCGCGGGTCTGCTCGCCAATCGTTTTTTTTGGGATTCGTTGCCGGTGTTCATAGGCGCGGTCGCGCTCGCGACGATCGTGCACGCCCTGACGGCATGGATGGTATTGGCGGTTGCGTTCGCTGAGCGCGGCGCATTCATCCGCACGACGCATGCGATGGCGTGGGAAGTCGTCTTGAACTGCGCCGTCGCCGCACTGGCCCTCGCGATCATCCGGGTGGTGGGTGCTGCGCGAACGGTTCGTTCGTGAGATACGGCGGCGGCCGGCCGTATGCGCCGGAACCGATCACGTCCTCGCGACGCGCGCGGACGATCGCATTCGCCGCCGGCATCGCGCTCGTGTTCGGGATCCTGATCTGGCAGCTCGCCGGCGTTCAGCTGCGAGAAGGCAGCCACTACAGCCATCTGGCCGATCTCAATCAATTGCGGACGATTCCAGTGGCGGCGCCGCGCGGTGTCATCTACGACCGGCGCGGCGTGGTGATCGCACGCAACCGTCCATCGTTCGTCGTCCAGATCGTTCCCATGCAGCTCGTGCAGCCGCAAGAAGAGATCGAAGAACTCGCGACCATTCTCGACAAACCGGCCAGCGATATATGGAGACGTCTGCTCCATCAAAACGGCGTGGCATACAAGTCGTTCGCAGAGCTTGCAAACGCCGTGCCGCTTGGCCCGATCAACGTCGCAGAAGATCTCAATCCCGCGGTCGTCGGGCGATTCGCCGAACAGGCGGACCATCTGCCGGGCATGGCGGTCGAACTCATCCCCGTGCGCGACTATCCATTCGGCACGATCGCGTCGCACGTCGTCGGCTACGTCGGCCAGATCACGGCGCTCGAGTATGCGGAGCGAAAAGGCAAAGGCTACGGCTCAAACGACGTCGTCGGCAAGGACGGGATCGAGTTCCAATACGACCGGCTGCTCCAAGGACAGCGGGGCGGCCGCCGGATCAAAGTCAATTCCGCCGGCGAGGCCGTCGCAAATGTGGATGAGTTCGTCGCGGTGCCCGGCGACAGCCTCGACCTCACCATCGACTGGCGGTTGCAGATCGCAGCCGAAACCGCCGTCGCGCAACAGCGGCGCGACATCACCAAACGCATCGGTCACGCGGTCGCGGGCGCGGCGATCGTGGTGGACCCGAACACCGGGGCGGTCCTTGCGCTCGTCAGTCAACCGAACATCAATCCGGACGATTTCGCGACCGGCATCACCGAATCGCGCTACGCTTCGTACTTGCGCGATCCGCTCAACCCGCTTTTCGACCGCGCGATCTCCGGCAAATATCCGACCGGATCGACGTTCAAGATGATCAGCGGCTCCGCGATTCTCGCATCCGGCCTGATGTCGCCGACGTCCACGAAGTATTGCGGCGGCGCGTTCGATCTCAATGGATTCATCTTCAACGACGACCGGAGCGGCGGGCATGGCACGCTCGACGTGCGCACGGCGGTCGCAGAATCGTGCGACGTGTTCTTCTATCAGGTCGGCCACGAGCTCGGCATCGACCGGCTCGACAAGTACGCGTCCGCATTCGGGATCGGTCAAAAGACCGGCATCGACTTGCCCGGCGAGACGGAAGGCACGCTGCCGACGCCGGCATGGAAGAAGAAAGCCGTCGGCGACGATTGGTACGGCGGCGATACCGTGAACATGGCGATCGGTCAAGGATTTGTCGAAGCGTCGCCGGTGCAGATGCTGCGCGTGGCTTCGGCGATCGCGAACGGCGGGAAACTCATCACGCCGTACCTTGTGGCCGATGCGCGCAACGCGCGCGGCAAGATCGTGCAGACGTTCTCACCGCCGGAACCGCGAGCGGTACCGGTGTCCGCCGAAGATCTGGCAGTCATCCGCGCGGGAATGCTCGGCGCGATCGAAGATCCCGGCGGGACCGCGCACAACGTCGAAATCCCGGGTTTTCACTACGCCGGCAAGACCGGCACAGCCGAGAATTCCGCGACCGTCGATAATCCGCAGGGTTACAACCACACGTGGTTCGTCTGTTTCGCGCCGTACGATCATCCGCAGATCGCGGTCGTCGTATTCATGGACCGCACGAACGGCTTTGGCGCGGTGAATGCGGCGCCGGTTGCGCAGGCGATCGTCGAATCCTACTTCCACATCCACCATGCCGGCCCGAACGGCTCCGGCATCCGCGACTGATGTTTGGATATGTTACATCTTTGTCGTAGGGTGAGCATCGCTCACCCAAATGGGCAAGCGATGCTTGGCCTACTTCATGGGCAAGCGTTGCTTGCGCTCTTACGATGATGAGTGTTATCCTCGCGCTGCTGTCCGCATTCGCCTACGGCGCCGCCGACTACATGGGCGGGATCGCGAGCAGGCGCGCGCGCGTCTTGGCGGTTGTGGTCATCTCGCAATTGGTGGGCTTGGCGCTGCTCTTGCTGCTGTTGCGCTTTTTGCCTGCTGCATATCCGAGCCGCACCGACCTGCTGTTCGGCGCGCTTGCCGGGGTGACCGGTGCATTCGGCATCGCGTTCTTGTACCGTGGGCTTTCGCTCGGCCGCATGAGCGTCGTCTCGCCGATCACTGCGGTCGTCGCCGCCGTCGCGCCGGTCGTCTTTGGTCTGTCGACGGGCGAGCGGCCTTCGCTTGTCGCGCTCGCCGGCGTCGTCATCGCCCTCATCGCCATCACGCTCGTCACAAGCTCGCCCGGACACGACGAGCACGGCGTGCCGCGCACGTTCTCGGGCCCATGGTGGCGCGAACCCGGCGTGCTGGACGCCTTCGTGTCGGGCCTTGCCATCGGGGGCTTCTACATCTTCATCGCACGGACGAGCCCGGCGTCGGGGTTGTGGCCGCTCGTCCCATCCAGGCTTATGTCGTGCATGATCTGCGCGATCGCGGCGCTCGTGCTCCGTCATTCATTGCGGCCGGTCCCGGGCTCGCTGCGTCTGATCATCGCTGCAGGCGCGGTAGATGTCGGCGCAAACGCGCTCTACCTCGAAGCGACGCGCCATGGTCTTCTATCACTGGTCGCCGTCCTCGCATCGCTCTACCCTGCCAGCACGGTTGTGCTCGCGCGCGTCCTGCTCAAAGAGCGTTTTACCGCGGCGCAGATGGCGGGCATGGCGTGCGCGGCGGCAGGTGTCGCGTGCATCGCATTCGGCCGCTGAATCAGCGCTTCTCAAGGAGCGCCGTCCACGCGCGCGAAAGTCGAGTCCCGTTCCACCGTTCGTCTCTTCTTATCGGGAGCGCCGCCTCGTCATGCAAACCGCACCTACGTTCGCGTTAGCCGACACCATGCGCCGGCTCGGCACCGAGAGCGCCTTCGTCATGCTCGCCAAGGCGCGCGCGCTCGAAGCCGAAGGCCGCAACATCATCCATCTCGAGATCGGTGAACCTGACTTTGACACGCCGCCGCACGTGAAGGAAGCGGGCATCGAATCCATCCGCGCCAACCGGACGCACTACACCCCGGCGGCCGGCACCGCGGAACTCCGCGACTCGATCGCCGCCCATGTCAGCCGTACGCGCGGCATGACGATCACGCGCGATCAAGTAGTCGTCGGACCGGGCGGTAAGCCCGTCATCGCGATGACGTTGCTCGCACTGCTCAACCCGGGCGACGAAGTGGTCATCCCCGACCCGGCCTATCCCGCGTATCGTTCTATTACCACGTACGTCGGGGCGACGCCGGTGTCGGTGCCGCTGCAGGAGCGCCTTGGTTTCCGGCTCGATCCCGCGGATCTCGAACGCGCCGTCACGTCGAAGACGAAGATCCTGGTGGTGAATTCGCCCCACAATCCGACCGGCGGCATCATGACGCCTCAGGATATCGCAGCCATCGCCGAGATCGCACGCAAGCACAATATCTTGGTGATCTCAGACGAGATCTATAATCGCCACTCCTACGATGCTGAATTCGCGTCGTACTACGGCATGAGCGGATTGCCGGAGCAATCGATTCTCATCGACGGATTCTCCAAGGCTTGGGCCATGACCGGTTGGCGGCTCGGGTTCGGCGTGTTCCCGAAATACATCGCGGACGCCGTGTGCGCGCTCATGCTCAACACGGTCTCGTGCACCGCGACGTTCGTCCAGGACGCAGGCTTGGCCGCGCTCTCGGGCGACGATCGCCCGGTCCAGGCGATGCGCGAAGAGTTCCTCCGCCGCCGCACGCTCCTGGTCGAAGGTCTGCGCAAGATCCCGGGCGTGACGTGCGAGATGCCCGGCGGCGCGTTCTATGTCTTCCCGAATTTCTCCAAGGTCGAACCCGATGACATCAAGCTCGCGAATCATATCTTGGAGGAGGGCAACGTCGCCGTGCTGGGAGGATCGACTTTCGGCCCGAACGGCAAGGGATTCATCCGCATGTCGTACGCGAATTCGGAAGCGAATCTACGCGAAGCCCTCGCGCGCATCACGCGCGCACTGGCGAACTACAAGCGGTAGTAGTTTCACTATTGTAAGAGGGCAAGCATCGCTTGCCCATTTTAGGGTGAGCGATGCTCACCCTAGTACATCACCCCAACCCCATCGCGGACTTGACTTCAGCCAAGGTGGCCTGCGCCACCGCGCGCGCGCGCTTCGTGCCTTCGAAGAGAATCTCGTCGACCCGATTCGGCCGAGCGGCTAACTCGCGCAAGCGTTCGCGAATCGGCGCGAGTGCCTCGTTGAGGTGGCGCGCCATGTCGGCTTTGTCTTCCACGCAGCCGAGCGCGCCCGCGCGGCATCGCCGAGCGATGTCCGGCGCTTCAGCGGCGTTGTAGGACTGCTGGAAGAAAAACACCGGACAGGCCTCCGGATGACCGGGGTCGGTCTTGCGGATCTTCGTCGGGTCCGTGTACATCGTTTTGATCTTCGCGGTCGTCTCTTCCGGCGAATCGGACAAGAGAATGCTATTGTTGTACGACTTGCTCATCTTGCGGTTGTCGGTGCCGGGCACGTACGGCGTCTCCGATAAGATCGCGTCGGGTTCGATCAAGATATTGCCGTAGAGATGATTGAACCGGCGAACGATTTCGCGACTGAGCTCCACATGCGGCAGCTGGTCTTGGCCGACCGGAACGCCTTGGCCCTTCATGATCGCGATGTCGACTGTCTGCAGCACCGGGTAGCCGAGAAATCCATGCGTCGCGATCGCGCTCCCAAGCGCGCTGAGCTGGTCTTTGTACGTCGGCACGCGCTCCAACCACGAGACCGGTACGATCATCGACAAGAGGACGTAGAGCTCGCTGATCTCCGGCACCTGCGATTGGACGTACATCGTGCACGATTCAGGATCCAGGCCCGCCGCGATCCAGCCGGTCACCATCGAACGGATATCGCTCGCGATCTCACCGCTGCGCTCGAATTTCGTGGTCAGCGCATGCAGATCGGCGACCTCGAAGAAGCAGTCGTGACGGCGCGAAAGCGCGACGAAATTGTCCAGCGCGCCCAACAGATGCCCGACGTGCAGTTCGCCCGTCGGCCGCATGCCCGCCATGATCCGCTTGCGCGCGACTGCGCCTTTCGTGGCCTGATCGATCAACGGTTGCCGCTCCTAGCGCCGACTCTTTTTAGAAAACCGATTCCTCGCGTGTTTGCTAAAGCGCCGCGCGCTCCCCGCTGTTCAGAGCTGCGTGCGGCCGTTGCCGAGCGGCGTCGCGTTGCGTAAGGCGCTTGCGACCACGTCGCGCGCGCACGCGATCGCATCGTGCAGCGATGCACCATGCGCGCGGGCGGCGGCGATCGCCGCTGCGAGCAGACATCCAGTGCCGCGCATGCGCCGTGCCGATCTGCGCGTGCCGATGTACACCACACCGCCCGCGTCTGCGAGCACGTCGTAGCAGATCGTGCCCCGCAGATGGCCGCCTTTGACGAGCACTGCGCACCTCGCGGCACGCGCGATCGCGAGGCCCGCATCCGCTGCGTCCGCGACCGTCCGCACGGAAATGCCGGCAAGCGTCGCCGCCTCGGCGGCATTCGGCGTTACGAGTTCTGCAAAGACGAAGAGCTTTTTCAGCGCCTTGATGTGTGCCGGTCCGGAAAATGTGTGGCCGCTCGTCGCAGCAAGCACCGGATCGATGATGATCGGCGGCCGGCGCCGCAACGCGCGCAAGAATTTTGCGACCGCTGCGATTCCGTCGGCCGCAGGCAACAAGCCGATCCGGATCGCGTCGGGCTTTACCTGCTGCCAGATCGCGCGCAGCTGCGCCGTGATGACCGCCGGCGGCAGCGCTGCGACGCGCGTGACGCGTTTGCTGTTTTGGGCACTGACCGCCGCGACCGCGAAAACGGCGCGCACGCCCAATCGAGGCAGTATCGCCAGATCGAGGCCGATTCCGGCGGCGCCGGTGGGATCCGTGGTGCCGATCGTGCAGACGACGGGCGGCGTCCGTCTCACCGTTTGATTGGGGAGCCTGCGGGACACATCAAACGCCTGTTCTCCACATATTCACAGGGCCTGTGGATAACCCCCGGTAGCCGCGGGAGCGGGCGAGGCCGGACTTGGCGACGGCTGCACCGTGGGCGGCGTGCTCATCCGCAGCGGGGCGATCACCGCGGGCGCGATCTTGTTCGCCGCGGCGTACACGGCGCGCAGCTCGGCGCGGAATTCGTCGACTTGTTCGTTCACGCGCCCTTGCGCGAGCGGCAGCTCCGGCGCGAGATACCATTCGCCGGATTCTGCGCGCAGCAACGGCTCGCGAATCGCCATCTTCGCAAGCGCCGCGTCGCCACCCGCGGCGTTGCGCGCTTGCGCGAGCGCTGCCCACATCGCGGCTTGATTCGGCAGCGCGGTGAACGCGTCGAGCGAGCCCAACGTGGAGCCGGCAGCGAATCCGTATGCGCTTGTCATAGACCGGTGCATGCCGAGATAGGCGCTTGGCGTGGCCGTCGCACCCCATGTGGCGAGCGCCGTCGCAACCCGTTCGACCAAGGCTTCTGCGTCGGGCCGCGCCGCCCACTGCGCGCCCATCTGCACGCGCAAGGTGATGACGCGCGGCGAACCGTCCGGCGACGTCGCGCCTGCCGCGACCGCATCGCCCGTCACGCGCGCCGCGAATGCTTGCGGTGGAAGCGATGTCGCGAGCGCATCCAGCGCCCGCGATGCATCGTCCGACCAGAACAGCAGCGGCAACGTCGTCTTCTTCCCGATCTCCAAGCCGTACAGCAAATACGGCGACGCCTGCGCGGCGCGGAGCGCGGCGACGGATCCGCCCGCCTGCGATGTCTGCAGCACGCGGTCGGAATAGATCGCAAACCGGGCGCCGCGCGCTGCGGTGAGCTGCGCCGACGCGTCGTCGTACGCGCCGAATGGCGCGAGAAGACCCGGTGCATGCGAATCATCGAGCGGCGTGACACCGGCGATCGCGTCGTCGATCAACGCGGTCGCGTCGGCCGCCGCATTCAGCGGCAGGACGCTCGGATCGGCCATCGTCTTTCCGCCCGAATCGACGAGCAGCGGCAAGACCGGATCGCCGGCCGGCGTCGCGACGAATTCAAGCGCGCCGCGCGAGACCGCGTCGCGCATTGCGCGCGCGGTGGCATCCATCGCGCCGCGTTCCAACGCGTCGGCTGACCGCAAGAGCGTCGCCGTCGGCAACGGTTGTTCGAGCAACGCGTGAGCGGCGCCGGAACCCGCGTTCGCAAGCCGCACGATCGCGTTGAATGCGGTGGCGCGGCGCACGACGTCCGTGCTAAGACGATCTTGCGCCGGGCTCGCCGACCACTGTTGGAGCGTCGCGGTGAGCGACGCGAGTTCTCGCGCACCGGACGTCGCCGCCTCGGTCGCCGTCATCGGCGGCAGCGTCGCGAGCAGCCGCACGAGGTCGCGTGTGCGCGGATCTGCATGCGTGCCCGTCGCCTGCGACGCGGCGCCGAACGGATCGGTGTCTGCGCAGGCGATCGCGCGCGCGTATGACGGCGAGAGCGCCACCGCAAAGCGAGCTGCAGGGTGCGCCCGCAACGCGCGGGCCGGCGCGCCGATCTCGAACGGCATGCGCAGCGCGACGTCCAGGCAACGCACGTCGGCCGACGTCGATTGCGGATCGGCCGTCGCCCATAGCATGACGATGGTCGCGCGGGTAGGCGACGCGGGTGACACCGCGGCGGCCGGCGCAGCCGAGAGCGCGACGACACATGCGAGGACGGATAGGAGACGACGCATCGACGGAGCCTCTGCTTTGGAGCGCGGGTGCGATCGGTTGTGAATGGAAAGAGCCGGACGGCGCCGGCCCTGTCGATACGACCCGGTTATCTTGGCCGGCGGGCAAATCCTCGTCGCTACTGGTCCTCGGGGCAGAGCACGTCGACGATGCGCTGAAGTTCGCCGTCATCCGCGAAATGAATGGTGATCGTGCCGCCGTGCGCGCCGACGGCAAGCGCGACCCGCGTGGCCAAAGCGAAGCGAAGGCGGCTCTCGATCTCGGCCATGTCGGATGAAAGAGCGCTGCTCCCGGCGGCGGTCTTCGGCGCGGCGGCTTTCGATTTCGACCGCTGCGGTGCGGCGTGCGACGCCAGCCGCTCGATCTCGCGTACGCTCAAGCCTTGCAATACGGCGCGCTTGGCAAGGCTTTCGGCGAGTGCTTTCGGCAACGCCGCGAGCGCGCGTCCGTGGCCCGCGCTGAGCTTCCCGTCGCGCAGCATCGCCTGCACCGGATCGGGAAGCGAGAGCAAGCGAAGCGCATTGGCGATCGTCGGGCGGCCCTTCCCCAGGCGTTCGGAAAGACTTTCTTGCGTGAGGCCATGCTCGTCGATGAGTTGGCGGTAGCCTGCGGCTTCCTCGATCGCGTTGAGATCTTCGCGCTGGAGATTCTCGAGCAGCGCGAGTTCGAGCGAAGCGCCATCGCGCACATCGCGTACGATAGCGGGCACTTCCCGAAGGCCGGCCGACCGCGCCGCACGCCAGCGGCGCTCGCCGGCCACGATCTCGTACTTCGCAGCGCGACCGCCGACCGGACGGACCACGATCGGCGAGAGCACGCCGTTCGAGCGGATCGACTGCGCGAGCGATTCGAGGTTCGCGGCATCGAACGCGCGTCGCGGCTGCTGCGCGTTCGGCGCGATGTCGTCGAGCGCGATCATCGTGAGCGCGTCCGCCGCCGGCGTCTCCAAGCCGGCGCGATTGCCGGGGAAAAACACATCGAGTCCGCGGCCGAGGCCGCGCTTCATGGTCATCGGGCAAGCACCTCTTGGGCGAGCGCCGCGTAGGCGACCGCGCCTGCGCTCCGCGAGTCGAATTCTGTGACCGGCGCGCCGAAGGACGGCGCTTCGGAGACGCGGATATTGCGCGGGATGCGCGTCGCGAATACGAGGTTGGGGAAATGCCGCTCGACTTCATCCACGACCTGTCGCGCGAGGTTCGTGCGGCCGTCGAACATCGTGACCACGACGCCGTGAATCGAGAGCGTCGGATTGAGGTGCGCGCGCACGAGATCGATGACGCGCGTGAGTTGACCGAGCCCTTCGAGCGCGAAGTACTCTGCTTGCACGGGGATCAGGATCGCGTCGGCGGCCGTCAGCGCGTTGAGCGTGAGCAGACCGAGCGACGGCGGACAATCGATGATGATCAAGTCGAACTCGTGCGCGACCGCCGCAAGCGCGGACTTCAGCCGGTGCTCGCGCGAGAGCACGCTGACGAGCTCGAGCTCTGCGCCCGCCAGATTGAGCGTCGCCGGGAGCAGCATGAGGTTTTCGACCGACGTGGCCTGCAACGCTTCGCTCACCGTCGCGTCTTTGAGCAGCACGTCGTACATACAGGTCTCGACTTTCGATTTGTCGATGCCAAGGCCAGTCGTGGAATTGCCCTGCGGGTCGATATCCACGAGCAGGACGCGTTTGCCCAAGCGCGCGACGGCCGCGCTGACATTGACCGCGGTCGTGGTCTTGCCCACGCCGCCTTTTTGGTTGGCGACTGCGAAGATCCGGCCTCGGGCTTGCGTCTGTCGATCGATCACGGTGCCGCCGGCGTTTGCGGTGCAGCAAAAAACGCGCGCACGAGTGCGCGCAACGATGCGCGCTCGTTGAGTGCGGGGTCGTCGAGCACCTGCTCGAGGCAATGATTCAGTGCGTCGCCGACGCGCCGGTCGCCGGTGAATTCCGGTGCGACGATCTTGAGTTCGCGCATGATCGCGATGATGTCGCCGCCGTCGATCGCAAGATCGGCGATGCCGAACGGCGTGCGCGCCGCGATCGCTTCGCGGACGCGCGTCTCGAAGCGCAGCGCTTGCGCGGGATCGCGCGGCGGCAGCCCGCTCGCCACCACGTCGGCGGCGCGCAATGCGAAGAGCGGTTCGACCGCGCCGACACCGACGCGTCGCACGAAGCGTCGCACGGCGGCGTCGGTCAACTGATCGTCGGCCGCGAACATGTGGTGCCGTACGAGATGCGCCACGTCGCGAACGAGGTCGAATGGAAATCGCAGGCGCTCCAATGCTTCTTTCGTCATCGCTTCTCCGACCATCTCATGGCGATAGAAATGAGGACCGTCCTTCGTCCGCGGTTTTCCCACATCGTGGAAAAGTGCGGCAAGCCGGAGCCTCAATCGCGGGGCGATGCTGTCCAAACATTTCATACTGTGGAAATAGATGCTATACTTGTGATACTCGTTCTGCTCGACTCCCCACCCTTCCATAACTTCCGGCAACAGCACGTCGAGTGCTCCGGAATCGCGAAGAATTTCGAATCCAGTGCTCGGTTTTGCGGCGAGCGTGAGCAGTTTGGTGAGTTCGTCAGCGACGCGTTCTGCCGCGACCGTCGAGACCAGATGAGCAGCCTCTCGCATCGCAGACGCGGTCCGCGCCGACAGCGTGAGGTCGAAGCGCGCGGCGAACTGCGCGCCGCGCAAAATGCGCAGCGGATCTTCGACGAAGACCTGATCCGCCAAGATATCGAGGCGCTTTGCCTCGATGTCTGCCCGTCCGCCGTACGGATCGATCAGGGTTCCCGACCGGATATCGCGCGCCATCATATTCATGCGGAAATCGCGACGTGCCAGATCGTCCTCGATCGATATTGACGGATCGTAGTCAACCGCGAAATCGCGATGGTGGGTGCCGGTCGACCGCTCTCTTCTCGGCAGGGCGATATCGGCCGCAACGTTTCCGGCCGCGAACTTCACGACGCCAAACGAGGCGCCGACAAGTTCCGCTGATCCCGCGCTTCGAAGCGAGTGGACTAAATCGTCCATGCTGATGCCGGTGACGAGATAGTCGGGGATGGGCGGCTGATTGTGGGATTCTTGGCGCTGAAAGCCGTTTTCGGTCAGGAGTTCATCGCGAACCCGGCCGCCGACGGCGTAAAGGCCCGCCTTGGGCAAGAGCCGGGAGAGCAGATCGTCAAGGTCGTGCCGAGAATGTTCCACGTGGATCATTTGCCCGCCTGAATTGGAACCCGGTCCGGAACGCCGCTGCGCCGAGGGTACCCTTCGGGCGTCGGGGTCACCTTGCGAAAGACCCAGAGGTGCCGTTCTTCCTCAAGATGCGGAACTTCGACCCGAGCAGCGCACAGCAAAGAGCCGCCGAGGAGCGCCGCAATATCGAGCGCCTCCTTGGTCGGTTCGGCGTCTCGTCCGCGGTAAAGCCAAAGCTTCCCGTCGTGTTTGAGCAGCGGGAGGCCCAGCTCCAGAGCCACGGCGGGTTTGCCGACCGCGCGCATCAGGACCGTGCCGGATTTTTCGCGCGTTGCTGGAGACCGGCCGGCCGATTCCGCCGCCATCTGCACGACGTCGACGTTCTCCAGCTTCATCGCCGCCACGACCGAGTGCAAGAACTCGGCCCTCAGCCGGCGCGGTTCGATCAGCGTCATCGGTGCTCGTGGAAATGCGATCGCCACGGGTATGCCCGGCAACCCAGCACCGCTGCCCAGATCGACGATCGGGGGCCGAAATCGGTGTTTCGCGAACGGCGCGAGGCTGTCCAGAAAATGGTGCGCGACGAGCTTGTCGATGTCCACCGATCCCATGAGGTTCGTGCGAGCGTTTGCCTCAAGCAGCAGACCGGCGAAGATCATAAGCTGCTCGGTGATTCGCGCAGGTTCAGCAAATGCAAGCGCGTCCAAGCCGCTTCTGAGGACAGCCGCGGCGGATTCTTGGGTCTGGGTCATGCGTGAGCGGTCGCAGATCGGTTTGCCGACGCGCGGCGCAGCGCGGTCAGGTGCACCGATAAGACCGCGACGTCGGCCGGACTGACGCCCGGAATCCGGCCTGCCTGGCCCAGCGTCGCCGGACGCTGCAATCTGAGTTTTTCTATCGCCTCGCGCGACAACGATCGAACGTGATCGTAGTCGATTGATTCGGGAATGCGAACGAATTCGGACTGCGCCAACTTCTCGATCACGGTCGCTTGACGTCGAATGTACCCTTCGTATTTGATTTCGACCGCAAGCCGCTCGCCGAGTTCTTCCGCGATCGGAGAGGTGGGGCAGATATCGCGATAGGTCGTGCCCGAACGCCGGAGCTGCTCTGCCAGCAATACGCCCTGAATGCGCGTCGTCGACAACCGTCGCCTCTCGCGATCGAGCGTCTCCATCCGCAGCATAAATGCATCGTGCGCTTCATCATCGACGAGCCCCGCTTCACGTCCGATCGGCGTCAGACGCTGGTCAGCGTTGTCGTGCCGCAGCACCATGCGGTGCTCTGCTCGAGACGTGAGCATGCGATAGGGTTCGGCGGCGCCCTTGGTGATCAAATCGTCGATCAGCGTGCCGATGTAAGACGAAATTCGCGAAAATACGATGGCTTCGCGCCCCTGCGCGCGGCGCGCTGCGTTGATGCCGGCCACGATCCCTTGCGCCGCGGCTTCCTCATAGCCTGACGTGCCGTTGACCTGACCACAGTGGAACAGGCCCGCCACGCGTCGCGTTTCGAGCGACGGCCGCAGTTCGGTCGGCGGCACAAAGTCGTACTCGACTGCATAGCCGGGCCGCAACATCTCCGCTGCCTCAAGGCCCGGCAATGTACGCAGCATCGCGAACTGCACCTCTGCCGGGAGCGAGGTCGAAAATCCGCCGACGTAGATCTCGTCTGCTTCCCACCCTTCAGGTTCGAGGAAGATCTGATGCGTGGGGTTGTGTGCGAACTTGACGACTTTGTCTTCTATCGACGGGCAGTAGCGCGGCCCGACGCCTTCTACCAGTCGCAGTCCGTACATGGGCGAGCGATGGAGGTTCGCGCGGATGAGTGCGTGCGTCTCGGCGTTCGTGTGTGTGATGTGGCACGCCAATTGCGGCCCCGGAAACGCAGGCCGCGAGCGATACGAAAACGTGAGCGGCACCGGACTGGGCAGCTGCGCTTCCGTGCGCGAAAAATCGATCGAGCGCTTATGCACGCGAGGCGGCGTGCCCGTCTTCAACCGGCCCGTCGGAAAGCCGATCCGGCGCAACGCCGCGCCGAGCCCCGTGCTCGGCGCCTCCCCGATTCGTCCGCCCGGCTTCGCACTCTCGCCGGCGAACATCGTGCCGCCCATAAACGTGCCGGCCGCCATCACGACATTCGATGCGCGCAGCGTCGTCCCGCTATGCAAGACAACACCTCGGATCCCATCGGCGCCGGTCAAAATATCGTCGACGAAGTCTTCGACGACGGCGAGCCGCGCCTGGCCGCTGACGGTGGATTGCATCTTGGCGGCGTACGCGGCTTTGTCGGCCTGCGAGCGCAGCGCGCGCACTGCCGGACCCTTGCTCTCGTTGAGCCAGCGAGCATGCACGTACGTCGCGTCGATGCACACGCCCATCTCGCCGCCGAGCGCGTCGACTTCGCGCGCGAGTTGTCCCTTCGCAGGTCCGCCGATCGACGGATTGCACGGCATCAACCCGATGGTGCGCCGGTTGCCGGTCACGAGCAATGTGTCGACGCCGATGCGTGCGGACGCAAGCGCTGCTTCCAGCCCAGCATGTCCGCCGCCGATGACGATGACGCCGAAATCTTCCATGGACGTATGCGTTCGGCGAATCCGACTGCGCCTCATGTTCGGTGCCGCGCGCGAATGCGAGCGGCGCCGTTGCTACGTCGCGGCGGGCGCCGGTGGTTTACGGCCGACGATCGAGAGAAGTGCGCCCACGACCGCGACGATGATCGCGATCCATGCCGCTTGCGGCGTGGCAAGCACGTCGACCGGCGCGACCGCGTCCAGCGCATATGCGCCGAAGCCGGCAAATGCGAGCGCGAGCGCACCCGCGATGTTCATCAGCGGCAATTCGACGCCGTTTGCGGTCACGAAGAATCCATTCTTCCAATGCACCGTGATCATCGCGATGACCATCACCGAGATGATGAGCGCCGGTCCGACAGGCCCGAGCCAGCCGGTCGCGACCAACAGACCGCCGCCGAATTCACCCAAACCGGACATCGTGGCGAAGAGCGCTCCCGGTTTGAGTCCAAGCGTACCTTCGAAGAAACCGCCGGTGCCTTTGATACCGTAGCCGCCGAACCAGCCGAAAAGCTTTTGCGCGCCGTGCGCGGCGAGTCCGAGTCCCAAAAGGAGCCGCGCGAGAAGAAGTCCGATGCTCATCAGGTCCATATTTTCACCTCGTTGTGTGGAGTATAGCGGACGAGGCGTTCGCCGTACAGTCAGTTACTCGAGGGAAAGTGGAAAATGGTGCGCTACTTGCCGACGCAGAACCGCGCGAAGATCGCGTCGAGCACCTCTTCGGTCACCGTCTCGCCGGTGACTTCGCCGTACGCAGCGATCGCTGCCGAAAGATCGCTCGAGAGCAGATCGATCGGCTGCCCGCCCGCAACCGTCGAACGCGCAAGCGTCAGCGATTCGGATGCTCTCGCAAGCGCATCGACCTGACGAGCGTTGGCCACGAGCGCTTTGCCGGCGTCGATGATGCCGCCGCCCCATGCGATGCGCGCGATCGCGCCGCGCACGGCATCGATCGTCGCGGCATCGTGCACGCTGCCGAAGACGTACCCCTGCTTCGCACCATCGCGCGCAAGATCGGGATAGTCGCGCTCGAACGCACGCGTGCCGCTAAACCCGAGATCGGCCTTGTTGCACACGACGATGCGCGGTGCGTCCGACGTCGCTCCGAGCGCGAACCGCTCGTCGTCGCCGAACGGCCGCGAACCGTCGAGCACGCACACCGCCAGCGCAGCCGTGCCGATCGCGGCGCGTGCGCGCTTCACGCCTTCCATTTCAATCGGATCGGTCGCGGCGCGCAGCCCTGCGGTATCACGAAGATGCAGGACCACGCCGTCGACCGCGACGCGCTCCTCGACGATGTCGCGCGTCGTGCCGGGCTGCGGCGAGACGATTGCCCGCTCGCTCTGCGCGAGCGCGTTGAGGAGCGAAGACTTGCCGGCGTTCGGCGGACCCGCGATCACGCAGACGACGCCCTCGCGCAACGTGCGTCCGGAACCGGCGTCGGCAAGCAGCGCGGTCACCGCGGCCAGTTGCGCGTCGATGCACGCGTCGATCGCGCTCGCGTCGGGCGGCCCGACCTCATCCGGATAGTCGATGTGCGCTTCGATTTCGACGAGCCTCGCAAGCAGCTCGTCGCGCAACGTGCGCATGCGGCGGCCGAGTGCGCCGCTCAAACGCACGGCTGCCGCACGCGCCGCAAGGCGGCTCTCGGCGTCGATCAGATCGGCGACCGCTTCGGCTTGCGCGAGATCCATGCGACCGTTGTTGAACGCGCGCCGTGTGAATTCGCCGGGCGCCGCGTGGCGCGCGCCCGCCGAAAGCGCGACCTGCAGGCACGCAGCGGCAACGCCCGCACCGCCGTGCACTTGCAGTTCGACCACATCTTCACCGGTGTACGATCGGGGAGCCCAGAACGCGACCGCAAGCGCATCATCTAATGTGTCGTTCGTTCGCGCATCGACCACTGCGCCGCGGCGCATGTGTCCGGCGCGCCAATGCGCGGCATCGCCGCGCGCGAACGAAAAACACGCCGTCGCGATCTGCCGTGCGTTAGGCCCGGAAATGCGAACGATCGCTACGGCTGCGACGCCGGGCGGCGTCGCGATCGCGGCGATCGTGTCGGAAAGGGGGTCAGTCTGCGTAGCGATCTTCGACGGGTGGTCCGATCTCGTCTCGCACCGGTCGGCGGTCGCGCGGCCGAAACGGTTCGCGATCGCGCGGACCGCGATCCGGGTCGCGGTCGCGAGGCTCGCGCCGCGCGCTGATCACGACGCGGCGATCGAAACCGACGCCCGTGCTTTCGGTGGCCAACTCGCGATGCGCGGCAAGCGTCATGTGGACGATGCGGCGTTCCGACGCAGGCATCGGTTCGAGTTCGACGTCGACGCCGTCTTGCAGCGCGCGCTCACCGGCGCGCAACGCGATGCCGCGCAGCGTCGCTCGACGGCGTGCGCGGTAGCCCTCGACATCGACGGCGAAGAACAGATCTCGGTCGCCTTCGCGATGCATCACCGCGTTCGTCACCACGGTGAGCGCATCGAGCATGTTGCCGCGCTTGCCGATGAGCAGGCCAAGTTCGTCGTCGCGTTCGTGATCGCGATCGTACTCGCGCGGACCAGGTGCGCTCATGCCGCGGACGTCGATGACGATCTGGCGGCCGTCGCGGGCTTGCTCCAGACCGCCGAAGCCCAAGCGCGCAGGCAAGCCGAACGCGTGGATGAGGCCGGCCAGAAAATCGCGCGCGTCCTTGAACGGCGCGCGCAGCTCAGCCGGGCATTCTTCGCGCCGGCTGCGGTAGCCGCCGCGTTCACCGCCGCGCCGGAAGCCGCCGCGCGGACCACCGCGGCCATACCCGCCGCGGTCACCGCCCCCGCGCTCCGACCGGCCGCGTCCTTGGCCGCCGTTGTGTCCGGAATCGTATCCGTTCATCGTCTCACATCCTCAGGCCGTGGCTTGCGGCAGCTGCTTTCTCGCTTTGACGCCACACTTCGAACACTTATTGCCTTTGACCAGCACCAGTGTTTCGTTGCAGGCCGCGCAATCGTGGGGAAATCCGAGTTTCATCGCGTCCGTCTCTTCGACCGGTTTGGGGATGCGCGATGGATTCACGCGCATGAACAGCACGGTCTGGGCGACGGACAACACGTTGAACGCGAGCCAGTAGAGAATGAACGCGGAATGCCACTGGTAGATTCCGCCCATCACGAACAACATGACCGGCATCAGCAGCGCTTGCGTGTTCATCATCTGCTGTTGCTGTTCGTCCATCACGCCCGTGTTCGAGGTGAGCTTGATGGAGAAGTACATCGAGATCGCGTAGAGGCCGAGCAGCACTTTGTCGCCGGCGTAGAGATTGGTCGCTAAGAACTGCGGGAACTGGTGCGAAAGGGCCGAGCCGATCCAGAGCCAGCCCGCGTGTTGGAAGTGATCGGTGTTGAGCGTGATGGTGTTGTACACGCCGAAGAGCACGGGGAATTGCAGCAACGTGGGCAGACAACCGCCGAGCATGTTCACGTTGTGCTCGCGATAGAGCTTCATCGTCTCTTCGCCGAGCTTTTGTTTGTCGTTCTTGTACTTCGTCTGGATCCGTTTGAGATAGGGCTGCAGCGCCTGCATCTCTTGCATGTTGCGCAGCCGCTGGATCGTGAGCGGGATCAGCAGTACGTTGACGACCAAGGCCAGCACGATCATCGACCAGCCGTAGTTGTGGGTCAGGTTCAGGTTGATCCACTGCAGCACGCTGTTGAAGCCCGCACCGAGCATGTTGATGAGATCGGTGAACGGGTTGGCGAATGCTGCCAGCGCGAAAGCCAGGTGAATCAAGGGTACGGACGCTTTCCTTTCGAGTTACGGAACGGGGTCGAGCCCGCCCGGATGCCAAGGGCCGCACCGCAAGAGCCGTTTCGCGGCGAGACCTGTGCCGCGCAACGTGCCATGCCGCTGGATCGCCTGCGCGGCGTAGTCCGAGCACGACGGATGAAAACGGCACGCGCGGGGCAACGCTTTCGACACCGTCGCTTGATAGATGCGGATGACGGCGACCAATGGATGCACGATCACGTCCCCACGCGCGCCACCGCCGGCGCGAGTTGCTCGAGCAGCGCGCCAAACGTCACGCGCGCCGCGTCGGGCTTGCAGTGCACGAGATACCAGCGCGGCGCCGGCCCGAGCGCGAGGCGCTCGAAGATCGCCTTGCAGCGCCGGCGCACGCGATTGCGCACCACCGCGTTGCCGACTTTCTTCGTGACAACGATGCCGACTTTCGATATCGCGCCGCGGTCGCGGCCGCGCGGGGTCAATCCGTAGACGGTCAGCGCGTTCGCGTTCGCGACGCGGCCTTTGCGCATCACGAGCGTGAACTCGCGACGGCCTTTGAGACTTTCGAATGCGCGCACCGGAGTTCGGATCTTCTTATCAGTTAGTCGGGGGTGAGGCGCTTGCGGCCTTTTCGCCGGCGCGCCGCTAACACGCGTCGTCCATTTTTCGTGGACATGCGCTCGCGAAATCCGTGGGTGCGCTTGCGGCGCCGGTTATGAGGCTGATACGTGCGTTTCACTGGACGGCGTGGCTCCTACGGTGCAGCTATTTCGGGGCGGACAGCCCATACATGATGAGTGCCGCCCACGATGGCGGCACCGCCGAAATTAAGAAGGACAGTTCCCCATTTTAGCCCCGGGCAGGGCGGTCGGTCAAGGTGATTACGGCGCTTCGGTCGTTTCCGCCTGCGCATCGACGCGTGCGGGTCCGGCGCACGTCGCACGCGAATCGCAGCAGACTGGATGGACCAGAATGGCGGGACGATTTGGGCGGGTTCGCGAGCGGTCCCCGATCGTGTGGACAAGCGGTGCATGAAACGTCGGTCATCAACGGTGTCGAATTATCACCAAACGTATGCGCAACGGGGCTTTGCCGGGCTGCGGCGGGCGACTTCGGCCCCCTATACACACCTGTGGATAACATTGTGGACAGGATGACCGGGCGGGCGGAAAGTCCCATGCAGTCTGCGCTTGCGCCGATCGCGACCGCGGCGCGTGAGCGCGGGCGACCGGCATCGCGCTGCGCGCAAATCGAACGCTTTTGCGGCGAGGCGCGCCGCGAAGCTAATCGCAGCGGGGCTTGCGCGCACGAAGCGATTTTTCTATCCACACGACTCGCGATTTTGCTGTGGATATGTGCATAAGTAAATCGCGCAAACCCTGAAGGAATAAGGGTTTTTCGCCACTAAAGCGCGCCGACCGCTATGCATCGGAGTGAAGACCCGGGCTGGCTTAAGCGTTTGATTCGAGGACACGTGATGAATTCGGCGACCGCGATCACCAATGAAGAATACCTCTGGCAGACCACGTTGGTGGCACTCGAAAGCCGATTTACAAAACCGATCTTTGAGACCTGGATCAAGCCGATGCGCGTGCTCGGCTTGTCCACAGACGAGATCACGCTGACCGTGCAAAATCAGTTCGCAAAAGACTGGGCGGAGAACCGCTTCAAAGGGACGATTTCGGCCGCGCTCTCCGAAACGCTCGGAGCGCCCATCAGCATCCGCTTCGTCATCGACGATGCCGCCGAATCGTCCGACACGCGCAGCCTGCCCAGCGACGGCGTCCCGGAATCCGCGGCCACTGTCGGCGTCTCTACACAGGTCCGGCCGCATGACGATTTCCGCCAAACCGGGCTGAACCCGCGCTACACGTTTGAGCAGTTCGTCGTCGGCGCGACCAACCGCTTCGCGCACGCAGCCGCGCAGGCCGTCGCCGACGCGCCGGCGCGCGCGTACAACCCGCTCTTCATCTACGGCGCGGTCGGACTGGGCAAGACGCACCTCATGCACGCGATCGGCCACAAAGCGCTGCAGTCGGCGCCGCGCGCGCGGGTGGTCTACGTCTCTTCGGAAACGTTCACCAACGAATTCATCACGGCGATCAAGAACAACCAAACGGTGGAATTCCGCAATCGTTACCGGACCGTCGACGTGCTGCTCATCGATGACATCCAATTTTTGGAAGGCAAAGAGCAGACGCAAGAAGAGTTCTTCCACACCTTCAACACGCTGCACGAAGCGCAAAAACAACTCGTGATCTCAAGCGACCGCCCGCCGAAAGACATCCAGACGCTTGAAAACCGGTTGCGCTCGCGGTTCGAGTGGGGATTGTTGACCGACATCCAGTCGCCGGATCTCGAGACGCGCGAAGCGATCTTACGGAAAAAGGCGGAGAGCGACGGCATCGATGTGCCGCACGAAGTGACCTCGTACATCGCGAAGATCATCCCGTTGAACATCCGGCAGCTCGAAGGCGCGCTGATCAAACTCACCGCGTACGCCTCGCTCTATAAGAAAGAGATCACGGTCGAGCTGGCCACCGAGGTGCTGCGCAACGAGATCAGCGAGGTGCCGCTGCGTAAGGTCACCATCTCGCTCATCAAGGAAAAGGCCGCGCGCTTCCACGGCATCACGGTCAAAGAACTGGAAGGGCAGCGCCGCGATCAGCGCTTGACGGTGCCGCGCCAAATCGCGATGTACCTCGCGTGCGAGCTGACCAACGCGTCTTTGCCGCAGATCGCACGCGAATTCGGCAAGAAAGACCACACCACGGTGATGTACGCGCGCGACAAAGTCAAGCAGCAGCAAGACCACGACCCGGAATTCCGCAGCAAAGTGCGCTCCGTGCAAGCCACCATCACGCAAGAAGGCTGAGCGGTGGACGACATGGGCATAGTGTGGACGGTTCCGCGTCTCAAGCCACGTGCCCACGCCCGCTGTGAGTATGGTGGAGAGATCGCCGCGCACGTCCACACGAACACCCGCGCGCAAACTCCCGGCATCATTGCCGCAGCGGCGAAGTCCACGACATCCACCGCTCTACTGTGACGATGACCAAGATGGTATCAATACTCTCCTTGCAGTCCGCAACGCGACCGCCTGTGGATGCGGGAGAAGACGGAAACGCGGCGAAACCGCGCAACGTTTCTCGTCGGCGCGTAGCACACGAAAAGAGTACGGCGGTTCTGACTGCCGTGGAGCAAGCATGAAGTTCACCTGCAACACGAAGGACATCGCCGCAGCGGTCGGCGCCGCCGGCAAGGTGGTCAACACGCACACCACCATGCCGATCCTCGGCAACGTCTTGCTCACCGCGAAAAAGGGTCGCGTCAACGTCCGCGCCACCGATCTCGAACTCACGCTGGAGAACGGCTTTCCGGCAGAGGTGAGCGAGGAGGGCGCGTGCACCGTCGGCGCCCGGCTGTTCGCAGGCTATCTCGCGAATCTCCCCGCCGCCGAACTCGAGATGCACGGCACCGCGAGCCGCGCAGCCGTGAAATGCGACCGCTCGAACTACGAATTTTTCGCGTTGCCGGCCGAAGAATTTCCGCCCGTTCCGGAAGGGAAGATGGGCGATCAATTCCGCGTCGATGCCAAGACATTTCGCGAAGCCGCGTCCGCGGTCACGTTCGCAGCGTCGAGCGAAGAAGCGCGCGGTGCGGTGCTCATGGGGACATTGCTCGAAGTCGAGGGCCAGACCCTGACCATGGTCGCCACCGACGGCTACCGGCTCGCGCGCCACGAACTCGCGCTGACCGAAAAAGCGACCGCGAGCGCGAAGTACATCGTGCCCGCGCGCGCGCTCGGCGAAGTAGTCCGTTCGTCGGGCGGCGGCACCATCGAAGTGACCGCGCTGGGCGGTCAGGCCAACCAGCTCGTGTTCAACACCGGCGACGCCAAAGTGATCGCGCGCCTCGTGGACGGTCCGTACCCGAACTATCAGCAGGTGATCCCGAAAGAATTCGAGCGCAAAGTCGTCGCGAGCACGCCCAAATTGCTGGCCGGCCTGCGGCGCGCAGAGGTCGTCGCGGGCGACCGCGCCAGCATGGTGAAGGTGGCCATGGACGGCACGAGTCTGGTGATCACCGCCACCTCAGACACCACCGGCAACGCATACGAAGAGATCGACGTCGAGCGCAGCGGCGACCCGTTGACCATCGCATTCAACGCCAAGTACCTCGTCGAGATCCTCAATCACGTCAACGCGGATACCGTCTCGCTCGAGTTCGTCGGCGCCTTGCAACCGACCGCGATCAAGCCGGCCACCGGCGAACATGCGGGCCGCCAGCTCTATATCCTGATGCCGCTGCGCCAGTAGCCGTTCGTGCGGGTCCTCTCACTCGATCTGGAACAATTCCGCAATTACGCCGCCTTGCGATTCTCGCCGCCGGGCGGCGCGTGCGTTTTCATCGGCGAAAACGCGCAAGGCAAATCGAATCTCCTCGAAGCGTTGGCGCTGCTCTCCACGGGTAAGTCGTTCCGCGCGGCGCGCGAAGCGGATCTGATCCGCGAAGGCGCGCCGGCCGCGTCGGTGTCGGCGCACGTGCAGACGCGGCACGGCAGCGCGCAAGCCACCTGTTTGATAGCGCGTGTCGGCGAAGGTGCGCGAAAGAAATTTCTGCGCGACGGGCGCGGTGTCTCCTACGGCCAATTCATCGGCGGCGTCGCAGCCGTGACGTTCATGCCGCTCGATCTGCAGCTCGTCGGCGGTCCGGCCGGACTTCGGCGGCGACTGCTCAACGCGAGTCTCGCCCAATGCAATCGTCCGTACTACCGCGACCTCGCGGCATACGCCGGCGTGCTCGCGCAGAAAAACGCATTGCTGCGCGCACCCGCGACGCCGGATCGCGAACTGCTCGCGACGTACAACGAGCAACTCGCCGCGACAGGTGCGCGCATCGCCGGCGCGCGCGCGGCGTATATACGGAAGTTGTCGGTGGAGGCGAGCGCGGTCCACGCGCGCTGGGTGGGCGCCGCTCCAGAACTCGGCGTCACATACAGGCCGGCGCCGGCATACGCGAGTGAATCTCCCGACGCGATCGCCAATGCGCTGCGCGCCGCGCTTGCGACCGCGGCGCCGATCGAAGCGAAGCGCCGGGTGTCGCTGGTCGGACCGCATCGCGACGACGTCGCGTTGACGCTGGGCGGCCGGTCGCTCGCGCGATTCGGATCGCAAGGCCAGCAGCGCACCGCCGTACTCGCGCTCAAGGCGGCGGAGTACGCGTTGCTCCACGCCGCTGCAGGCGAACCGCCGATCTTGCTGCTCGATGACGTGCTCTCGGAATTGGACGCATCGCGCAGACATGCGTTCCTCTCAAGCCTCGACGGGTTCGATCAGGCATTCATCACCGCCACCGAATTGCCCGATCTTCCCCGCGGCGTGATCGGCTCGGTCGTCGAAATCCGCGCAGGGACGCTCGAACCCGCGGGCGTGCGGTTGGCATGAGCGGATTGCGCGCGCTGCGCGGATTGGTCGCCGCGTGGAAACCTGGCGGACCCGCATCGAGCGCGGACGCGGCCGGTGCGATTTCCGCCGCTTGGCCCGATGTGGTGGGCGCAGCGGTCGCCGCTCGGACGAGACCCGCGCGGCTTCGCGACGGGCTGCTCACGGTGTGGACGGCAGGCAGTGCGTGGAGCCATCAGCTCTCGTTTCTCGAACCCGTCATCCTGGAAAGTTTGCGTGCACTCGTGCCGGGCGCCGGCATCAAGCGGCTCCGGTTCATGGTGGCGAGCGGACGCACGCGCCTGCTGCTCGATGGGGCTGCCGCGCGCACAACGTCGGGCGCTCGCGGCGCGTCGCGCGCGGCCCGCGGGGTTGACGATGCGCAACGCGCACGGGATTTCGAGGAAACGCACGATCTTGCCGCGATCGTGCGCCGCCTGCGCGCCCGCCAAGTCGCGCTCGATGCGCGCCGCGAACGCGATGGATGGACCCGATGCCGCACCTGCACGAATTGGATGCCGCCGGACGCCGCGCAAGGCGAGATATGCGTCCGCTGCGCCGAAGAAGCGCGACGTCGCGCCGACGGCGCGCTCGAGCGAGCGCTCCTCGACGCGCCGTGGCAATCCGCGCGCGAAGTCTGTGCGGCAGTGGAAGGCGCCGATCGCACTTCGTACGAGCGCGTGCGCCGGCGCATGCTCTCGCGATTGGAATTCGATCTCGACAGCGCGCAGCGCCGGCTCAAACGCGGCACACTCGAAGCCGCCGATCGCGTCGCGGCGTGGACGTATCTCATGCTGCTATCGCGCAAACAAAAACGCGATCTTCCGCGCGCGGTCGTCGCCGACATACTAGGGCATGCGTGGGCCGATGCGATCGGCGTGCGACGAACGTCTGTAGCGCAGAAAGGCGCGCGTCGCGCTACGGGAGAAAGATAATTGTAGTGCCTTGTATTAGGGCAAGCGTCGCTTGCCCTCGTACAGATAGGGGAATTGTTGGCAACCAAAGATAGCGCCACTGGCGGAGAGTACGGCGCCGAGCAGATCAAGGTGCTCAAAGGACTGGAAGGCGTTCGTAAACGCCCGGGCATGTATGTCGGCGACACGAGCGTGCGCGGACTGCATCAGCTCGTCTTCGAAGCGGTCGACAACGCAGTGGACGAAGCGCTCGCCGGCTACTGCCGGCAAATCGACGTCATCATCCATAAGGATGGATCCGCATCGGTCGAAGACGACGGCCGTGGCATTCCGGTCGACATCATCGCAAGCGAAGGCAAACCGGCACTCGAAGTGGTCATGACCGTATTGCACGCCGGCGGCAAATTCGAAGGCCTGGGCTACAAGGTGTCCGGTGGGCTGCACGGCGTCGGCATCTCCGTCACCAACGCATTGTCGGAGTGGATGGTCACGCGCGTCAAGCGCGATGGGAAGATCTACGAGCAGAAGTTCGCGCGCGGCATCGCGGTCGGCAAGATGACCGTCGTCGGCGCCGCCGACGGCACCGGCACGCTGCAATCGTTCAAGCCAGACACGACCATTTTTTCGGCGCTCGACTTCTCGTTCGATATCCTGCAGCAGCGTCTGCGCGAGCTCGCCTTTCTCAACCGCGGGCTGCGGATCAACCTCATCGACGAGCGCACCGAGAAGAAGCAGAATTTTTGTTACGAGGGCGGCATCAAAAGCTTCGTCGAGCAGCTGAACAAGAACAAAGAGCCGCTGCACGACGTGCGCTACATGACGGGCGAAAAACAGCAGATCCAAGTCGAAGTGGCGTTTCAATACAATGACGGCTATATCGAAAACGTCCTCGCCTACGCAAACAATATCCACACCGTCGACGGCGGCACGCACCTCGCCGGATTCCGCTCCGCGCTGACGCGCGTGCTCAACAATTATGCGAAAAAATCGGGACTCTTGAAGGAAGCCGAAGGCAATCTCTCCGGCGAGGATCTGCGCGAGGGCCTCACCGCGGTGATCTCGGTGAAGATCCCGAATCCGGAATTCGAGGGCCAGACCAAGGCGAAGCTCGGCAGCGCCGAAGCGCAGGGCGTGGTGAACGAGATCGTCGGCGAGGCGCTCGGCTACTATCTCGAAGAGAATCCGGCGCCTGCCCGCCGCATCGTCGAGAAATGCGTCAACGCGGCGCGCGCTCGCGAGGCGGCGCGCAAGGCGCGCGATCTCGCGCGCCGCAAGAACGCGCTCGATGGCGGATCGCTGCCCGGAAAGCTCGCCGACTGCTCCGAACGCGACCCCGCGAAGAGCGAGATCTTCTTGGTCGAGGGCGAATCTGCGGGTGGCAGCGCGAAGCTCGGGCGCGACCGTCATTTCCAAGCGATCTTGCCGCTCAAAGGCAAGATCCTCAATGTTGAAAAGGCGCGCTTGGACAAGATCGTCAGCCACGAAGAGATCCGGACGCTCATCACCGCGCTCGGAACCGGCTTTCACGAGGATTTCGACGCTTCGAAGCTTCGCTATCACCGCATCTACATCATGACCGACGCCGATGTTGACGGCGCGCACATCCGCACGCTCTTGCTCACGTTTTTCTTCCGGTACATGCCGAAGCTGATCGAACTTGGGCATTTATTCATCGCACAGCCGCCGCTGTATCAAGTGCGCAAAGGGAAGAAGTTCTGGTATTGCTACCGGGATGAAGAGCGCGATGCGGTCCTCGCGCAAGCGGGCGATGGCTGCTCGATCCAACAGTACAAAGGGCTTGGCGAGATGGATCCGGAGCAGCTGTGGGAGACGACGATGGATCCCGAGCAACGCATGGTACGCAAAGTACTGCTCGACGACGCCGTCGCCGCGGACGAGATGTTCACCATTCTCATGGGCGAGAAAGTCGAGCCGCGCAAGCAGTTCATCGCAGACAACGCGCGGGATGTCGTCAACCTCGATATCTGAATCCGGTTGACGACGGCACCCGAAGAGGCCCGCGGCTCCAGCCACACATGAAACGCGCCCATTGAGGGAATACCGATATCGTGCGCAGGTCTCTCCGGATTCTCAAGATCGCCGTCGCCGTGGTCGCCGTGATCGCCGTCATCACGCTCGTGGTCGTCACCGTGCAAGGTCCGCGCTCGTGGGCGGCCCGCGTCGCACTGCAGCTCGTGCTCGCACAACGCGGCTACCATCTCGCGACGGGAACGTTTTCCGTCGGCAAGTCCGAATTCGACGGGACGGACCTTTCGATCACGGACCGGGGCGGCGTGCCGGTCGTCACCGCGAAGCGCGTTATCATCTATTACGACGCGCGCGGCTTGTACGGACGTAGCGACCGGGCGTATGGGATCCAGGCGGTCGTCGTCACCGCGCCGGTCATCAACATCGTGCGGCACAGCGACGGCACGTTCAACTTCTCGTCGCTGCTCGCAGGTTTTGGCGGTGCGGGCGCTGCAGCGGGGCGGCCGCCTTATCGCTTCACGTTGGCGTTGCGCGACGGCCGGATCACGTTTGAAAATCCAACCGCCTTTGCACAACCCGGGCGCAAGTTCGCCGTCAATGCGATCACCGCGAACGCAGACATCTCGCAAGGCGTGCTCAGCAAAGCGGCGATCACGGGATCGTTCAACGCGCTGGGCGACGACACGGCGACGGGTACGCCGATGCAAGCGTCGCTGTACGAGAACGATCAGCTCGCGTACGCCGTGGCGAAACTTTCGGCTTGGCATCTCGCGATCGCGCCGATCGTCGACGGATTTGTCTCAACGCCGAATTTCACCGTCGAAGCAGGTACCGCAGACGTCACGTTGAGCGCGTTCGATGCCGGGTACGATGCGACCGGACCGCAGTGGCATGCGAGCGGGACCGCTCCGGTGCGCGACGGGCGGATCCGGTTCTTGCCGCTCGACGTGCCGGTGCGCGATCTCACCGGTACGCTCCGCTTCGACGGTGGCATGTTGAGCGTCGACGGCGTGAACGGCGACGCGGCGAACATACCGGTCGCGATCGCCGGTGGCATCCGCGTGTTCGGCGGCGTGCGGTTCGCGGTCGGCGCGACGCTTGAAGCGGATCTCGTCCGTATGCGCCGGCTCCTAGCGTTTTCGACACCGCTCCCGCTCAGCGGCGACGTCGCGGCATTCGTCCACGTCGACGGTCCCTCCGGCGGCTTGCACGTGCGCGGGATATTTCACGCGCCGGGAACAGCGACGTATCAGAATCTCGCATTTGCCGGCGCCGCCGGCAATTTCTTCTACGCCGACGGTCACGTCACGATCAGCCGGGTCGCGATGGAATACGCCGGCGGCGACGTTTCCGGCGGCGGCGACATCGATGTGTGGTCGCCGGAACGGAGCAGCGCGTTTGCGTTCGCCGGCCACGTGCCGGGTTCGTCCGTGCCGGTGATCGCGAATCTCAATCCCGGCGGCACGGCGACTGCGATCGTGTCGCTGTCGGGCCCGCTCACACGCTTGACCGGACAAGGTTACGGGCAAGTGTTGGGCGGCAACGGCGAGGAAGTGCGCACGACGGTCGCAGCGGGCCCGCAACGCCTGTCCATCGGCCCTCTCGTCGCGAGCGGAGCAGGCGGTACGTTCACCGTCTCCGCCAGCATCGACCGGCAGACGAAGGGACCGCGCGCGATCAGCGGCGACCTCATCGCGGAGAACGCCGCGATCCACGTGCGCAGCGGCGCGTACGCATTGCCCGGAACCGGCGCGCCTATCGGCTTGCCATCGGTCGACGGCACGTTCGACGGCGCGGCGTGGCTGCAAGGGACTGAAAGCTCGCCGATCGTCGGCGTCGACGTGCAGGTCAGCGACCTCGTTGTATCCGGCGAGCGGCTTGGGTCCGCTCGCGCGATCGCGGCCGGCAACGGCAGTCAGATCCGCATCGGCGAACTCTCCGTCGATGGGCCCGATGCGAACGTCAGCGCAAGCGGGTATGCTGCAGCGCAGCCATCGACCGGCCGTTATTCGGCGGCGCTCGAAGGCACCGGCGCGGTCGAACTCGCGACACTGCCCGGTATTCCGCAATCCATCAAAGCGATCGGCCGCACGAGCGGAAGATTTTCCGCACTGCTCGGCGGCGGACGGTGGACGGTGAGCGGCGATGCGACCAGCACCGACGCCACCCTCAGCGGCGTGCCGTTCCGCACGCTCGGCGCGACGATTTCGGGCGGCGGCGGCAAGCCGACACAGGTCTACGCGGCCACCGCAACGGCGGCCGGCGGCGACCTCGCCGCGGCAGGCACGCTGCCGCGCGCGGGTGGTCCGCCCGATGCGCTCTCGGTGTGGGCGCGGAACATCGATATGCGCGCCTTGCACTCGCTCGGCATGCCGCTCACGACCGGCTCCGCCGTCGCCCTCGCGCGTGTCGGCGGCTCGCCGGCAAATCCGACCGCCGACGGCGTCGCCTCGCTCACCGGCGGACAGTATCGTTCGACTGCGGTCTCCGGCGATATGGACGTGCACTACGCCAATGGTTTGCTCATCGCGCAATCCGGACGGGTCGCGTTCGCCGGCAACCGCGCGAGCGTCAGCGGCAGCGTCGGTGGCATCGGCCCGAGCTCGACGCTCCGCGACGCGGCGCTGAACATCCGCGCGGTCATGCGCGTCGGCGATCTCGGCGGTCTGCTCGATCCGTACGTTCCATCGCAAGCGACACTCGCCGGACTCGTCGCGGGCGATCTGCGCGTTTCCGGATCCCTCGCCGCACCGCGCCTCGATGGTGTCATCGACTCATCGGGCGGCACGATCCGCGGCGTCGCGTTCAACGATCTGCACGGAGTGCTGCACGTGGCGCACGGCGCGCTCTCGCTCAGCGACGGCGAAGTGCGGCTCGGATCGTCACAACTGACGGTCGCGGGAAGCCTCACACCGAGCAGCGTGCGGGTACGGTCGACCAGCCCGCACATCGACCTCTCTGACTTCAACGATTTCTTCAACGGCTACGATACCATCGACGGCGTCGGGAAGTGGAACGTCGCGTTTGCATCGACGCCGTCCGGCGTCGCAGCCAATGGCAGCCTCGATCTCGCCGAAGCGGCGCTCGTCGGCTATCCGCTCGGCACCATCGACGCGACGTTTTCCAATCGCGGCGATGCGTTGCTCGCATCGGTGCATCAACGCGGCCCCGCGGACAGCGCCGATCTTTCGGGAAGCGTGACGATGCCGCGACGCGCGAACGGTGTGCCTGATCTTTCGCACGCCTACTATGATATCCGCGGCAATGCGACCGGCGTCGATCTCGGCGTCGTGATGCCGCTCATCCGGCGCGAAGACATCGGATTGACCGGCCGCCTCAACATCGCGGGATCGCTGCGCGGCGAACTCGACCGGCCATCGACGGTCGCCACGTTCGATCTCCACGACGGCCATATCGGCAAGCTCCCGATCAACGCCCTCTCCGGAGCGCTCGACAGCGACGGCAAATCGTTCGGTGTCACCGACGCGCGCATCGATCTGCCGTTCGCGCAAGCCGCCGGTTCGGCACAATTCGGACCGGGCGACCGGATCGTCGGGTCGGCCGGCATCGATGCGCAAGACCTCGCCAAACTCGGCAGCGCATTCGGCCGGCCCGGAATCGTGGAAGGCGCGGCCAAGGCATCGGTGAGCGTGTCCGGCACATTTGCGAGTCCGCGCGTGCAAGCATCGATAGAAGGCGGCAAGGGCGCATTGCTGGGCGTCGGTTTCGACAGCGCGAACGCGAAGGTCAGCTATCAGCCGGGTGAAGCGGAGATCAGCGACGCGGCATTCGTGCTCGCAGGCAATCGCGGCACGGTCTCATTGACCGGCGCGTTGCCGCTGCGTTTGAAGCCGCTATCGCTCGGCCCCAAAGACCGGCCGATCAACTTGCACCTCAGCGCGCAAAATGTCGATCTGTCCGCCTTCGATTCGCTCTTCGGAAAGTTCGGACGGCTGGGCGGCATCTTGCAAGGAACCGCATCGGCCGTGGGCAAGGCCGGCGACCCCGTGCTCGCCGGATCTGCGTCGCTGCGGGGCGGTTCGATCGCGTCGCAGTTCGAAACGGTGCCGCTCGAACGCGTCGACGCCGACATGTCGCTCTCGCAAGACACGGTCACGCTCTCGCGCTTTCGCGGGGCGCTCGGTTCCGGCGCCGTCGTCGCGCACGCCACCGCACACGTCGTGCCTGCGGTCGGTTTGCGCTCGACCGCCGGTCTGCAATATTCTTCGCGCGTCGCGCTGCACAGCGCGCGCATCGAAGTCCCCGGCTGGATCGGCGGCACCTTCGACGGCAACTTCAGTCTGACAAAAGCCGGCGTCAATCCATACCTCGAGGGGACGATCACGGCGACCGACGCGCTCGTACCATTCTCGGCGATCTACGAACTTGCGAGCGGCTTCGGACAAGGAGGCAAGCCGCCGAGTGCGCCGGGCCCGGTTCCCGGCGTGCCCGCGCCGTTGCCGGGCCGCACGGTGGCGTACGCGGGCAGCATCTACGGCGGTAATTTCCATCTCGTGTCGAGCGTGCCGATCGCGGCCGCGACGCCGTCAGGCTTTGTTCTTCCGACGGTCGACTTGAACGTGAGTGCGACTGCCGGCAAGCGCGTCCGCGTCAAAGGCGGTGCGATCGATCTCACGGCAGCGGGCGCCGTGGTCGTCGGCGGCAATTTGCGCGCGCCGACGCTCGACGGGAGCTTCAGCTCGACGCGCGGACAGGTCACGTACTTCGATACGGTGTTCCGGATCGATCGCGGCGTCGTGGAGTTCTCGCACACCGCCGGACTCTTGCCCACGCTCGACGTGAGCGCGACGACCAACACCGGCGGCAGCCAGATCACGCTCGCCATCACGGGGCGTGTGGACCGCCTCAACACCGATCTCTCGTCGGTGCCGTCGATGTCGCGCGACGAGATCGCGGCGACGCTGCTCCATGCGCCGCAAGTGACGTCGCTGACGAACTCCACGCCGGCGCAAGCGCAGGCGATCCTCACCGGTGAAGCGCAAGCGTATTTCAATGCGCAGCTCACGCGCAGTCTGCTCTTCCCGCTCGAATCGTTTCTCGCCGAATCGCTGAACATCGAGCAGATCAACTTCATCTTCGACGAACATGGTCAAGCCGCAGTGGAAATCCGAAAACTCTTCACCCCGACGATCTACGGCATCTACCGATCGACGGTGAACGTGCCGGTGACGCAGTCGTTCGGCGTGGCCTACGTCTTGCGCGACACCGCGTCGCTAGAATTGTTGCAAACGCAATCGCCGACGGGCGTCTCCGATGCGTCGCTTGCATTGCGATTCAGCTTCCACTGATAGTCCCGCAGCGCGGCGGCGGCTCGCACCAATGTGGAGGAATACGAGCCGATTTCTGCTAACGAAGCGAAGCGTTCTCAGGCCGCGAAAGCGCGGCTCGAAAATCCAATGGGCGGCGGATCCACCGGCTGCTTTCCGGCGGTCGGTCCGCCTATGCCCATCCCTCATCGATCAGGAGCGCGTCACCCTTGACACTTGTCCTCCGTATCGCAGGCGTCGCGCTTTTCGCCGCCATCCTCGCATTCGTGGCCGCTCCACAGGGCCTCACGGCAGCCCCGCAACCGTTGATCACCGCCATCAATATCCGCGGCAACGCGCATGTGCCCGTCGACCGCATCGCCGCCGTCATCCATTCACAACCCGGCACACCGCTCGACGTGAAGCAAGTGGCAGCGGACCGCACCGCAATCTTGGCGCTCGGTTTCTTCACTGACGTCAAGACCGATATCCGGCCGACGCCCGGTGGTGTCTCGCTCAACTATATCGTCATCGAAAATCCGGTGGTCTCGAAGATCACGTTCGTCGGCAACAGCCATGTCACCAACGACATCTTAAGCGCGCTCATGGACACGACCGTCGGCGCCGTGCTGAACACGAACACGCTGCGCGACGACGTCACGAAGATCAATTCGTACTACGACAAACTGGGATACATCGGCGCGCGGCACGTGAGCAACATCGCCATCGGCGCCGACGGCGACGTGCGGCTCGACATCCAAGAAGGCGTCACCGTCGCAAAAGTCGTGTTCACCGGCAACACGGTCATCCGGACGCCCTCGCTGCTCGGCGTGATGAAGACCAAGCCCGGCACGATCTTCTCGCAGCAAGTGTTCAACAGCGATCTTGAGGCCGTCAGCAAGATCTACACCGATCTCGGACTCAACATCACGTTCGACAGCAACACCGGACCCGACCCAAATCAGCCCGGCGTCATCGACGTCGCGCTCTGCGAAGTCCGCGTCGGCGCGGTGGAGATCGCGGGCAATTCGAAGACGAAGGACTACGTGATCCGCCGGCTCTTGCGCGTCCGGCCCGGCGAGCTGATCACCGAGTCGCGGCTCAAACGCGATTACGAGCTGATCAACAGCACGCAATATTTCAAATCGGTCGACTTGTCCACAAAACCGTTCGGCGACAAATGCGGCTACGTCACGCTCGTGTGGACCGTGGTAGAGCAACGCACGGGTACGGCCAGCGTCGGCGTCTCGTACGGCGGCGGTGGACAATACGGCCAGGGGCTTTCGGGCAACCTCGGCTACTCCGAAGCGAACATCAACGGCACCGGCAACGGTGCGCAGGTGTCGCTCCAACGCGGCCTCCACGTCAGCGACCTCTCGTTTGCGGTCAACGTTCCGTACGTGCACCGCTTCAAACCCGATTCGGTGAACTTCAGCATCTTCAATCACGTGGTGTCGCAGCAGCCGTATCCGGTATACAAAGAAGCCGGCAATAATCCGTTCTTCACCATCACGCAGCAGGGCGGCGCGGTGGCGTCCAATCCCACCGTCGGCAGCGGCACGGGTGGCCCTTGCACCGCGAACGGCTCACCATGCACCAGTCAATTCGCGCTGTACAGCACGCGCCAAGCCGGCATCTCGGTCGGGTTCGGCCATCCCACCGCCGACTACACGCGCGTTTCGTTCGGCGCATCGGCCACAAGGCTTTCGCAAGAATTCGCCGCGAGCGGTTTCCCGCAGCAATTCCTCGATCTGCGCGGCGCGCTCGTCTCGCCCAACCAATCGCAAGGCATCCAAGGCGGCGCCGCACGCCCAGGCAGTTCGCGGCTATTCTCCGTCAACGCCGGACTCGTCCGCGACGACCGCGACGATCCGCTCAATCCCCGATTCGGCGGCACCCGCAGCTTCGCGACGGAGTGGTCGTCAAAGGCCTTCGGCTCCGACTATAATTATACGAAGACCGATATCGATATCACCAGATTCTTTCCGATACGATTCCATTCCACGCTCGCGACGCACTTGAACTATGGATTTTCCAGCGGCGGCTCATCGCTGCCCTATAACAACCTGTTCAGTCTCACCGATCAACAATTGCGCAACACGACGTTCGTCTTCTACGGCGACCGGGAGCTGCTCGGCCAGGCTGAGCTGCGGATTCCCGTCACGGCGGACCGGAAGTTCAACGTGGCATTTTTCGCCGACGCGGGCGATGTGCCGTACGTGACGCCCGTGATCGGACCCTCACCGTCGCCCACGCCGATACCGCCCTGCGGAGCGCACTGCCCGCCCGGACCGCCGGTGTCGGCGAACGTCACCTACGTCGAGGCGCCCTTCCATATCAAGGCCGACTTCGGTTTCGGCATCCGGGTCCAGACGCCGATCGTGCCGCAGCCGATCCGCATCGACTTCGCGTTCGGCAACGGCGGGCACCACGTCTCGTTCGGCCTCAGCCAGTCATTTTAGCCGTGGGTCCGGCTGTTTCTCCGCTGTAGTGCCGACCTTTACGGTCGGCCGGACCTACCATAGTCCGCCAGTGCCGACCATAAAGGTCGGCACTACAGTACAGTCGGATAGTAGGGCGACCAGCGCCCGCCCAATAACCTTGTAGCGCGAGCGCCGCTCGCCACATGAAACATAAGGGACGGTAGATCTAAAGGCATGCAGATTTCGACGAAAACCATGCTCGCCGCTCTGGCGGCTGCCTCGTTTCTCCTCGTCGCGCCGCAAGCGCTGGCGACCGACATCTCGGACGTCGGCTTCATCGACCAAGGCGCGGTCAGCGATCTCGCGCCGTTCCAAGCGGCGCGCCAGCAGTTCACCGCCTACCAGCAAAGCCTGTCGCCGCAGTTCCAGGCCGCCATCAAGGGTAAGAGCCAGGCCGATCAGCAGGCGATTTCTGCGCAGTTCAACCAGAAGCTGGCGGCCGAGCAGCAGCAATTATTCTCCGCCCTCTTCGCGCGTGCGCAGACCGCTATCGCGGCAGTCGCCGCCAACAAAGGGCTCAACGTCGTCGTCGACAAGTCGATCGTGATCTACGGAGGAATGGACATCACGAAGGACGTGCTCGACGTGATGAACCAGCCCGGCCCGGTCGTGCCGCCGGTCAATTCGCCGGCACCGTCGGAGATCGGGTACGTCGATCAGACGCAACTCGATGCGTTGCCGAAGGCCAAGAGCGCGCAAGACACGTTCATGCAATACCGGCAGCAATTGCAGTCGCAACTGAATCAGCAGCTCGCCGGCAAGACGGATGCGCAAAAGCCGGCCATCATCCAATCGTTCAACTCGCAGCTCAGCGATGAGCAGAAGAAGGTCATCCAGCCGCTGGTCGATGCGACGACGAAAGCCATCACGGATGTTGCGAAGAGCAAGGGACTGCTGCTCGTGATCGATCAGACGGCCAGAGTCTACGGTGGCACCGACGTCACCGCGGACGTGGTGAAGGCGCTGCAGTAATCTTGTCTCGCCTCCGCGCGGTCTCGCTCATCGCATTCGCACTCGCTGCGACCGCCTGCACAAAATCCAGCGACCAGCGCACGGGGAACGTGCTCGGACTGAACACGCCCGGTCTGGTCACGGGCGGCGCGGCCGCCGGGTACGTCGACATCGACAAAGTCGTCGCCGCGCATCCGCTGAACAGCCGCCTGCAGGCGCTGCAAGATCAGATCACGTTGCTCAACGCCGCCGCCGTGAGCGGACCGACTCCGGTCACGCCGGCGCAGATCAAGGCCCAAGACAATCTGCAGCGGGACCTCGCGGATGCGCAGACGGCCTTCACGCAAGCGCTCGCCGACAAGCAATCGGCATACCGTGTCAAAGAAGAACAAGCAGATGCCGACATCAGCGCTAAGGCGTTGGGCGGCACGGCAGCCGGACCCGGCGGCATCGTCGGCGGACTGCAAGCCGATTTTCAGCGCCAGATGGTCGCGATGCAGCTGAGCGCGCGCAAGACACTGGACGCGTACCGCAGCGATCTCTACAAGCAGGACGCCGACCACCTCAAGCACGTGCAGGCGCTGCTCTCGCAGGACGTCGCGGCGAAGCTCCGCGCGAAAGACTCGCAGCTCTCAGCGGGCGAGACGGCATACCAGATCAGGTTGGCCAGGCAAGATCAAGACCAGCGGCTGAACTTGAAGGCCAAACTGGACAACCTTTCGCTGTCGCCGGCAGACCGCCAGACGTATGCCAATCAGTTGCAAGCGATCGAATCGCGAGAAGCGTCGCTCACCGGCCAGATGAAAGCGATCGACCAGACGACCGAAACGGCGTACCGGAAACAGATCCAAGACGACGCGGCAAAGCGCTTCAACGCCGAGCGCCTCGCGACCGAGAAAGATACCAATAGCAAGCTTGCGGCGCGGCAAACCGAGCTCGAATCGTCCATCCGAACGCAAGCGACGGCGCTCGGCGGGCAATTCCAATCGAAATTGAACAGTGCGAACGCCAGCTTGAGCGGCAATCAGAAAGTGCAGACGCAACTCAGCGACGAGCACGCCAAGATCCTCGCGCAGTACCAGGCCGACGCCGACGCCGCGATGGCATCGTATCAGGCCACGCGCAAACAACTCGTGGCGAAGTACAGCGCGGTGGCTCGGATGCAGTTCCAAGACAACGTGGCATTGTCGATGCAAGCCGAGGCGTTGGCGCAACAGCGCAAACAGCTCTACGACGGGATCGTCCGCCAAGTGCAAAGCGTCGTGGCCGACGTCGCGCGCCGCGACGGCGTCGGCATCGTGTTCGGCACGATCGCCGGCGCGGGCAACGCCGTCGACCTCACCGATCAGGTGGCCAAAGAGGCGGCCGCCTTGCCGTCGACGACATCACAACCTGTCGCTCCCGGGGGATAAATGAACACACAACTCGTCCGCCGCGCGGCCTTCGCGCTCATCAGCGCAAGCGTGCTTGCGAGTGCCGGCTGCGGTCAGTCGCATGCGAAGGTCGCCTACGTCAACGTCGAAGTGCTGCAGAGCACGTGGCCGAAATTCATCAATTATCAGAACCAACTGCAGGCGACGCTGTACGCGATCCAGTCGAGCAAGATCGCACCCGCGGAAAAACAAAAACAACTCCAGCAATTGAACCAGCAGTCGGCGCGCTGGCAAGCCGAGGTCACCAACGACGTCAAAGACGCGGTCAAGACGATCGCGGCCAACCGCCACTACGAACTGGTCGTGACGCGGCAGGGCACGGCCTACGGCGGCGACGACATCACACCGGACGTGCAAAGCGCGTTGCACATCCCCGTCACCACACCGTCGCCGGGGCGCTAGCGCAAGGCCTGTGAACGAACGCGGACACAGGCTTGCCGATTTGGCGGCGGCGGCCGGGGCAGCGTTGGAAGGCGACGGCGAGCTGCGCATCGATCGCGTCGCCGCGGTCGACGAATCGGGATCGGACTCGCTGACGTTCGCCGTCGATGAGCGCTGGTTAGAGAAGGCGCTCGCTTCGCCGGCCGCCGCAGTCATCGCGCCCGTCGGCGCACGCGGCGTCGATCGCCGTGGGAAGTCGATGCTGTTCGCCGACGACGTGCGCGCCGCGCTCGCCGGCGTGCTCGCGCTGTTCGCCGCGCCGGCACCGTCCGGGGAATTCACCCACGAGAGCGCAGTCATCGGTGCCGATGTCCGTCGCGGTGCGGATTGCTGGATCGGCGCGAATGCCGTCGTCGACGACGGTGCGATGCTGGGCGATGGTGCGATCATCTCCGCCGGCGCATATGTCGGGCGGAACGCACGCGTCGGCGCACGGACGCTGCTGCATCCGCGCGCGGTCGTGCTCGCCGACTGCGTGGTCGGCGACGATTGCATCCTCAACGCGGGATGCGTGATCGGCAGCGACGGATTTGGATTCGTCCGCGTGGGCGTCGAGCAGATCAAGATCCCGCAGATCGGCAACGTCGTGATCGGCGATCGCGTCGAGATCGGCGCATGCTCGTGCATCGATCGTGCGGTGACGGGATCGACCGTCATCGGCAGCGGCACGAAGATCGACAACCTCGTGCAAGTCGGCCACAACGTCACCATCGGAGAACATTGCACGTTGTGCGGTCAAGTGGGCATCGCAGGTTCGGCAAAGCTCGGCGAAGGCGTGACCGCGGCCGGACAAGCAGGCATCAGCGGTCACATCGAGGTCGGCGCATATTCGTACGTTCTCGCGCAAGCGGGCGTCACGCATTCCATTCCGCCGCGATCGAAAGTCTCAGGCTTTCCCGCGCAACCACATCGCGCCACGATGGAACAGCAGGTCCTATTGCGGAAACTGCCTAAGCTCGCCGAACAGATGCGAGCGCTGACGGATGCGGTCGAGGAGCTTCGCAAACGCCGCTAGACTCGTGCGCGTGGTGAACGTGGAATACCAGCATACAATAGCACGCGAGTTCACCCTCTCCGGCGTGGGTTTGCACACCGGATGCCGCTCCAACGTCACGGTATCGCCCGCGCCGGCCAACGCCGGCTTTTCGTTTTTGCTCGCCGACGATTCGCGGCTGTCCGCGTCACCTGACGCCGTACGCTCCACCGTCCGCTGCACCACCCTCGCGTCGTCTACCGCCGAGGTCAACACGGTCGAGCACGTCCTCGCGGCGCTCTCGGGGATGGATATCGACAATGCGGTCGTCCGCCTCGATGCCGAGGAAGTGCCGATCATGGACGGCAGCGCGCTCTCGTTCGCACGCGCCATCGCCGACGCAGGTTTGATCGAGCAGCGCACGCCGCGGCGGACGTTCGAATTGCGCGCGCCGTACTCGAGCCGCGACGGCGACAAGCTCGTGGTGATCGTGCCCGCACCGCATTTCGCGGTGTCGTTCTACGTCGAATTTCCCGAACCGGTGGGAAAGCAGTTCATCTCCACAGGGCCAATCACGGCCGACTATTTCTTGCGCGAGATCGCGCCGAACCGCACGTTCGGCTTTCGCGCCGAACTCGAGCGCCTCTACTCGCAAGGCCTCGCGCAGGGCGGATCGCTCGACAATGCCGTCGTCATCGACCGCGACAGCTATATGGGGGCGTTACGCTTTCCGGACGAGATCGTGCGGCACAAAGTGCTCGACCTGATCGGCGACTTCGCTCTGCTCGGCATGCGGCCGCAATTCGAAGTCATCGCGATGAAGTCGGGGCATGCGCTGCACGTCGCCGCAGTGCGCGATCTGCTGGCGCCGGTGCACGGCGCGCGAGCCGTCGTGTGACCGCTCGACGCGCGTCGACGAGCGACTGACCTACGGCCGCACCTGAGAAAGAGATGCCTTGACCTACGTAGACATCCGCTCCATCATGGAGATACTGCCGCATCGGTACCCGATGCTGTTGATCGATCGCATCACCGAGCTCGATCCGCAAAAGCGGGCGGTCGGCTACAAGAACGTGACTTTCAACGAACCGTTCTTCGTCGGGCACTTCCCCAACAATCCGGTGATGCCCGGCGTGCTCATCGTCGAAGCGATGGCGCAGCTGGGCGGCACGGCCATCCTCGAGCCCAACAGCCAGACCACGAACGTGCCGTACCTCGCGAGCGTCGACAAAGTGAAGTTCCGACGGCCGGTCGTGCCGGGGGACAAGCTCGTGATGGAAGTCAACGTGTTGTGGGTGCGGCGGAATATCGGGCGCTTACGGGCGGAAGCACACGTGGATGAGCAGACGGTCTGCACCGGCGAGCTCGCGTTTTCGATCGTATCGGATACGCGGCTCTTCCGCCTCGACGCTTCGATCCTTCATCAGTAACGGGGCCGGCACGTGAGCCATCGCGAGAGGGTCAACATTTACTCGCTGAACATCCATCCCACCGCCATCGTCCATCCGGCCGCGCGCATCGGCCGCGGTGTCGAGATCGGCCCCTATTGCCTGGTCGGCGAAAACGTCGACATCGGCGGCGACACGAAACTGCTCGCCCACGTCGTCGTCAACGGACACACGACGATCGGCAAGGAGTGCCAGATCCATCCATTCGCGGTGATCGGCGGCACGTCACAGGACAAGAAATTCAAAGGCGAGATCTCGTACGTCCGCATCGGCGACCGTAACGTGATCCGGGAATTCGTGACCATCAACCGCGGCACGGGCGCCGAATCGGAGACGGTGGTCGGAGACGACAATCACCTGCTCGCGTACGTGCACATCGCGCATAATTGCGTGATCGGGAATCGCGTCGTGATGTCGAATCTGAGCCAACTCGCAGGCCATGTGAACGTCGGTGACGGCGCGAACATCGGCGGCATGGCGGGCGTGCATCAATTCGTCCGGATCGGCCGCATGGCGATGGTCGGCGGCTATAGCAAAGTCAAAAAAGACGTCCTGCCGTTCGCGACCGTCGAGGGGAATCCGGCGAGCCTGCGCAGCCTCAACCTCAAAGGACTCGAGCGCGCGCGCGTCGCCAGCGACGCGGTCGCCGAACTCAAAGAGGCGTACCGGCTGCTGCGCCACCCGAACATGACGCTCGCGACCGCGATCGAGCAATTGCGGCAAGTCGCGACGTCGAGCGAAGGTCAGGAGCTGCTCGCGTTCCTCGAGATCGAGTCGGACCGCGGCGTCCTCAAGCGCTAAGCAGTGGGCGAAGACGTCTTCATCGTCGCCGGCGAAGCTTCGGGCGACCTTCAGGCGTCGCTTCTGAGCCGGGCCATGCGCGCGCTGCGCCCCGAATTGTCGATCGCGGGCGTCGGCGGCGACCGGATGCGCGCCGCCGGGGTCAACGTCGAACTCGATTCGGTCAGCGCCGAGTGGGCGAGCATGGGCCCGATCTCGGCATACTTGAAGATCCCGTGGCTGCTGACGGTGATGCTGCGGCTGGCGGAGCGCATCCGCGCGCGCGCGCCTCGCCTGCTCGTCTGCGTCGACTTCGGCGCGTTCAATCTTCGCATGCTCGAATGGCTGCGCTTCACCGGCTACCGGGGCGCAGCGCTGTACTACTTCCCGCCCGGCGCGTGGCTCGACAGCGCGGAGCAGGCGCGCAAAGTCGCGCGTGTGGCCGATGTCCTGACGCCGTTCGCGCATCAGCGCGATTTCTACGCATCGCGCGGATTGCGCGCGGCCTTCGCCGGGCATCCGCTCGTCGAAGCGATCGCGCCTCGACCGGCGCGACCGCGTCGCGCGGTGCCGCACATCGCAGTGCTGCCCGGCAGCCGCCGCGACGAAGTGTCCGTCATGCTGCCGGTGCTCGCCCAAGCGGCGGATCGAGCAAGCGCCACGCTCGGCGCGCGTTTCACGATCGTCGCCGCGTCCGATGCGCGTGCGCAGCAGATCGCGGGGCTATGGCCGGCGTCGGGCGGACCCGAAGAAGTCGAAATCGTGCGCCGCGACGCGACCGACGCGATGCGCGATGCGGATCTCGCCTGGACCGCGTCCGGAACTGCCGTGCTTGAAGGCGCGCTGTGCGGCGTTCCCCAAGTGGCGTTCTACAAACTCACCGACGCGCTCTATCGGATCGCGCTGCGGCGCGTGCCGCATATCGTGCGCGGTCCGGTGACGCTCCCGAATCTCATCGCCGGCCGCCGCGTCGTGCCCGAACTGCTGCAGTATGATTTCACTCCCGAGCGTCTGGTCGAAGAGAGCGTGACGTTGCTCGACGACGCCGGCGCGGCGGCGCAACTGAGCGGCTACCAGGAAGTGCGCGCGCTGCTCGGACCGCCCGATGCGCTGCATCGCATCGCCGCGCACGCCGTCGGACTGATCGACGGCGCGCCGCAGGACTAGGCGATGGCCGCACGGCTCACGGTTTGGTTCACCGCCGACGTCCACGACCGGCGCGGTTTCGGGGAGCGTCTGCGCGCGCTCGTCGGGCCCGACGAGCTTCTCGTGGATTGCGGCGACAGTCTGCGGGGATCGTCGACCGTCTACCGTTCGGACGAAGGCGTGGCCGAAGAGTTCGCGCGCGCACCATACCGCGCGCAGGCGGTCGGCAACCGCGAATTCCACTACGTGCATCGCTGGTTTGCGGCGCGCGCCCGCGCACTGCCGATGCCCATGCTGTGCACCAATCTCGAGGATCTTCGCCAGCGCCTGCCATCGCCGTTCTTACCGGAACTCACCGTGCTGGTCGCGGGTCTACGCGTTCGGCTGCTCGCGCTGCTCGTTCCGCAGTACCGTACCGGCAGCGGATGGGAGCGCATCTTCGGGTGGCGCTTTCTCGCGCCGCATGCCGCGCTCGCCCGCGCGTTCGCAGCGCCGGAAGCCGCGGCGGCGGACGTGACGCTGCTGCTGTCGCACGTCGGACTGCGCACCGACCGCGCGCTCGCTGCGTCGTTCCCCCAGCTTGGAGCGATACTCGGCGGCCACAGCCACGACGCGCTCGAGCAACCCGAGATCATCCGCGGCGTTCCGATCGTGCATGCCGGCGCGTATGCGCACACGGCCGGCCGCCTGGAGCTCGACGTCGGGGGCCCGCGGCCGGTGGTGGTTTCGTATCGCCTCGTACCGCTCGTCGGTGAACGGTCGTGACCGCACCTCGCGTGTTGTTGGTCAGCAACGGCTTCGGCGAGATGGCGATCGCCGGTTATCTCGCGCGCGAAATACGCGCCCTGCAACCGGATGCGCGAATCGAGCATCTGCCGCTGGTCGGCACGCCGGCTCCGGATGCCGCGCTGACGACCGTCGGTCCGCGCGCCGACATGCCGTCGGGCGGGCTCGTCGCATTTTGGAACGTGCGCAACATCGCGCGCGACCTCGGCGCCGGATTGATCGCACTGACGGTCCGCCAATTCGCATTCTTGCGCGGACGGCGCGACGATGTCGTGATCGCCGTCGGCGACATCTTCTGCCTGGCTGCATGTCTGCTCTTCGCGCGCCGCCCCACGGTGTTCGTCGCCACCGCGAAATCGGAATACGTCGCCCGGCACTCCTCGTTTGAAGCCGCGATCGCGCGTCGCGCGCGTGCGGTGTTCGCGCGCGATGCCGCCACCGCGCGGGCGCTGTCCGAACGCGGCGTGCGCGCGACCTTCGCGGGCAACGCGATGATGGACGGCTTGCGTGAGAGCCTCGCCGACTTGCCTTGTGCAGCGGACGCCGTCCGCATCGGCGTTTTGCCCGGCAGCCGGAGCGATGCTCCGGACAACGCCGCGGCGGCCGCGCGCCGTCTCTGCAGAATCGCGGCGGTCTTCGAGCGGCGCGGACGGAGCGTGCAGGCGTACATCTCGCTTGCACCGACCGTCGCGCTGCGCGATCTGCTCGCGGGCTTAGCACGCGGCGGCATCGTCGCGGTGCCGACCGGCGCCGATGCCGGTGTCGTCGCGGTCGGCGGAGGGTCCGGCCAGACCATGCCGGCGTTGACAACCGCAGTGGTGCGCGGCGCGTTCGGCGATTTGCTGCGGTCGTCGGAGATCGTGCTTGGACAAGCGGGCACCGGCAACGAGCAGGCCGTGGGCTTGGGCAAGCCGGTCGTCTCGGCTGCGGACTCGCGGCCCGGTAAGCCCGATCGCGTCGGCTGGTACCGGATGCGCCAGCAACGTCTGCTCGGCGACGCGCTGCTCGTGCTCCCGGCCGCAGATGACGACGCGTTCGCGTCAGGCGTCGTGAAGCTGCTCGACGATCAGCGCCGGATGGACGACATGGCGCGCACCGGCCGCGAGCGCATGGGCGGTTCGGGCGGCGCGGCGGCTATCGCAAAGGCCGCGCTGGCCGTTGCCGCCAAAGGTGAGCGTCCGTGAACGTCACTGCATCACCGGCGGCGCGTATCGTCGCCGCGCTGCCGTATGCCGCCGCCGCCCTGTGGCCGCTCATCCCGATGCTCGTGCAGCTCGCTGCCGTCGTTCCGCGCGGCATCGCCATCGGCGGCCGCGAACCTGCCGTCGTGCTCGCGTCCGTCATCGCGGCGTTGGTCGCCGTCGGCGTCGCCGCGATGCTCGTCGCCTGGGGACCACGCGCCTTTCTCGAGCCGCCGCTCGCACTGCCGCTCGCCGTGTTGATCGGCTCGCAAATGCTCGCCGCAGCGCTCGGCGTGCTTTGGCAAGCCGGCGCATTCGAGATCGGATCGCAGATCGGCGACACGATCGGATTCTTCGCGTTTTGGTGGACGATGCGCGACGAACGCACGCGGCGCGGTGTGATCGGCACGTATCTCGTCAGCGGGATCCTTGCGAGCGCGTTCGCGATCGCGCTCACGTTGTCACGCCACCCGCCCGCCGAATTCGCCTACGAGCACGGCCGCGCTGCGGGAACTTTTCTGCAGCCGAACGAGTTCGCGGGGTACTTGCTCTTCCTCATCCCCGTCGGCCTCGCCCAGATCGGCGCGCCGCCCCTGCTTCGCAGGCTTGGTTATCTCGCCGCCGCGATCGGCACCGCCGGCCTCGCGCTCTCGGTGTCGCGCGCAGCGTGGGTGGGATTGCTCGTCGCGATGCCGGTCCTCGTCGCCCGGTTCGGCCGCCGCGCCGTGATCATCTACTCGACGTGCGCGGTCGTCGCGATCGTGGTGGGGGCCGTCGGATTTCGCGACGTCGCGCACGACCCGAGCGAGAACACGTCGCGGATCGCGGTGTGGCGCGGGGCCTTCCGGATGGCCGAGCGCTACGCACTGACCGGAATCGGACCGCTCAACTTCAGCCGCGTCTATCCGCTCTTGAAGGTGCCGGATGCAGCCGTCGACGAGGTGCACGCGCACGATCTTCCGCTGAACACGCTCATCGAAAACGGCGTGCTCGGATTTGCGGCGTTCGTGTGGATCATCGTCGCCGGTGTTCGGTGCGCGCGCAGGTCCGGTGCGCGCATCCCGCCCGAAGACCGCGAGCGGCGCCTGCTCTATGCCGCGCTCGTCGTCGGTTTTTTGGCCTCGGCGGTGCAGAACACGGTGGACCTTGTCTCAACCTTCGTGCTGCTGCTGTGCTGGCCGATGCTCGCGATCATGCTCGCGCTCGGCGCGCCGGACACCGCGCGATCACAAGCATCGGATGCGAGTCGTGTCGCGGCGTAGTCCGGCGGGTGCGATCGCGCTCGTCGCGTTGGCGCTCGCCGCGTGCGCTCACGCGAAAGCACCGGCATTGGTCCCGACGCCACATCCGACCGCGACATCCGCTGCAAACGAACCCGCCTATCACCTGTTCGAGACCGGAGCGGGCAGCAAGACGCCGTTCGTCAAGAACTACGCGCACGGCGCGCTCGTGTATTCGTTGAAGGCATCCGGCGTGACGTACACATCCACGCTTCGATCGGGTGCGTTTTCCCGGGCCACGATTTACTTCTACAAAGGAAGCGCGGTGCGGCTCACGGTAACGGCCCCTAACGCCACGGTCGACGGCGCCACCTACGACATCGTCATGCGCGGCGGCGTTCGCGCACGGTCAAGCGACAACACCGTCCTGACGGCCGACACGATGACCTACAACGGCAAGACGAAGTTGCTGCATGCGAACGGGCACGTGACGGCCACCGGCGCATCGGGCATGGTGGTGACCGGCGACCATGCAAATGCGGATCTCGACTTGCAGACGGTCGATATCATCGGCGCGCCGGTCACGGGCTCGCAATTCTAAGTGGCGGCGGCGAGCCGAAAACAATTGGAGAAAAGAGGCGGCGTGGACGGCGGAATAGCTCCGGTCAAGATCGACGTGCGCGGGCTCACGAAGCGATACGGCGCGCGGACCGTGGTCGACGGCGTGAGTCTCGACGTGAACGTGGGCGAAGTGGTCGGTCTGCTCGGACCAAACGGCGCGGGCAAGACCACGACGTTTTACATGGTCGTCGGCCTCGTGACCCCCGACGGCGGCACCGTCGTGCTCATCGGTCCGGACGGGCGCGAGACCGACATCACACACCAGCCCATGCATATGCGCGCGATCGAAGGTCTCGGGTACCTCGCGCAGGAGACCTCGGTCTTCCGCCGCTTGAGCGTAGCCGATAACATCAAACTCATCTGGGAACAGCGCGGCGTCTCGCGCGACGAACAAGAACGACGACTGCCGGCGCTGCTCGGCGAATTCGGCTTGGAGCGTCTGGCGAACGATCGCGCGGAAACGCTTTCCGGGGGCGAGCGCAGGCGGGTGGAGATCGCGCGCGCGCTGGCCACCGATCCTGCGTTCTTGCTCTTGGACGAGCCGTTCACCGGCATCGACCCGATCGCCGTCGCCGACATCCAGGAGATCATACGACTGCTCAAGGCAAAGGGTCTCGGCGTGCTGATCACCGATCACTCGGTGCGCGAGACGCTCGCGATCGTCGATCGAGCCAACATCCTCAGTCAGGGCCGCATCCTCGTGCAAGGCACGGCGAACGAAGTCGCGGAGTCGCCGATCGCGCGGCAATTCTACCTCGGTGAGAGCTTTCGTCTGTGAAGACCCTCGACCGCTACATGGTGGCGGAGCTCGTCGGCCCGTTTCTGTTCGGGCTCGCGGCGTTCACGCTCTTGTTCGTCGCGGGCAACATGCTCAACATCGCCCGGTTGGTCTCCGAGGAGCACGCCAGCATCTGGGCTGCGGCGAAATACTTCATCTATACGTTGCCGTCCACGTTGGTGCTGACGTTCCCGATGTCCATGCTGCTCGCGGTGCTCATGGCCATGAGCAGGCTCTCGGGCGAGTCGGAGCTCACCGCGATGCGCGCCGGCGGCATCAGCCTCTACCGCATCGCGGCGCCGTTGGTCGGCGTCGGATTCGTCGCGTCGATCATCGCGCTGACGTTCCAGGAATTCGTCGTTCCCGGAGCGGTCGATCAAGCAAACACCATTTTACGCACCGAGATCCAATCCGGCGGATCGGGCATCTTGAGCAATCAAGTCGTCAGCAATCCGCTGCCGGACGGCGGCATTCGCGTGACGTATGCCCAGGGATTTGACCCCGCGACCGACGAGTTGCAGGGCGTGACCATCGAAGAAGTGCACGCCGGCGTGCTCACGTCGATCCTCTATGCGCCGCGCGGGACCTACCACGAATCGTCATGGCGCTTCTACGATTCCAATTCATACACCGTCGCACCGGATTGCTGCAAGCAGAATTTCGCCCCGGTCACCGACATCGATATCGGCGCGGATCCAAGCCGCCTGATCGAGGTGCAGAAGCAGCCGGACGACATGAGCCGCGCGGAAATCGCGCAACTCCTCCACGGCGGGGTGAAACAGGGCGACACATCGCGCTACGATCTGCTCCTAGTCACCTACGACAACAAACTCGCGCGGCCATTCGCAAGCCTCGTCTTCACGCTGCTCGCCATGCCGCTCGGCATCAGGTCGCAGCGCTCCTCGTCCGGCGCGGGTTTCGGCATCAGCATTCTCATCGTCTTCGGCTTCTACGTCGTGACCACGGTCTGTCTTGCGGTCGGGCGGACGACGCCGAACCTCGCGTTCGAGATGGCGTGGCTTCCCAACGTTCTCTTCTTGGGCGCCGGGCTGTGGCTGCTCGCGCGCGCCGCGAAAGGTTGACCGCGTGACGCTGCCGTTTGCCATCCTGTCTCCCGATCTTGGCGGCGCCGCGACGATCGTGATGATCATCGTGGTCGCGGGCGCGATCGCCTACTTCGGCGATCGCGTCGGGCATGTGGTGGGCCGGCGGCGCATGACGTTGTTCAATTTGCGCCCGAAATACACGAGCACGATCTTCGCGGTGGGCTTCGGCATGCTCATCGCAATCGTCGTGGTGGCGTTCCTGCTCGTCGTCTCGAGCGAGGCGCGTCAAGCCCTGTTCTCCATCAACAAGCTCAACGATCAAATCACCCAACTGAGCGCCGAGCGGGATCAGCTCTTGGATTCGCCGGTCATCTTCCGCGCCGGGGAAGCGATCACGCAGCCGTTCATCATCAAGTCGACCGACCCGCTGCCCGTGATCGAGCGGGAATTGAGCGACCTCTTCGTGGCGGTCGCAAACGTTTCGCGCAGTCTGCCCGTGCAGCCGTACGCGAAGAATCCGCTCACCGCGCCCGCTCGCGCTTCCATTCACGCCGCGGCCGTCGGCATAAAGACGCAAGCGCCGCTCGAAGCCATCGTCGTGCCGGAAGCGTCCGAGAACATCATCCGCGGCGGCGTCCTGCGCATCGGCTTGCGCGTCTATCCGAATAAACTGCTCTACCGAAAAGGCGAGACGATCGCTTCGGTCGGCGTCGCGAACGGGCAGAGCCGCGACGAGGACCGCGCCGCGCTCGTGCAGCTCATCGCCGGTCTCAAACTGAGCGCCATCTCGCACGACATGCCGCCGAGCATCGCGGATAACCCGATCACGTCGGTGGACGCCATCGACTCTTCCATCGCGGCGCTCACCTCGTCGCGCGGACCGACCGTGGTGCGCGCGGTCGCCGCGAACGATATCGACGCTGCAGGGCCATTGACGGCCAACCTCGTGGTATCCCCAGTCGCCGTCAAATGAACGCCGGCGCTCGCGGGCTCGTCATCGGCATCGATCCGGGCAGCGCGAAGTGCGGCTACGCCGCCGTCGCCGACGACGGCACGCGCGCGGCGCTCGAAGTGCTGCCGCTGGCCGACCTCGAGGAACGGGTGGCTCGCGACGTGCGGTCGTCGTCGATCGAAGCAATCTGCATCGGCCACGCGACGAATTCGCGCGACATCGAGCGATTGTGCCGGTCGCGCTGGCCCGAAATTCCGATCGTCATCGTCGACGAAACCAATACAACTCTCGATGCGAGACGCCGATACTACGAGGAGAACCCGCCGCGAGGAATCTTGCGCTGGCTGCCCCGAGGGCTGCTGGTGCCATCGGCACCGCTCGACGGGTACGCAGCGCTGCTCATCATCGAGCGTTGGCTGCGATTTCGAGGCCAGAACTGAGGCGAGACGTCCCTGCTGACGGAACCAGCCGAAGATCTGGTTTAAGCGAAACGTGATAGAGGAAAGCCGAAAAAAGAGGTGCAATTTCTGAATCCGGGACGCCACTCGGTATAAGGTATGCGGCCGCTTTGGTCGCTCGACTTGCTGCCGGCCGGTTCACCGTCGCCAAATTAACGGGAGTCATTCGTGAGGAGAGTCGCCTGCCTTCGGGCGGGAGTGGTCGCAAGCATCATCATCGCCGCCGGCGCGCAAGCCGCGGCCGCGATGCCTGCTGACCGCGCGACCGTGTCGACCGTCAACGCACCGGCGGCGAGCAGCAACTTCTCACTCTTCGCAGAGAAGTCACAGACGAGCGACGCGCATGGCGCGGTCTCGCTTCGCGTCTTCGGCTTCGAGCGGATCGCCGCAAACGGATTTGACGCGCCGCCGCCTTCGTATTTCGGGTCCGTGCCCTCGAGCCTCGCACTCGATCGGATCTTGGATCTCCCGTCGGCATCTGCGGGCTCGAATGCGGGGCAGCGCGCTACGCTCGTGACCGACGCGGTGTTCGGATTCGCGTTGACGTCGTCGTCCGCAACCGATCTCGGACCTGCGCCCATCGCATTCGCAGCGCTTTCGTCGACGACGGCATCGACCCCGGGCGAAAGCCCGATCACTTTGGATTCGTCCGCCGCCATCGGTTTGAAATTCAAATTGCTGGGCGGCGAGCATGTCGTCACGTTTGATACGCTCTCCGCGCAGAACGCGGCGGGACCCGCGGATCTGAATGCCTCGCCGTTCTTCTTCGGCAGCCCGGCTTCGGCACCGGCGACGGCCGTCATCGGACTCGATCGGACATTCCAACGTCTTTCGCTCGGCGCGCCGAATTCGGGCTCGCTGCTCGCGATCGGCAGCGGCGATTCGTTCACGACGCCGGCATTCGCACCGGCCGAAGCGTTCAACAACACCTCGCCGATAGGGAGCGACGCATCCGTCGCGCAGGGCACGTCCGTCCAATTGAATTTCCCGCTCACGCTCGGCAACGTCGACGCACGCCTGAGTCTCTCGGGCCGCGACCTGCACGATATCCGCCCGACGCTGATCGCGCCTGCGGCTTCGAACCTGACGGTGCCGTCGTCGATGAGCGGACGCTACCAGGAGTTTCGCGGCGGCGTGACCATCGGCGTTCCGGTCTTCAAGCGAAAGGCCGAAGTGTCGCTCAACGGTGTGATCGACCGGCTGGTCAGCATCGCCAAGTCGCCGACTTCGTATGGCGTGCAGCCCCCGCTCGGCCTGAATCCATTCGTGCCGTCTTCGACCAATCTCCTCACGCAGTCGAATCAGACGCTCACGCTCGATCCGAATTACGTCAACCTGCGTCGTTACGTCGGAGCGTACGCCGTGGCAGTGCCGATCAGCACCGCCTTGACGGCGAACATGCAGTACGTCGACCAGCGCTACGGCGCCGACGCGGTGAATGCGTTCGCGCCCGATCTCAGCGTCGGAACACGTGAGGCGACGTTCGGTGTGCTCTACAAGATCCCGAACACCAATGCGTCGATCAACTTGAACTTCAATCAGTACAAGTTCCTCGACGATCTGACGCCCGCGAACAACTTCACCAAGAACCGTCAGAACTTGTTCTTCACGGTGAAGTTCTAGGCGGTCACCGCCGCGCATGGGTTTGGTGAGGGGTCGGACGGCGTCCGGCCCCTAACTATTCGTGCCGTATGACTTCGCTCGAGCGCGCGCGCCGGGGATTGCGCATGCGCGACATCGCGGTCGCGGCGATCGCGATCGCCACCGCTGCGCTGCTGTGGCGGCCGCTCGCGGCATGGTGGTGCGACGACCGCGGTAATATCATGCTGGCGCGCGGCGATCGGTCGAGCGCGCTCGCATTGTTCGATCGCGGCCTTGCCTTTGCACCGGCTTCACGCGTCCTGCTCGAGGATCGCGGCCGCGCCCGGCTCGACGGCGATCCGTCAGGCGCGTTGATGGATTTTACCGCGGCCGATTGCGGCCAACCGTGCGTCGCCGAACGCGGTGACGCAGAAGTGCGTCTCGGACTTGCGGCCGCCGCCGTTTCTGACTATCTGGCGGCGCATGCAGCGGAGAGGATCACGACGACGGTCGATGGACTCGCCGCGCAACATCACTATGACGAAGCGCTCGCGATCGAACGCGCGCTGATCAAGGGATTGGATCCGCTGCTCGACGAGGCGGATATCGCCGCCGCCGAAGCGCATGTCGGCGACCTGGATGTGGACGCAGCCAAAGCGGAACCTGCGCGCAACGTCTCCTACCGGCGCGACGCGATTCGCGCTTTCGCCGTCGCGCACCGTCTTGCGCCGCTCAACGAGGGCTATCTGCTCTCGCTCGGCTACTCGCAGTTGCAATGGGGCGACCGGCGGGAAGCCCGGCGCGCATTCGAGCGCGAACTCGAATTGCATCCGACGCAATCCGACGCCGAACGCGGGCTCGCGCTGCTGGGCAAAGAGGGCTGACCGGCGCGTGCGGGTGGCGGTCGAAACGCAATACGCGGTCGGCAATTCCACGGGTCTCGGTGCCTATGCGACGCGTTTGTTCGAAGCGCTGCGCCGCCGCGGTGACGTCGATGTGGTCGCGCTGCACGACAAGCAGTTCGATCTCTGGCGCTTTGACCGCAGGGTGTACTGGGATCAATGCCGCGCACCCGTGTTGGCAAGGCGCGCGCGGGCCGACGTCGTGCATTTCACCGGCGGCACGGTGCCGCTCGTCGCGCCGCACCGGACCGTCGTGACCGTGCACGACCTCGTGTGGCTGCGCGGTGCGAATCGCGGCCGCCCCTACGTGCGTTGGTACTTCGGCTCACTGCAGCCGTCGCTCGTGCGCCGCGCCGCGGCGATCGTGGTGGACACGAATGCCGCTCGCGCGGACGTCGCCGATGGATTGCGCATCTCGCCCGACCGGATCGTCGTCGCCGGGGCCGCCGCCGACGATGCGTTCTTCTCCGTCGTGCGCCGGCCGGACAACGCCGCGCCGTTCGTGCTCTCGGCGGGCACCGTCGAAGAGCGCAAGGATCTCCTCACAGCGGTCCGCGCGATCGCGCGGATTCCGGACGTGCGTCTCGTTTCGGTCGGACCGCATACGGCATACGCCGAAGTGGTCATGCGCGAAGCGGCGCTGCTGGGAGTAACCGCGCGCGTGGAGTTGCGCGGCTACGTCGACGATACGACGCTCCTCGGCCTCTTCTCGCAGGCGGCCGCGCTTGTTTTTCCATCGCGCTACGAAGGCTTTGGATTGCCGCCGCTGCAGGCGCAAGCCGCCGGATTGCCGGTGGTTGCGGTGCGCACTCCGGTTGTGGAAGAAGTGCTCGGCGAGCACGCGTGGTTCGCACCGGCCGGCGACGATGACGCGTTCGCGGCGCTGATGGAAGCGGTGCTGCGCGGCGGCCCAGAGGTCGAGGCGCGCGTGGCGTTCGCTCGCGCGCACGCGCGGGAGTTCAGTTGGGATGCAGTCGCCGAGCGGATGTCGCACGTCTACCGCTCGGTGCTATGAATAGAGTGTGGGGCCGACCTTTATGGTCGGCCTCGTTTTTTCTAAATAGGTTGCCGACTTTTGTGATCGGCCGGCCAACAAACATATTCGCAGGCCGACCATAAAGGTCGGCACTACAAGATCATTAGTACACGAAGGTCGATTGGTTCCAGGAGCCGGCGGCCGGCGGTGTCGACGAGAAGATGACGTTGACCGGATACGACGAGCCGCCTTCCGGCATCGTGGTCACGGACACTTGATGGAATCCGCCGGCGGGCACGATGAACGATTGCAGCAGCTCGTCGTGCCCGAAATCGACCGCGTGGATCTGCAGCAACTGGCCATCGATGGAAAATGTGCCCGTCGCGCGTCCGCCGCGCGGCTCGAACCACATGCCGACGCGAGCGTCGGTGGGTCCCGGATTGAGCAGCGTGACCGTTGCCGATTGTTTCACGCCGTAATCGCCGCCGAGCACTTCGCCTTGCACGAGATTCGGTAACGGCAATTTGCCGATGGTGAGCACGGTCGCCGGGTCGCCGATCGTGTAGGTCTCGTCGTAGAAAAAGTCGGGCACGTTGTAGACGCCGCGCGCGTGGCGCACCGCACTGAGCAACAACGTGTCGGAGATCGGCTGCACCGGCGAGTCGCCGGCGTCTTGTGCGACGAGCGCGACGCGGACGCCGTCGCCGCTCACGACGCGCAACTGCATCACGCCGGTGATCAGCGTCTCCGGCGGCATCTCTTGATCGAGCACGTTCAGCGTTGCGTGCGGCGGCACTTCGAAGATCTGGCCCTCGTTGGCCGATTCCCGCTCCAAGTAACGGCGCGTCGCCAGATGTCCGGCTGCGAGGACGTTGGAATCCGGTCCGGCCACGCCGGCGATCAGCTGCACCAAGCTCGAGACGACGCCGTTGTTCTGCACCTTGACGATGACGCGCCGCGTCTCAGGTTTCTGCGCGTAGTGATAGTAGAGCAGCCGCGCCGGCGCATCCGGATTCACATCGGCGTAGAAGAGCGTGCCGTTCTCGGTCAGCGTCTCCGGATAGTCCGACACGAGCAGATAGCGCGGCGCGAGACGCGGCTGCGCGATATTCGTGACGGTCACCGCGACCGTTTTCTGCAGCGTCAGCATGCCGTCGCCTGCGATTGAAACCGGCACGTGCACGACTGCGACGTCATCCGTCGCAAGCGTATGCGCGTCGTTGACGGCGCTCGCATCGATCGTGAGCTGCGCGCCCGAATCCGGATACGCGACCGCACGCACTGCGGCGACCGCCGCCTCCGTCACGAAGTCCGGTCCGGCCGGATTACCGGTGATAGTCGCGCGCGCCGAATCGGCGACCCGTCCGGCGATGATCTCCACGCGGACGGCCAAAGTGGCGGTAAGCCCGTCGAGATCTGTGGCTGTGATCGTCGTCGTGCCGGTGTGCAACCCGGTGATGTCGACCGTGCGATCGACCGCATTGAACACCGCGCGAACGATCTGCGGATCGAAGCCGGACAACGTCAAGATCCCGCTCGGCGGCGAATCGACGTGCACGGTGTTCAATCTGCCCAGCTGGGCGATGATCGACGCAGTGGCGAGCACGACCGGTTGCGGTTGGGGCGGCGGAGGCGTGACCGGCGGCATACTCGGAAGGACGGTGGGCTCTGGGCCCGGCGGCGTTGCCGTTGCAGCGGGCGAAGGCGTGATCAGCGGTAACGCGCTCGGCTCGACCGGCGGGCTCTCGTCAGGCTGCGCGGCAAGGCGTGATGGCGGCGTCGCACTCGGCTGCTGCCCCGTCGTACCAAACGCGGCAGCACCAATGATATTGGCGGCCGCGACGATGCAACACGAAAGGAGAAGACGCCCGAGCACTTACGCGATCGCTTGCGCGCCGCGGTTGACGGCCGTGACGAGGAGCGTCTTGTAGCCGTGCGCGGGGAAGAGCACGGTCACGAGGTCGCGCTCCGTGCGCTCCACCGTTCCCTGTCCGAACTTGCGGTGGTGCACGACGTCGCCGATGCGGAACTCGCCGGGCACCTCATCGTTCACTTCGATCACCGGTGAATCGGCCGGTTGATCGAGCGCGGCCGCGAGCCGGGCGCGGCAGTTGTCGCACGCGCCGCAGTTGGGGCGTTCGAAATCTTCGCCGAAGTAATTCAGGATGAACTTGCGCCGGCAGCTGCGCGTTTCACAGTACTGCAGCATCATCGCGAGCTTGCTCTGATCGTACGAGCGCTTCGTCTCGTAACTCGCGAGATTGAGCGTCAAGTTCGGGCTGCCCTTGATGCGCGGCGCCAAGCCGTACGTGCCCTTGGTGACGCTTTGGATGAACCCGCCTTTTTTCAGCAGCGCGAGGATGACCTTGAGCTTGGTGAGCGGCAGTTGCAGGATCTTACGAAGATCGGTCAGCGAAACGCCGTTGTCCTGACCCTCGAATAGCTGCAGCGTGCCGAAAACTTTTTGCACTTCCTCGACATCCGGGTACTTCCCGGTGAGGAAGTAGTTCTGCACGCGCGTGTCGCTCTGCCGGTAGAGCAGCAGGCACAGCGACTCCTCGCCGTCGCGGCCGGCGCGGCCCGCTTCCTGCGTGTACGCTTCGATGCTGCCGGGAAGATCATAGTGGATCACAAAACGGATATTCGGCTTATCGATGCCCAGCCCGAATGCGTTCGTCGCCACGACGACGCGCACGTTCTCGCTCATGAAGTGGTCGTGGACGCGGTCGCGATCGGCTTTCTGCAGCTTCGAATGGTAGACGTCGGCCTCGATGCCCAACTGCTCGCGCAGGTATTCCGACACGCCGTAGGTGTTCTTGATCGTCGCCGTGTAGACGATGCCCAGCCCGCCGGCGAGCGGACCCGCAAATGCTTTCTTGAGCGCGCGCAGTTTTTCGTCGTCGCTCGACGCGCGCACGACTTCGTACACCAAATTCGGACGGTCGAAACCGCGCACGATCGGCTTCGTCAGCGGGATGCCGAGCTGGGTGACGATGTCTTCGCGCACGGCCGGCGTGGCCGTGGCGGTGAGCGCAAGCACGGTCGGATTGCCGAGCGCGGCGACCACGCGTCCCAAGTTCAGATAGGCCGGGCGGAAGTCGTGCCCCCACTGCGAGATGCAGTGCGCTTCGTCGACGACGAACAGCGGCACGTGGAGCCGTTTGAGGACATCGACAAAGCTCTCGTCCTCCAGCCGTTCGGGGGTCACGTAGATCAGTTTGAGATTGCCGCGCGAGACCAGCTCGAGGGTCGACGTCTCTTCTTCATCGGTCAACGTGCTGTTGAGCGCCACTGTGCTCGAGATGCCCGCCTCGGCGAGCATGTCCAACTGGTCCTTCATCAGCGCGATGAGCGGCGACACGACAACCGTTGTGCCGGCCAGCAGCATGGCGGGAAGTTGGTAGCAGAGCGACTTGCCGGCGCCGGTCGCCAAAATGGCAAGCGTATCTTTGCCGTCCAGCACACGCCGGATGACTTCTTCTTGGCCAGGCTGGAAGTTTTCGTAGCCGAAATGGCGCCGAAGCGCTTCCGTGAGGTCGATGTCGACCGCCATGCTCTTGTGAACCGAACTTTCCATGAACGAGAAGTGCCGCGTTCTTCGGTCGATCACGTCCGACCGGTCGCGGATAACGAAGCCCGGCCCGTCTTCTAACGGTGCCGCGCTCGAGGGCGGCGCCTCAGCACCGCTCACCAGGAAACATTCCCACGTTTGAGCGTGTCAAAACCTACGGTTCCGCTTGCTTTCTTCCTTCATTGTAATCTCTCAAAGCCGACCGCCAAGTGACACTGGTCATACGCCGCTTGCCGGCCTGCCCAGGGCCGTTACGGGGACGGGCCGAAAGTCGGCGCCGTGGCCATCCAATCCGCAATTTCCGAACTCGCTCTGTACCGAAAACACCGTCCCGCCGGGTTTGATGACCTCGTGGGCCAGCCGGCGGTCGTCGAGGGCTTGACCGCTGCGTTGCGATCGGGCCGCATCGCTCATGCCTATCTCTTCTCCGGTCCGCGCGGCACCGGCAAGACATCGGCGGCACGCATTCTAGCTCGGTGCCTGAACTGCGAGACCAACGGACCTCGTCCGGACCCCTGCGGACACTGCGGCGCGTGCCGGTCGATCGCCGACGGCACCTCGTTTGACGTGGTGGAGATGGACGCCGCCAGCAATCGCGGCATCGAACAGATCCGAGAATTGCGGAATCAAGTCGCGGTGCCGCCGGCATACATGCGCAAAAAAGTCTATATCATCGACGAAGTGCACATGGTGACGCCGGAAGGCTTCAACGCGCTCCTCAAGACGCTCGAGGAACCGCCGGAGTACGCGGTCTTCATCTTGGCCACCACCGATCCG